>CAYGCV010000070.1:0-15285 GCA_964348425.1 uncultured Vicinamibacteraceae bacterium | reverse complement strand
GGCCGTCGCCTGCGGGCCGGGGGTGGATACTTCCGTGCTCACGCCGCGTCACCCGACACGCGCCGGCCCGTCACCGCCTCGCGCAACCCGCCGAGCAGCCCCGCGAGCTGCGCCCCCACGGCAAGGACGGCGATCAGCTCCGGCGACATGCGAATTCCCCCGCGCGCGGCATGGCGTCCTGCGGCGGATAGTATACCGCCAGCCTGCCGGCGGGCGGCGCCACAAGGGCGGCTGGCAGGCTTGACCGGAAGGGTTCCGCGGCGCGCTCACCCGCGTCGTCTTCGACCTGGATCCGTTCGACGCGGCGTCGCTCGGGCGGAACGAGCGCCGGCGGGGGCCGCCACGGGTCGTGGGGGGCGCCTGGTGACGGTGGTCAACGGGTCGGGGTGCTCGCGACACGCGTTGTCGGCCGCCTTCTCGGGCGGCGTCCCGTCCATCACCAGATCGGCGAACAGCACCATCCGCCGCATGAACGCACGGTTGATCGGCGAGACGGTCTTCACGTTGTCCCGCAGGTAGGTGACCACGCCGTTCAGCGTGTCGCCGCGTGTGCCCGGGAACCGTAGCGCCCACTGGTGCAGCCGGGTTCCCACCAGATGCTCGTGCCGCCGCAGCACCGGCAGGCGCGCGCACAGCGCCGCGAAGTCCGCGTCCGTGTGCCCGGTCTCCTCCGTTTCCGCGCCTGCGAGATGTCTCATGGTACGTCGGTCCCCGAGGTCAGTTTCGCGATGTCGATCGGCTGCGCCGCATTCATCCGCTGCTCGATGGCCGCCAACCGCGTCTCCACCGCGTTCAGGCGCACGCTGACCAGCAGGAAGCCTTCACGCACTCGCACATGGAGATCGTCGATCTGCTGGCGTATGGCGTCGAGCTTCGTCTCCACATCGTCGAACCGCTTCTCACTCATGGATGTCTTGCCTCCGCGGCCGAGCCGGCCACCGGTTCCCCGCGCGGGTCGGGGCCGAACAGGAACACTAGCACAGGCTCCATCGTTCCCCGCCCCCGTGTCGGCCACCTCGTCGCGGCGCGGCCCTCCATGCGTGCTATCGGCCGCGCGGACTCCGATCTGTAGGGAGTCCGCAGACGCGGTGCGGCAGGAACTACGGCTCGAGATGCGCTACGCCGGTGAGCACGGTTGCAGCGATCTGCCCGTACACGATGCGACCACGACGTCAGTTTTCTGCCTGGCCTTGCCCGCTGATGAGATCACGCAGATCGTTCCCTCGCGCCGCGGTCGCGGGCCGCCATCGGAGTCGGCTCACGCATCGCCATCGGCGCATTCTACTAGCACCAGGCAGTGCCCGGATCGGATAGGCACATCAAGGCAGCCGACCACCAGCATCAAGGAGTCGGCGCTCCCCTGGTCTCCCCCGCCCGCCGCTTGACACCGGCAGGCTTGATCGGTACGGTCGCCTCGCGTCCAACGGAAGCGGGACGGAGGTGAGGCCACGGCAGGCAACGATCGTCTCATCGTTGCGCTCGACGTAGCGACGCACGATGAAGCTGTCGCGCTGGTGGACACGCTCGACAACGTGTTCTTCTTCAAGGTCGGGCTGCAACTCTTCCTCGCCGGGAACCTGTTCGAGCTGCTGCGGCGCCTGCAGGCCGCGCGCGGCGATCGGGGAGCCGTCTTCGTCGACCTGAAGATCGCCGGCGACATCGGCAACACCATCGCGCGCTTCGTCGAGCGCGCGGCCGAGCTCGGCATCCGGCTCATGACCTTCATCGAGGCGGCCGAGACGGCCATCACGCGGCACACCCTGGCGGCGGGCCGGGCCGCGCGGGCGCCCGGGCGGTTTCCGCAGTTCCTCGTGGTGCCGCTGCTGTCGAGCCTCGACGCGCCGGACGCGCGCATCGTGGACCGCGCCCGGCCCATGGTCGAGGCCGGCTTCGACGGGCTCATCGTGTCGGGGACGGCCATCGGAGCCTGCCGGGCGGCCTTCCCGGACGCCACGCTGGTGAGCCCGGGCATCCGGCCGGCGTGGTGGGACGCCCGCGACGACCACGTGCGCTTCACGACGCCGGCGGAGGCCGTCCTGCTCGGCGCCGACCACCTCGTGGTGGGCCGGCCCGTGCGCCGCGCGCCGGACCCGCGGGACGCCGCGCAGCGTATCCTCGACGAGATCGACGAAGCCGCTCACCGCCGGGCATCGGCGGCCTCATGAGCCACCCCGCACGGCGCATCATCCACCTCGACATGGACGCCTTCTACGCGTCGGTCGAGCAGCGCGACGATGCGGCGCTGCGCGGGCGGCCGGTGGCGGTGGGCGGCCGGCCGGAGAGCCGCGGCGTGGTGGCGGCGGCGAGCTACGAGGCGCGGGCCTTCGGCGTGCGCTCGGCCATGGCGATGGCGCGGGCGGTGCGGCTGTGCCCGGAGCTGGCCATCGTGAGGCCCGACTTCGCCAAGTACCGGGCGGTGTCCGCGCAGGTGTTCGCGCTGTTCCGGGCGGTGACGCCGCTGGTCGAGCCGCTGTCGCTCGACGAGGCCTACCTGGACGTCACCGAGAACGCGTGGGGCGAGCCGTTCGCCACGCCGGTGGCGCGGCGGCTGAAGCAACAGATCCGCGCCGAGACCGGGCTGACGGCGTCGGCCGGCGTGGCCGCGAACAAGTTCCTGGCCAAGGTCGCGTCGGCGCTCGACAAGCCCGACGGCCTCACCGTGGTGCCGCCGGGGCGCGTCGAGCCGTTCCTGCGGAAGCTGCCGGTGGACGCGCTGTGGGGCGTCGGGCCGGTGACCGCGCGCAAGCTGCGCGCGCACGGCCTGACGAAGCTGACCGACATCCGGACCGTGGGCGAGCCGGCGCTGCGGCGGTTGGTCGGCCGGCAGGCGGAATGGCTGCGGCGGCTGGCGCACGGCGACGACGACCGGCCCGTGACGCCGCACCGGGTCGCCAAGTCCAGCGGCTCGGAGCGCACCTGGCCCGAGGACCTGCTGGACCTCGAGCGCATCCGCGGCGAGATCGAGCGCATGGCGCGGCGGGCGGGCGAGTGGCTCGCGGGCGGCACGCGGGCGGCGCGGACGGTGACGATCAAGGTGCGCTACGCCGACTTCACGACGATCACCCGAAGCCTGACGGCGCGGCCGGCGGCCCGCGACGCCGAGACGGTTGCCGCGCGCGCCCTCGCGCTGCTGGCGCGGACCGAGGCGGGCGCTCGGCCGGTTCGCCTGCTCGGCGTGAGCGTGCACAACTTCACGGCGGCCGGCGACGACGAGACGGACGCGGCGTCCGCCGACCCGCTGCTGTGGGACCTGCCGGCGGACCCGCCCCCGCCATGACGGCCGCGCTGCCGGCGGAGCTCGCGCGGCTCGGCTGGGACCGCTCGTTCGCGGCGGCGTTCGACGCCGTCGCCTCGCCCGGCCTGGTGCCCGCGCGGGTGGGGGTCGAGCACAACCATCTGTACCGCGTGCTCACCGACGCCGGCGAGCTGCTGGCCGAGGCCGCGGGCCGCCTGCGGCACGGCGCGGCGGGCGCCGACGCGCTGCCCGCCGTGGGCGACTGGGTGGCGGTGCGCGCCGGCGCCGCGCGCCGGGCCACCATCCGGGCGGTCCTCCCCCGCCGGAGCTGCTTCGCCCGCAAGGCGGCGGGCGACCCCACGCGGCGGCAGGTGGTGGCGGCCAACGTCGACACGGTGTTCCTCGTGGCGGGGCTCGACGGCGACTTCAGCCCGCGCCGGATGCAGCGCTACCTCGCCGCGGCCGCCGAGAGCGGCGCGGCGCCCGTGGTGGTGCTCAACAAGACCGACGTCTGCGACGGGGTCCGCGACGCCGTGGACGCCATCCGCGCGCTGGCCCCGCGGGTGCCGCTGCACGCCACGAGCTGCACGGCCGAGCGCGGCCTCGACGCCCTCGCGGCCTACCTGACGGGCGGCCGGACGGTCGCCCTGCTCGGCTCGTCGGGCGTCGGCAAGTCGACCATCGTCAACCGCCTGCTGGGCGTCGAGCGGCAGCGCACGCGCAGCGTCCGCCGGGGCGACAGCCGGGGCCGGCACACCACGGTGCACCGCGAGCTGCTGGTGCGGCCGGACGGGGGCGTCATCATCGACACGCCCGGCATGCGCGAGCTGCAGCTCTGGGATACCGAGCGGGCGCTCGAGGACGTCTTCGACGACATCGAGGCGCTGGCCGGCGCCTGCCGCTTCCGCGACTGCCGGCACCGCAGCGAGCCGGGCTGCGCGGTCCGCGGCGCGGTGGCCGAGGGCCGGCTCGCGGCCGGCCGCCTGGCGCACTTCCAGCGCCTGGAGGACGAGCGCGCCGAGCTGCAGGCGCGGCGCGAGCGCCTCGAGCGGCTGGCCGAGCAGCGCCGGGCCGGCGCAGGGCGCGGACGGGGCTCGCGGCGCCTGCCGGAGGATTGACGTCGACGGCGGCGCCTCCTGATAACATGAATCTCGTGATCAACCGCGACCAGGTTCCCCTGCTCCTCGGCATCGGCGCCATCGTCGTCACCCTCGCCGTCGGCACCTGCTCGACCAACGCGCGCATCGACGACCTGGGCGACACCATGAACAGCCGGTTCGACGACATGAACAACCGCATCGACGACTTCGCCGGCACCATGAACAACCGCTTCGACGACATGAACAACCGGTTCGGCGACATGAACCGCCGCATCGACGACGTCAACCGGCGCATCGACGACGTCCAGGCCGACGTGCGCGAGCTCCGGGGGCTGTTCTTCGAGAGCCTCAAGAGCGACGCCCCCGCCAACTGACGCAACCCCTCGTTCACGGCCGCCGGCGCGGAAGCCGCCGTGGCCGCGGCGCGGTCCCGCACGCCTGCAGTCCTTCTCAATCGCCGTCCCGCGCCAGCCGGCGGCGGGCCCAGGCGGCGTGCTCGGCGACCAGCGGCGCGGCGCGGGAGTCGTCGTCCCCCGCAGTCGGCTCGGCCAGCGCCGTGGCGGCGGCCGCGGAGCCGCTGTTGCCGAGGGCGACGGCGGTGTTGCGCCGCAGGCGGCGCAGGCCGGCGTAGGCCATCGCGCTGCGCTTGACCGCCGGCCGCAGCACCGCGTCGGGCCGGCGCCACAGCGCGTCGAGGCGGGGCTGGTCGAGGGCCGGGTGCGGCTGCCAGGCCGGATCGGTCGAGACCGGCGGCTGCGCGTTCCAGGGACAGACCTCCTGGCAGATGTCGCAGCCGTAGACGTGGCTGCCGAGGTCGGCGCGCACGCCCTCGGGCAGCGCCCCCCGCTGCTCGATCGTGAGGTACGCGATGCAGCGGTTGGAGTCGAGCACGTGCGGCTCGACGAGCGCGCCGGTCGGGCAGGCCTCCAGGCAGAGCGTGCAGGTGCCGCACTGGTCGAGCGCCGGCGCGTCCACCTCGAGCGGCAGCGTGCAGACGATCTCCGACAGGAACAGCCACGAGCCGACCTCGGCGTTGATCAGGCAGGTGTTCTTGCCGATCCAGCCCAGGCCGGCGTACTGCGCGTAGACGCGCTCCTGGACCGGGCCGGTGTCGACGTACGCGCGCGCCTCGAACGGCTCGCGGCTGGCGGCGCGCAGCCAGTCGAGGAGCTGCCGCGTGCGCCGGCCGATCACGTCGTGGTAGTCCTCGCCCCAGGCGTAGCGCGAGACGCGGGCCCGGCCCGGGTCGGCCTGCTCGGTCGAGTACGGCCGGTCGACGTGGTAGTTGGCGGCGAGCGCAATCACCGTGCGCGCGCCCGGGAGCACCTGCCGCACGTCGGCCCGGCGCGCGGCGGTCCGCTCCAGGTAGCGCATGCCGCCCGCGTAGCCGCGGTCGAGCCACTCGCGCAGGAAGGCCAGCTCGGGGAACGCCCCGGCCGGGGCGATGCCGCACAGCGCGAACCCCAGCTCGCGGGCGCGGGCCTTGACGTCGGCGGCGGACGGTTGGGCAGCGGGAATAGCGATCGATGCTAGCAGATCGCCGGCCCGCGGGCCGCCCGTGCCAGGCGCTCAGCGCGGCGCGCCGGCCTCCGCCAGCACGGCCTCGGCCGCGCGGCGGCTCGCGCCCGCGCCGCCGAGCCGCTCGCGGACCTCGCCGAGCGCGCGCCGGGTTGCCGCGGCACGCTCGGCGTCCGTGAGGAAGCGCACCACCTCGTCGCTCACCGCCGCGGCCGTGAAGGCGTCCTGCACGAGCTCGGGGACGACCCGCCGGCCGGCGATGAGGTTGACCATGCCCACCGTGTCGACGTGCGCGAACGCGCGGACCACGCGGTAGGTGAGCGCCGACAGCCGGTAGACGATCACCATCGGGCAGCCGTGCAGGGCGGCCTGCACCGTGGCGGTGCCGGAGGCGGTGACGGCCGCGTCGGCCGCGGCCAGCGCCGCGTCGGCCCCCGACTCGACCGTCGCCAGCGGCGCGCCGGCGTCCGCGAGCCCTGCCAGCGGGGCGAACAGGCCGTCGTCGAGGTGCGGGGCGCGCGCCACGACGAACTGCACCGCGGGCACCCGCCGCCGGACCCGCGCCGCCGCGCGGACCATCTCCGGCAGCAGGGCGCGCACCTCGTTCGGCCGGCTGCCCGGCAGCAGGGCCACGGCCGGCGCGCCGGGGTCGAGGCCGTTGGCGCGCAGGAACTCGGCCCGCGGCCGCGGCGGCCGCGCCAGCTCCACCAGCGGATGGCCGACGAAGTCGACCGGGATGCCCGCCGCGCGGTAGATGGCCGCCTCGAACGGGAAGATGACCAGCGCGCGCCGCGCGAAGCGCCGGATGGTGCGCAGCCGGCCCCGCCGCCACGCCCACACCTGGGGGCAGACGTAGTAGACCACCGGGACGCCCAGGCGGCGGAGCGCACCGGCCAGGCGGAAGTTGAAGTCGGGAAAGTCGAGCGGGACGAAGACATCCGGGCGCTCGGCGCGCGCCAGCCGCAGCAGGCGGCGGTAGACGGCGAGCGAGCGCGGCAGGACGGCCAGCGCCTCGGACAGCCCGGTGACCGTCAGCCCGCGGTAGTCCTCGACGGCCTCGCCGCCGCCGGCGCGCAGGCCCGGACCGCCCAGCCCGTACACGCGCGCCGCGGGGTCGAGCCGGCGGATGGCGCCCGCGAGCGCGCCGGCGTACAGGTCGCCCGACGGCTCGCCGCAGGAGACGAGGACCTTCACCGCCCGCCGGTGTCGATGCCGTAGAGGTCGACGCTGGCGATGGGCACCACCTCGTAGTCGTCGAAGCCGACGCCGGGCAGGTCGTCGACGAACGTCGCGGCGTCGCCGACCAGGACTATTGCGAGGGTGTCCGGGCGCAGGAAGTTGCGCGCCACGCGCTGGATGTCGTTGGGCGTCACGGCCCGCACGCGCTCGGGGAAGGTCTCGAGCTCGTCGAGGTCGAGGCCGAAGAGCACCGCCTCGAGCACCTGCGTGGCGATGGCGTTCGGCGTCTCGATCGACAGCGGGAAGTTGCCCGCCAGGTAGTCCTGCGCGCCGCGCAGCTCGCTGTAGCGCACGCGGTCGCGCTGCAGCCGGGCGATCTCGTCCACCATCAGGCGCAGCGCCTCGCTGGTGGCCGGCGAGCGGGTCTCGGTCTGCGCCATGAAGTCGCCGGTGAACTGCCGGCCGGACAGGTCGGCCGAGGCCGCGTAGGTCAGCGAGCGGGCGGTGCGCAGCACGCTGCCGAGCCGGTTGCCCCCCTCGCCGCCGAGGATCTTGATGGCCACGTCGAACGTCAGGAAGTCGGGGTGGGCGCGCGGCAGGGCCAGGTGCCCCACGCGCATCACCGTCTGCACGGCGTCCGGCTTGTCCACCACGACCAGCCGGCGCGCGGGCGTCGGCGGCTCGACGAGGCTCGGCACCGGCAGGTCGCCCCGCTCCCAGTCGCCGAGGACGCGGCGGACGCCGGCCAGCGCCTCGTCCGCGGTCACATCGCCGACGACGGCCAGGATCGCGTTGTTCGGGATGTAGTGCGCCTGGTGGAACGCCGCCAGGTCGGCGCTGCGGATGCGCTGCAGCGAGGCGGGCGTGCCGTTCACCGGCCGGCCGTACGGGTGCCCGCCGTAGACGAGCTGGCCGAAGACGATGCCGGCCACGTAGCCCGGATCGTCCTGGCTGACCTGCATGCCCGACAGCAACTGGCGGCGGTGGCGCTCGATCTCGGCCGGGTGGTAGGTCGGCCGGCGCGCGACGTCGGACAGCAGGTCGAGGGCGAGGTCGAAGTCGTCCTTCAGCACCAGGATGTTGACGAAGCTCAGGTCGCTCCCGGCGCCCACGGCGAGGCTGCCGCCGACGTTGTCGATCGTCGCGGCCAGCGCCTGCGCGCTGCGGCCGGCCGCCCCCTGGTCGAGCAGCTCGGCGGCCATGGCGGCGACGCCCGGCAGCTCCTCCGGGTCGTTCGTCGCGCCGGCGCGGACCAGCAGGCGGATGTTGACCACGGGCTGCTCGTGCGCGCCCACCACCACCACCTGCAGCCCGTTGTCGAGCCGCTCGAGCTCGTACTCCGGGAAGTGCACCTCCGGCGCGAGCAGCGGCGGGGGCGGGGTCTCGGCCGGCCAGTCCGCGACCTGCGCCGCCGCGGCGGCCGGCGCGAAGGCCAGCGCCAGCGCCAGCAGCACGGCAGAGGCCGGACGGCGCCGCGCCCGCGGGGACCGACCGCTCATCGCGACGCCACCCCCAGGCTGGGCCGCCGGAAGCCGCGCGAGCCGCGCGGCAGGATGGTCAGCACGAGGCGGTTGTCCTCCCGGAAGTAGGTGCGCGCCACGCGCTGCACGTCGTCCTTGCTGACGTTCATGAAGATGTCGAACTCGCCGTCGGCCGTCGTGATGTCGTCGTGGATCACCGCCGCGTGGGCCAGGTGCGCCGCCTTCTGCGAGTTGGTGATGCGGCCGATGATGTAGTCGCGCGCGAACTGGTTCTTCGTGCGCTGCAGCTCCTCGTCGCTGACCGGATCCTGCTTCAGCCGCTCGAGCTCGCCGATGAGCGCGTCGGCGGCCTCGTCCGGGCGGCGCCCGGGGGCCACGATGGCGACCGCGTAGAACAGGTTGGGGTCCTCGATGATGTTGCCCTGGCCGAAGGCGGAGACCGCGAGCTGGCCGTCGTAGACCAGGCTGCGGTAGATGCGCGAGCTGAGCCCGTCGGAGAGCACCTTCGAGGCGATGTGCAGCGGGTAGGCGTCGGGATGCCCGTCGTAGGTGATGTGGTGCGCCACCACGACGGCGGGCAGCGGCCAGTTGTCGGCCTCCAGCGTCACCCGCCGCTCGCCCTGCCAGGCCGGCTCGCGCGGGATCTCGCGCGGCACCGGGCGGCCCGCCTTCGGGACGCGGCCCAGGTAGTGCTCGATCATCTCCATCGTGTTGGCGGGGTCGATGTCGCCCACCACGACGATGGTGGCGTTCTCCGGCGTGTAGTAGGTCTCGTAGAACTCGCGCACGTCGGCGATGGACGCCGCCTCGATGTCCCGCATCGACCCGATGGGCGTGTGCTTGTAGGGATGGACGTCGAACGCGTGGTCGTAGACGATCTCCGAGAGCAGCCCGAAGGGCTCGTTCTCGTAGCGCCAGCGGCGCTCCTCCTTGACGACCTCGCGCTCGGCGTCGAGCGTGCGCCGGTCGATGCGCAGCGTCGCCATGCGGTCGGCCTCCAGCCACAGCACCAGCGGCAGGTACTGCGACGGCACGGTCTGCAGGAACACCGTGGTGTCCTCGGTCGTGTAGGCGTTGCCGTCGCCGCCGACGCGCGAGATGTGCGTCAGGTGCTGGTCGGGCCGCACGTTCTTCGAGCCCTTGAACATCAGGTGCTCGAACAGGTGCGCGAAGCCGGTGCGCCCCGCCGGCTCGTTCTTCGACCCGACGTGATACCACACCTCGACGTGGACGATCGGCGTGGAGTGGTCCTCGGACAGTACCACCTTCAGCCCGTTGTCGAGCGTGAAGAGCCGGTAGTCGAGCTTCGGCGGACGGACCTGGCCCGACAGCGTCGCGGCGAACAGCGTGCCGAGAGCGAGCGCCACGGCAGCGGCCGAAATGCGGGTCTTGGCGGCCATGCCGGGGATTATCTCACAGACTCGTCACCACGCCCGCGCCTCCGCGCGGACCGTCAACGGCCTGCCGATGATCGCGCCATTCAATGCTGCGGCCAGAGCGGTCCGGCGGGTGCACGGGCCACCGTCGCCCCCGTGTCATACTGGACCCGGCCGAGGCCTCACGGAGAGTGCGTTGTATTCATCGATACGGATTCGCGGTTACCGCGGACTCGATTCGTTCCAGATGCGGGGGCTCGGCCGGATCAACCTGCTCGTCGGGACGAACAACTCCGGCAAGACCTCGATCCTGGAATGCATCGAGTTGCTCCGGTCGGCGGGCGACCCGCACGTGCTGTCGTCCATCGCGGGACGTCGGGGAGAGTGGGGTCACGCGAGCGAAGGAGATGCGCGGGCGCCGCTCGGACCTGATCCAGGACCCCTCGATGTTTCCCACCTGTTCGCGAACCGCGAGCTGCGGGGCACGATAGACATCGAGGGCGACCCCACAGGCGACACCGCTGCCACCGGTCGGAACCCCAAGGTCACCGTGTGTGTCGAAGAGGCGTCCGAGCCGGGCGGAGAGGACGACGGACGGCTCCTCCTTCGCGTCAGGTGGTCGGATCCGGACGACGAGTACAGGGCCATGGTCACGGAGGACGGACTGCTATTCCGGCCTCGACGATTCATGCGCGGGCGAAACGGTTCCGCGCAAGCTGTCCAGTTCGTCAGGACTAGTGGCGCGACGGCAGTGGATGTCGCTCGGACGTTCAGCAAGTTTGTCCTAACGCCCAAGCACGAGGCCATCAAGCAGGCACTTCGCATCGTCGAGCCGTCCGTCGAAGACCTGGCCCCGATTGCGGATGACCGTACCCGGTTCAGTCGCGACGCGCCGGGCGGCGTGGTGCTCAAGCTTCGCGGGGTCGCAGACCGCGTGCCGATTGGGAGCATGGGCGACGGCATGTGGCGCATGCTTGGGCTGGCGCTCGCCATCGCGAACGCCGACGGCGGAGTTCTGCTCGTCGACGAGATCGACACCGGCCTTCACTACACGGTCATGGAAGACATGTGGCACATGCTCAGCGAAGCTGCCGCCGCAGGGTCTGTCCAGGTGTTCGCGACAACGCACAGCCACGATTGCGTTCTGAGTCTTGCGGCCGTCTCGAAGTCCGCCGCGGGCGGGGTCACGATCCAGAGAGTTGTCCGGAGCCGGGGCGAGGCGGTCAGGGTCGGCGGCGACGCAATCGTTGCCGCCGCCGAGCGAAACCTGGAGGTCAGGTGAGTTGCCTGTTCACCCCAGGAAGCTGCTCGTGGAGGGCAAGACGGACCAGCGCGTAATCCCGTACCTGATGGAAGCCAACGGCGTCCCGTGGCCGGACCATCGCGATCCAGACTGCCCCGCGTTCATTGCCGAGTACGGCGGCGTCAACGAGATACTGAAGCCGGAAGTCATCGAGGCCGAATTGAGAGCGTCGGGACTCGAAGCTCTGGGGCTGGTGATCGATGCAGACGGCGACGCGGCTACCCGATGGGATGAACTCAGAGCGTTGTGGGAGAGTGAATTCCAGGACTTGCCGGACCAGATTCCCGCTGGCGGCCTGGAGGTCGTTCACGCCGGCGGCCCGAGGTTCGGCGTGTGGATCATGCCGGACAATCGGTTCCAGGGGATGCTGGAGGACTTGCTCGTCCGATTGATTCCGGAGGATTCCAGCGCGCTGTACCAGAGAGCCCGAAATTGCGTCGCTGAGGCACGACGGGACCATGCACCGTTCAGGGATATACACGAGAGAAAGGCCGAGGTCTACACGTGGCTCGCGTGGCAGGACCCGCCGGGACTTCGACTGCACGAAGCGGTGAAACACAGGGTCCTCGACCCGACGCGGCCGGAATCTCGGCCTTTTGTCGAGTGGTTCAGAAGCCTCTTCCGCGTGTAGACCGCATCGCGACAGGATGCTCGACTCCGACCCTGCCCGGACGCCGGCCGCGTCGCCGCCGGGCGTACCTCACCACGCCCGCGCCGTCAGGCGCACGCCGTCGATGAACCGGCCGTCGCGCCGTTCGACGGATCCGGCGAGCGCTATCATGTAGCTGGCGTGGAGCTTCGAGGATTCAGCGTTGAACGCTACAAGGGCTACGCTCGGCGAGTCGATGTCGAGCTCGCTCCACTGACCATCCTGGTCGGGTCCAACAACTCCGGCAAGACTGCGCTCGCGCAAGCTGTCCCGCTGCTGGCCGGCGGGCTGGCCCCCTCGGACGGTGACGCGCGCGAACCGCTGCCGCTGGAATCGTGCGGGATCCGGCACGGGGAGGGCTTCGAGGATCTGGTGACGGGACGCGCTGTGCACGGTCAACTGCGGCTCTCCGTCACTCTGGTGGGCCAGAGCGGCGAAGCGACGCTCTCCGCCACGATCAGGAATGTCGTCACGCCGGGGCGAACGTCCGAACGGCAGATCTCCGAGTGGCGGCTGCAGAACGACGGCCAGGAGGTCGTTGCAGAAAGGCAGGGCTTCGGCGACGCCGCGGACTACCAGATTTCCGTCCCCGGGGTACCGACCGAACAACGACCCGTAGCCTGGCGGGGTTTGCTGCCCAGGCACCCGCCTGCGCGCGCGGACTGGATCGGCCCGCAGATCGAAGCCCTGGCGACCTGGGCCGCCGGCGTTCGTCACCTGCGCTGCCCGCGGAGCCTCCTGCCATCGCCCTTTCGCGCGACGGAACGCGTGCCCGCGAGCATCGGACCCGACGGGTGCGACACGCCGCTGGCTCTGGCCGCCGACGATGGATTGCGCGAATCGGTTCGCGATTGGTACCGCAAGACCTTCGGCGTGCGCATGGACCTGGTTGCGCAAGGGCGCTACTTCGATCTGGTGACCGGCACGCCGCTGGGAGACGGCGACGTACGCATCGGGCAGGCAGGCCGCGGACTCTCCCACGTGCTGCCGGTCGCGGTCACGGCGCTGTCGGCGCGCGACGCCGGTCCCGGCGTCGACGTCATCGAGCATCCCGAGGCCGAGCTCCACCCCGCAGCGCACGCGGACATCGCCGAGCTGCTGCTCGAGAACCGCGCCGGGCGGGCGCGGCCCCTGATCGTCGAGACCCATTCGGAGATGATTCTGCTCCGCGCCCGGCGCTGGGTCGCGGAGGGAAGGCTGGCAGCCTCGGACGTGCTCGTCTACTGGGTTCACACGGAGCCGGGGCGCGGGTCCATGGTGGACAAGATCCGAATACGCAGAAACGGCGAGATGGAGACATGGCCCGACGGCGCCTTCACCGAGAACTACGAAGAGATCCTCGCCATCCGGCGGGCCGCCCAGGGCAAGATCAGGGTATAGATCGCTGGCACGTCTTGGGAGCAGCAATTCGGCTCAGGAGCCGGTTGCCTGACATCGCCCTGATGTTGTACGCAGGACAGGGGTCGTTCATCGACACGTCAACTGAGCCCACTCGGATCGTGGCGCGAAAGACCGGCACCACGACTCGCTTTCCTTCCACGCCTATTGGTCGGTGAACGTCGATTTTCTGCAGGTCGAGCTCGCGGGCCACTGCGATATCGATGTAGCAGAGGTCCGCTCCCGGTGTCGATCAACGCGCGGTAGTTGCGTAGCGGCTGCCTCGGCCGTCCGACGTGGACCTCGATGACGGGGCCTTCGTGTACGAGTCGGGTTGCATCGCCTGAGCCCAATTCAGGTGAGGCACCGACCTTGCGGATCAAGTGCGGCTGTCGGCCAAACTGCTCCTCGCCAGCGTCAGCAGCAGCGTCGAACGATTCGTACGCGCCGACGCGCCGGCCCCCGAAGAACACTACCCACTCGCCCATGTGCCGGCTCTCGAGCGCAACCCTTTTGGGCCTCGTACGCCTGGATCTCGGCGTCCAACGGGTCAGTATCCGCAGTCATCCGCGTGCCTCCTCCGTCTACTCTATCGGGCGTCGCGAGCCGCGAGTCCGACTGGAGCAGGGAGCACCCAGCCATGCACGAGCATGTTGCGCAAGCGCCGCATTGCGGCACACCTCACCAGGCCCGCGCCGTCAGGCGCACGCCGAGGCGGAACCAGCGGGGGGTGTCGCGCGTGAACTGGCCGGCGTCGATGCGCTGTTCCCAGCCGGCGAGCACGTCGACGGCGCCGACGCCCGCGGGGAGCCGCACGCCGGCCAGCACGCGGCCGCCGCGGCGGGTCGCGCGGTCGAGCTGCGCGCGCTCGACGGGGACGACGACGCCCGTGGCGGCGGCGACGAGCGAGACCCGCTCGCCTAGCGGCAGCTCGGCGGCCGCGTGCAGCTCGAGCTGCGCGGCGTAGTCGACGTTGGCGCGCTCGACCGTGCCCATGGCCCGCGCGGCGGCGTCCACCCGCACCGGTCCGACGGCGAAGCGGTCGCCGTAGGAGACGCCGACCATGTTCCAGGACACGCTGCCGAGGTCGGCCCGGTCGGCGAGATGGCGCGACACGTGATGGAACGCGGCGCCGAGCTCGCCGCGCGGGAGCCGGACGAAGAGCGCGAAGTCGGTGGTGTAGCTGGTCTGGTTGGGATCGACGTCGCGCAGCTCGCTGCCGATGATGGTCTCGAGGCTGGCCAGCAGGTTGCCGCGCACGAGGCCGAGGTCGAACAGGTCGACGTCGATGCCGAGGTCGGCGTCCCAGTTGTAGCGCGCGTCGGCGCCGGGCCCGGCCAGGCGCGTGATGTCGAGGGTGGTGCCGAGCGCCGTCAGCACGCCGCGGGCGGGCGGGACGTCCAGGCGGGGCAGGACGCCGCCCAGCGTCTGGGCGGCCGCCGGCGCCGGGCACCAGAGCGCCGCGCAGCAGAGCGCAGCCCACGGCAGGAGCGGGCCGCAGCGGCGCACGGTGGCGTGCATGGCAGGCCGGCGCACAGTAACATGGAGGATAGTCGTGAACGGGTTTGCTGAGTGGGTTCTGGCGCTGATACCCACCGGGGTGTCGCCGCCCGGCGCGCTGGGCTGGCTGTTCGGGGTTTCGCTGCTGCTGTTCGTCGCGACCCTCGGGGCGATGCCGGTGGTGATCGCGCGCATGCGCGCGGACTACTTCGTGCGGCCCGAGGCGCCGGACGCCGGCGGGCGCTACCCCGTCCTCCGCTGGGCGCTGCTTGCGCTCAAGAACCTGCTCGGCCTCGTCCTGCTGCCGGCGGGGCTGGCGATGCTGATCCTCCCGGGCCAGGGCATCATCACCGTCCTGGTCGCGCTGACGCTCCTCAACTTCCCCGGCAAGCGGCGGCTCGAGCTGCAGATCGTCCGCCGGCGGCCCGTGCGGGCGGCCGCGGACTGGATCCGCGCGCGCGCGGGCCGGCCGCCGTTCGTCCTCAATTAGATGGGGCTGCGCGGCGGCCTCTAGATGGGGCTGCGCCCCAAGCCCCCGGCGTCCGCTTGCGGGGGCCCCATAGCCCC
>CAYGCV010000069.1:0-15312 GCA_964348425.1 uncultured Vicinamibacteraceae bacterium | reverse complement strand
GGGGACCCCACTGCCCCGCGCCGCTCCCGCCGAGGCGCGCTGTGCGCGCCTTGTGCGCCTTGTGCGCCTGCGCGTCTAGCGGAGCTGCGCATCGTGCTCCGCCGTCAAGCGCGCCACGATGACGCGCATCGCCTGCTCTACCTCGGTGTCCGTCAACGTTCGATCGGGTGCTCGAAATGTCAGGCGGAAGGCCAGGCTGACGCGGCCCTGCGGAACGCCCTCGCCGGCGTACCGATCGAACTCGCGCACCTGCCGCAGCGCCTCGGGCGCCGCCGAACGAATCGTGCCACGAACCGTGGCCGCGGGCAAGGCGGCATCGACGGTGACCGCCAGGTCGCGGACGATGGAGGGGTAGCGCGGCAGCGGGGCCGCGGCCATCCGGCTGCGGTCGGTCGCCGCGCGGGCCAGCAGGTCGAGGTCCAGCTCCGCCACGTAGACGGCCTCGTCGCCCGCGGGCAGGCCGCGGGCTGCGGCGATCCCGGGTGCGAGCTGGCCGGCGTAGCCGAGCGTCAGGGCGGTGGCCGTGTCCGGCGCCGCGGCCCTGACCACGGCCGTGCGACCCGCGACGAGCGGGCCGGGCGCCGGCGTGGCGGGCGCTTCGAATGCGGCCGTCACGCCCAGTGCCGCGCACACGCGGCCGACGATGCCCGTGACGTCGAAGACGTCGAGGGGGGGCGCCTGCCCGCGCCAGCGCGCGCTGCTGCTCCAGTGCTCGGGACTGCTCGCGCCCGTGAGCGCCACGGCGAATCCGGGCGTCTCGCCGCGGGCGGCCGTGAAGCGGTGGCCGATCTCGAACAGGCGAATGTCGCGGTGCTCGCGCCGGCGATTGTAGATGAGCGCATCGACCAGGCCCGGGATCAGCGAGGGCCGGAGCACGGCGGACGTCTCGGCCAGCGGGTTGGCGATGCGGACGAGATCGTCGGCGCCGTCGACGAACGGCGCCGCGGCGGCCTCCTCGATGAACCCGTAGGTGATCGCCTCGCTGCAGCCGCTCGCGGTGAGCACGCGGCGCAGCAGCCGCCGCCGGGCGAGTGCGCCGCTCGGCGGCGCGGGCGGCCGGACCGCCGCGGGGAACGTTGCCGGCAGGCGGTCGTAGCCGTGGTGCCGCGCCACCTCCTCGATGAGGTCGATCTCGCGGCCGACGTCGACCCGGTGCGCCGGCACGCTGACCCGCCACGCGCGGCCGCCGTCCCCGGCCGGCAGCGGGTCGGCGTCGAAGCCCAGCCGCTCGAGCGTGGCCGCGACGAACCCGGCCTCGACGTCGACGCCGAGCACCTGCCGGATGCGGGCGTGGCGCAGCGTCACGGTCGCTGCCGTCCGCGGCGCGGGGTAGCGGTCGACGATGGCGCCGCGCGGCGTGCCGGCGCCGATGTCGCGCAGCAGCGCCTGCACGCGCCGCAGCGCGCGCACCGGCGCCTCGATGTCGGCGCCGCGCTCGAACCGGTAGGAGGCGTCGGTCGACAGCGCCAGCCGCTTGCTCGTGCGGCGCACCGAGAGCGGGTCGAACCAGGCGCTCTCGAGGGCCACCCGCTGCGTCGCGCCGGCCACCTCCGAGTCGGCGCCGCCCATCACGCCGGCCACGGCCTGCGCGCGGCCGGCGTCGGCGATGACGAGCGTGCCGGCGGGCAGCGTGCGCTCGACGCCGTCCAGCGTGCGCACCGTCTCCCCCGGCCGGGCCAGCCGCACGCGCAGCTCCTCGCCCGCGAGCCGATCGAGGTCGAAGGCGTGCAGCGGGTGGCCGAGCTCGAGCATCACGTAGTTCGTCACGTCGACGATGTTGTTGATCGGACGCACGCCGGCGGCCTCGAGCCGGGCGGCCATCCAGCCGGGCGACGCGGCCACGGTCACGTCGGCGACGGCGGCGGCGTAACGCGGGCACAGGTCGCGCGCATCGTCCTCGATGGTGACCGGCAGCGGCTCGTCGCCCGGGACCGCGGCGGCCAGCGCCGGCGCGGTCCCGGGCAGGGCGTAGATCGTCGCCACCTCCCGGGCTATCCCGACCATGCTGAGGCAGTCCGGGCGATTGGTCGTGATCTCGAGGTCGAGCACCGCGTCCGCCGCCGCGGCCGGCCGATCCGGCACGGCGGGCGCCGGATCGATCGCCGACACCTCGAACCCGTGCCGGGTGAGCGCATCGGCGAGCTCCTCGACGCCCGCCTCCACGGGCACCAGCTCGCGCAGCCACGAGACGAGGATTCTCACAGGGGGAACTGCTCCAGCAGCCGCAGGTCGTTGTCGTAGAACGCCCGGATGTCCTCGACGCGGTACTTCAGGATCGCGATGCGGTCGATGCCCACGCCGAACGCCCAGCCGGTCAGCCGCTCGGGGTCGTAGCCGACGGCTTCGAGCACGGCCGGATGCACCATGCCGCTGCCCAGGATCTCCAGCCAGCCGGTCCGCTTGCAGACCGCGCAGCCGCCGGCGCGGCAGAAGACGCAACTGATGAACACCTCCGCGCTCGGCTCCGTGTACGGAAAGAAGCTCGGGCGGAACATGACCCGCGTGTCCGGCTCGAAGAGCTGGCGCAGGAAGCACTCGAGCGTGCCCTTCAGATCGGCCATGGTCACGTTCTCGCCGACCAGCAGTCCCTCCACCTGCTGGAACATCGGCGAGTGGGTCAGGTCGGGGGTGTCGCGCCGGTAGACGAGACCGGGTGCGATGATCCGCACGGGCGGCTCGTGCGTCTCCATGTAGCGGATCTGCATGCCCGAGGTGTGCGTGCGCAGCAGGGTGCCGGGCGGGCCGGACGGCGTCCGCAGCGGCGACTCGAGGTACAGGGTGTCCTGCATGTCGCGCGCCGGATGCTCCGGCGGCATGTTGAGCGCTTCGAAGTTGTGGTAGTCGTCCTCGACCTCCGGGCCCTCGACGATCTCGAAGCCGAGCCCGGTGAAGATGGCCTCGATCTCCTCGCGGACGACGGTCAGCGGATGGCGGTTGCCGATGCGGACGTCGCGCCCGGGGAGCGTGACGTCCTCGACCGGCGCGCCGCGCCCGGCCGCGTCGCCGGCGCGCGCGGACCCGCCGGGCTGTCGCCGGCCGGCCGGCGCCGGCGCCGCCGCCACGGAGCCGCTCCGCTCGGCCAGCGCCCGCTCGATCTCCCGCTTGAGCGCGTTGGCCTGCTGTCCGAGGTCGCGCCGCGCCTCGGGCGGCGCCTGGGCCACCGACTTGAGCAGCGCCGTGACGGTGCCGCGCTTGCGGCCCAGGTACCGATTCCGAACCTCCTGGATCTGTTCGCGGGAGGCCGCCTGCCCGAGCTCGGCCAGGAACGCGGCCCGCACCTCGCCGACGGCGGGAGCCTCGGGCACCAGGGCTTCTAGCCCGCGGGGGCGGCCGCCGCGGCGCGCGCGTCCCGGGCGCGCCCCGCCAGGTGCGTGAAGGCTTCGGGATCGCGCACGGCCAGGTCGGCCAGGGTCTTGCGGTCGAGGATGACGCCGGCGAGCTTCAGGCCGTTCATGAACTGGCTGTAGCTCAGATCGTGCAGGCGCGCGGCGGCGTTGATCCGGATCACCCACAGGCGGCGGAAATCACGCTTCTTGCGGCGGCGGCCGACGAAGGCGTAGCCCAGCGACGTGTCGACCGCCTCCTTGGCGGCACGGTACAGCTTGCTCTTGGTCTGGTAGAAGCCCTTGGCCCTGGCCAGCAGGCGCCGCCGCTTGTTGCGCCGGAGGCTTCCGCGTTTCACTCGGGGCATGTCTCGCTTTCCCTTGCCGGACCGGGTCCGGCCTCACTTGTACGGAATCATCCGCCTCAGCCGCGGCGCGTCCGCGTCGGCCACCATCGTCGTGCCGCGCAGGCCGCGCCGCCGCTTGGCGGTCTTGCTGGTCAGGATGTGCTGCTTGAACGCCTTGCTGCGCCGGAGCTTGCCGGTCCCGGTCGCGCCGAACCGCTTCGCGGCTCCCCGGTGCGTCTTCAATTTCGGCATCTCGGTACCTGCTAGTGCCGTTTCCGCTGGACGGTCTTGCTGGCCAGGATGGTGTGCATCTGGTTGCCTTCCATGCGCGGCATGGTCTCCTGGGTGGCCACCTCCACCAGCTCTTCAACGAGCCGGTCGAGGATGTGCCGTCCGAACTCCGGATGGGCCATTTCCCGGCCGCGAAAGAAGATGGTCGCCTTGACCTTGTCGCCGTGGGCGAGGAAGCGCTCCACGTGCTTTTTCTTGAACTGGTAGTCGTGCTCGTCGACCTTCGGCCGGAACTTGATCTCCTTGATCTCGATCGTCTTCTGATGCTTCTTCGCCTGCCGGGTCCGCTTCTGCTCCTGATACTGGTAGCGGCCGTAGTCGGTGATGCGGCAGACGGGCGGCTGGGCCGTGGGCGAGACCTCCACGAGGTCGAGCCCCTTGCTGCGGGCAATCGCCAGGGCCTGCTGCGGGGCCATCACGCCGAGCTGCTCGCCCGCGTCGTCGATCACCCGGATCTCTCTCACGCGAATGCGTTCGTTGATGCGCGTGCGGTTCGCACGAAAGTCCCGCCGCGGTCCTCTTCCGAAAGCGATAGCGAGCTCCCTTCTGGTTGATTCTACTCCGGCGCCAATCGCTTCCGCCGCACTTCCTCGAGCGCCGCGCGGGCGAACGCGGAGACAGCCTGCGCGCCCTGGTTCCCGCCGCCGCGGGTCCTGACCGCCACGGTGCCGTCGGCCACCTCGCGGTCGCCGACGACCAGCATGTAGGGTACCTTCTGCAGTTGCGCCTCGCGAATCTTATACCCGATCTTCTCCTGGCGGGCGTCCAGCTCGACCCGCAGGCCGGCCTCGATCAGTTGCCCCTGCACCGCGGCCGCCTGCTCGGCATGGCGATCCGCAATCGGGATCACGGTGGCCTGCACCGGCGCGAGCCACAGCGGGAACGCGCCGGCATAGTGCTCGATCAGCAACGCGATGAAGCGCTCGAAGCTGCCGTAGATGGCGCGGTGAATCAGGACGGGCATGTGCTCGGCGTTGTCCGCGCCGACGTACTTCAGGCCGAAGCGCTGCGGCATCTGGTAGTCGAGCTGGATCGTGGCGCACTGCCAGCGCCGCCCCAGCGCATCGGTCACGTGCACGTCGATCTTCGGCCCGTAGAAGCTCCCGTCGCCTTCGGACACGGCATACGGCGCGCCGGTCGCCTCGATCGCGCCCCGGAGCTGGGACTCCGCGTGGTCCCATGTCTCGACGCTGCCCAGGTGGTCGTCCGGACGCGTCGACAGCTCGATGCCGTAGTCGAGCCCGAAGTCCCGGTAGACGCGATCGACGAGCCGCAGCAGGCGCTCGACCTCGGCGCCGATCTGGTCCTCGGTGATGAAGCAGTGCGCGTCGTCCTGGGAGAACTGGCGGACCCGCGTCAGGCCCGACAGCACCCCCGAGGCCTCGTTGCGGTGCAGCACGCCCTGATCGGCGTAGCGCAGCGGCAGGTCGCGGTAGCTGCGCACCTCGCTCGCGAAGAGCAGCATGTGGCCGGGGCAGTTCATGGCCTTGAGGCCGGACGCCTCGCCGTCCGAGTCGACCAGGAACATGTTCTCGCGGTAGTGCTCCCAGTGGCCCGAGGTCTCCCAGAGCGTCTTGTTGAAGACGAGCGGCGTGCGGACCTCCTGGTAGCCCTCGCCCGCGATCGCCTCGCGCATGTAGTCGGCCAGCAGGCGGTAGAGCGTGGCGCCCTTCGCCTGCCAGAACGGCGCGCCCGGGGCGACGGGGTGGAACATGAACAGGCCCAGCTCCCGGCCGAGCTTGCGGTGGTCCCGCTTTCGGGCTTCCGCGAGCTTCGTCAGGTGCGCGCTGAGCTCGGAGGCCTTGAAGAAGGCCGTGCCGTAGATGCGCTGCATCGGCTGGTTGCGCGCATCGCCCTTCCAGTACGCGTTCGAGCTGCTGAGCACCTTGAACGCCTTGAGCCGTCCCGTGGACGGCACGTGCGGCCCGGTGCAGAAGTCGATGAAGGCGTCCTCGATGGTGTAGCACGAGACGACCGGCCCGCCCTTCTCGTCGATGAGCTGGACCTTGAGCGGCTCGCCCCGGTCGCGGAAGTACGCCTTGGCGTCCTCCTTGGGCATCATCTTGCGCTCGTAGCGCAGGTTCTGCGCGGCGATCTCGGCCATCTTCCGCTCGATGGCCTCGAGATCGTCCGGCACGAACGGGCGATCGACGACGAAGTCGTAGAAGAACCCGTCGTCGATCGGCGGCCCGATGCCGCACTGGGCCTCCGGAAAGAGCGCCGTCACGGCCGCGGCGAGCAGGTGCGCCGTGCTGTGGCGGTAGAGCTCGAGCGCCTCGGCCGCGCCGGGGGTCACGAAGCGCACCGTCGCGTCGCCCTCGAGGCTGTGCGACAGGTCGACCATGCGCCCGTCGACGACGGCGGCCAGGGCCTGCTTCCCCAGGCGCGGCGAGATGCCGGCCGCCACGGACGAGACGACCGTGCCGGCCGGCACGTGTCGCGTGGACCCATCCGGCAACGTAACGGTCACTTGGCTCATGCGGTGGTTCGGATTGTGGCAGGCGTGGTAGGCACGGGCGGACTTGAACCGCCGACCTCCTGCATGTCAAGCAGGCGCTCTAACCAACTGAGCTACGCGCCTATTCGTTGGAGTCAGTTTGCCCCGCCGGTTTGATCCGAATCATGATCACCCATACCGGCGAATCGCGTCAACCGCTTGCGGCGCGCGGCGGACAATCCGCTGCGCGCCGGGCAACCGCCGGGGCAACCGCCCGCGGGTCGGCGCCGCCGGAGGCGGCTACGGACTCACGGGAATGCGGCGCGTTCGAGGATTCGTGCTGATCGGTGCGCTGGCGGTTGCGGCCGCGTGCGCGGCCCGGGTCGCTCAGGAGCCGCCCGCCCCGGCGGCGGACGGTGAATGCGGCGTCCGGCAGGACGGCTGCCCGCCGGCTGCGCCTCCGGCCGCGCCCGAGGAACCCGTTGCAAGGCGCACTGCCACGCCGGCCGGCGCGCAGGTCAGGCGGGCGCCGGGGGCTGCCGGTGCGCGGACGCAGCCAGCCGCGCAAGCCGCTGCGCCGCAGCGACCGGGCGCACCGCAGATCGCGGCGTTGCTGGCGGCGAAGGCGGCGCGCACGCCGGCCCAGCGCAAGATCAGCTCGGACCTGCTGACGCAGGCCGCGTCCGCCGGCGCCGGGGCGCCGCCGGCAGATCGGCCGCCGCCGGCGGACCGCCAGGTGCCGGCGGATGCCGCACCGCGCGCCGCCGCCGGGCCGGCCGGCGCGCGGGTGCTGGTCGACATCCGGGCGGACGTGACGCCAGCGGTGCTCGCGCGCATTCGAGAGCTCGGCGGCGCCGTCGTCAACAGCGTGCCGCGCTACCGCGCCATCCGGGCCCGGCTGCCGCTGGCCGGCCTCGAGCCGCTCGCCGAACGCGCCGACGTGCAGTGGATCCGGGCGGCGGACCAGCCGCGCATCCGGACGCAGCAGCCCGTGGCCGCCGCCCGCGCGGCGGACCCCGCGGCGCCGGCCGCGGGCCACAAGGTCGACACGAGCGAGGGTGACGCCGCCCACCGCGCGAACGCGGCGCGCGGCACGCACGGCGTGGACGGCACGGGCATCGGCGTCGGCGTGATCTCCGACGGCGTCGAGACGCTCGCCGCGCAGCAGGCGACGGGCGACGTGCCGGCCCGCGTCACGATCCTGCCCGGGCAGCAGGGCGGCGCGTTCGACGTGGCCTGCGGCGGCCGGAGCAACGGCAGCGAGGGGACGGCCATGATGGAGATCGTCCACGATCTCGCGCCGGGCGCCGAGCTGTTCTTCGCGGCCGGCGGCGGCGGGCCGGCGCAGATGGCGCAGAACATCGAGGACCTCTGCACGGCCGGCGCCGACGTCATCGTGGACGACATCGCCTACCTGCTGGCGCCGGCCCTCCAGGACGGCGTCATCGCCCGCGCAGTCAGTGCCGTGACCGCCCGGGGCTGCTACTACTTCTCGTCGGCCGGCAACGGCGGCAACCTCCAGCACCGCACGTCCGCCATCTGGGAGGGCGACTTCGCGGCCGGGACGGCGCTGGACCTGGACGGGGTCGCTGCCGGCGCCACCTACCACGACTTCGGCCGCGGCGCGACCGGAAACGGGATCGTGGGCAGCGGCATGTACTACATGAGCCTGCAGTGGTCCGATCCGCTCGGCGCGTCGGACAACGACTACGACCTGTTCCTGATCGGGGCGAACGACAACGTGATCGCCAGCTCGACCAACACGCAGGACGGCACGCAGGATCCGTTCGAGTACTTCCCGGGCGCGTGCGCCGGGGAGTACGCGGGCGCCCGTCTCGTGATCGTCAAGAACGCCGGTGCGGCGGACCGCTATCTGCGCCTGGACGCGGGCAGCGCGCTGGGGATTGCGACCGGCGGCAACACCTTCGGCCATGCGGCGTCGCAGCAGGCGGTGGGCGTGGGCGCGGTCCCTGTCCCGACGGAGGGCGGCGCCTTCGAGGCCACGGCGACGGTCGAGTGGTTCAGCTCCGACGGTCCGCGGCGCATCTTCTTCGAGGCCGACGGCACGGCGATCACGCCGGGCGACTACTCGTCCACCGGCGGCCGGCTGCTGAACAAGCCGGACGTGGCGGCGGCCAACGGGGTCTCGACGTCGACCCCGGGCTTCTCGCCGTTCTACGGCACCTCGGCGGCCGCGCCCCACGCGGCGGCGATCGGGGCGTTGATGGTGGAGGCCGCGGGCGGCCCGGCCCACCTCACGCCGGCCGCCCTGCGCGAGGCGCTGACCGGGAGCGCGCTCGACATCCTGGCGCCAGGTGTCGACGCCGCGTCGGGGGCCGGCATCGCGATGGCGCCGGACGCGGTGGATGCGGTGGACGTCGTTCCGGCGGACCGCAACCGGGCGCCGGCCGTGACGACCCCGCTGGGCGACCGGCGGATCGCGCCGGGCGCCGGGGCGGTGGCGATCGCCCTCGCGGACGTCTTCGACGATCCGGACGGCGATGCGCTGACCTACGCGCTGCGGCCGGTCGCGGGCGACCTGGCGGCGCTGAGCGGGTCCGTCCTGACCCTGGCGCCCGGCGCGCTGGAGACCTCGTACACGGTGACGGTGAGCGCGAGCGACCCCGGCGGCCTGACCACGACGCGGACCTTCCGGGTCGCCACGACCACCGCGGAGCCGTGCGCGTACGCGGTGACGCCGCTGCACCGCGACGTGCTGTGGACGGCCGGCGCGGGGCAGGTGGCGGTGACGACCGGGCCGGGCTGCACGTGGACGGCGGCCAGCGAGTCGGCGTTCCTGGCGGTGACGAGCGGGGCAATGGGCGCGGGGCCGGGCACGGTGCGCTACACGGTGGCGGCGAACGCGGGCGTCCCGCGGCGCGGCGCGCTGGCGGTGGCGGGCCGGCGGGTGACGGTCTACCAGGCGTCGCCGACGGCCTTCACGGACCATCCCGTCGAGCGCGGGGTGACGCCGGTCAGGGCCATCCACCTCCGGGAGCTGCGGGCGCGGGTCGACGCGCTGCGGGCGGCCGCGGGCCGGCCGGCGTTCGAGTGGACGGACCCGGCGCCGACGCCCGGCGTGACGCCGATCCGCGGCGTGCACGTGACGGAGCTGCGGGCGGCGCTGGCCGAGGCGTACTCCGCGGCGGGACGTCCGGCGCCGGTCTACACCGACCCGGTGCTCGCGGCCGGCGCGACCGCGATCCGGGCGGCGCACCTGATGGAGCTGCGGGCGGCCGTCTCGGCGCTGGATTAGGGCGCCGACTTGTCCAGCGGGGATGAGCCGCGCTGCAGAGCACTGCATGTGTCGAAATTGTCACCATATGGCCCCGTGTCGTCGCTCACGGTTCACACCAACTTCTGATATCATTCCTGCCCGTCCGTCCCCCGTTCTACACCGGAGCACTTGTCACGATGGTGACGCCGTAGTCGCCGAGCTGATCTCCGTTGCCGCCGCGCTTCTCCAGTGTGCGAGCGGTGCTGATAGCCGCAACATTGGTTGCGGCCGCCTGCGCAGCCCGATCCGCTCACCAGTTGCCCAGTCAGCCGGCCGTCGATGGATGCGGCGGCGGGGAGGACGGCTGTACGCCGGCTCCGCCGCGGTTGCCGGTCGCGCCCGCGGAACCCGTTGCCAACCGGCTGCCTTCCCCCGGACCGGCCCGCGCGCAGGCGCGGCCGGCCGGGGCGGCCGGCGAGGTGCAGCGGCCACGGCCGGCCGCGACAGCCGCCGCGTTGCCGCAACGGGCCGCCCCGCAGATCGCGGCGTTGCTGGCGGCGAAGGCGGCGCGCACGCCGGCGCAGCGCAAGATCAGCTCGGACCTCCTGACCCGGGCCGCGTCCGGGGCCGACCGCCCGCCGCCGGCCGACCCGCGGCTGCCGGCGGACGCCGCACCCGGCGCCGCCGAGCCGCGTCCCCCGGGGGTGCTGGTGGACATCCGCGCGGACGTGACGCCGGCGGTGCTCGCGCGCATTCGCGAGCTCGGCGGCGCCGTCGTCAGCAGCGTGCCGCGCTACCGCGCCATCCGGGCCCGGCTGCCGCTGGCCGGCCTCGAGCCGCTCGCCGGGCTCGACGGCGTGCGGTGGATCCGGACGGCGGACCAGCCGCTCCCCCGGGCCCAGGGGCGGCCCCGGGCCCCCGGGTCGGACCCCGCGACGCCCGCGTCGAGTCACAAGGTCGACACGAGCGAGGGCTACTTCGCCCACCAGGCCAACGTGGCGCGCTTCCGGCACGGCGTGGACGGCACGGGCATCGGCGTCGGCGTGATCTCGGACGGCGTCGCGACGTTCGCCGAGCGGGCGGCGACGGGCGACGTGCCGGACCACGTCACGATCCTGCCCGGGGAGGCGGGCGGCCCGCTCAACATCGCCTGCGGCGGCGTGACCCGGGGCGACGAGGGGACGGCCATGATGGAAATCGTCCACGACCTCGCGCCGGGCGCCGAGCTGTTCTTCGCGCGCGGCGGCGGCGGGGCGGCGCGGATGGCCCAGAACATCGAGAACCTCTGCACGGCCGGCGCCGACGTCATCGTGGACGACATCGGCTATCTGGCGCCGGCCTTCCAGGAAGGCGACATCGCCCGGGCGGTCAGCGCGGTGACCGCGCGGGGCTGCTACTACTTCTCGTCGGCCGGCAACGGCGGCAATCTCCAGCTCGGCACGGCGGAAGTCTGGGAGGGCGACTTCGCGGCCGGGCCGGCGCTGAACCTCGCCGGCGTCGGTCCGGGCGCCGCCTACCACGACTTCGGCGGGGGCGTGACCGGGAACACGTTCGTGAGTGGCGAAGGCCCCTACATCGCCCTGCAGTGGTCCGATCCGCTCGAGGGGTCGGCCAACGACTACGACCTGTTCCTCGTCGACGCGGACGGCAACGTCCTCGCCAGCTCGACCAACCCGCAGGACGGCACGCAGGACCCGCTCGAGTTCATCTTCGGCTCGTGCGCCGGCGCGTACGACGACGCCCGCATCGTCATCGTCAGGAACGCCGGCGCGGCGGACCGCTATCTGCGCCTGAACGCGAACGGCGCGCTGGCGATTGCCACGGCCGGCAACACCTTCGGTCATGCGGCTTCGCAGCATGCGGTGGGCGTGGGCGCGGTCCGCGCCCCGACCACGGGCGGCGTCTTCGACGGCACGGAGAGCGTCGAGACGTTCAGCTCCGACGGCCCGCGGCGGATCTTCTTCGAGGCCGACGGTACGGCGATCACGCCGGGCGACTTCTCGTCCAGCGGCGGCCGGGTGCTGGACAAGCCGGACGTGGTGGCCGCCGACGGGGTCTCGACCTCGACGCCGGGCTTCGCGCGGTTCTTCGGCACCTCGGCGGCGGCGCCGCACGCGGCGGCGATCGGGGCGTTGATGGTGGAGGCCGCGGGCGGCCCGGCGCACCTCACGCCGGCCGACCTGCGCACGGCCATGCGGGAGAACGCGCTCGACATCATGGCGACGGGCGTGGACGCCGCGTCGGGGGCCGGCATCGCGCTGGCGCCGGACGCGGTGGACGCGGTGGACGTCGCCGCGGCGGACCGCAACCGGGCGCCGACCGTGACGACCGCGCTGGGCGACCGCACGTTCGAGCCGGGCGCCGACGCGGTGACCATCGACCTCGCGGACGTCTTCGACGATCCGGACGGCGATGCGCTGACCTGGTCGCTGCAACCGGTTGCCGGCGGCGTCGCCACGCTCGCCGGGTCGGTGCTGACGCTGGCTCCCGGGGGGCCGAGCCGCCCGATCGCGGTGACCGTGAGCGCGACCGAGACCGGCGGCCTGACCACGACGCGGACCTTCACCCTCACCGTGACGGCCGGCGACCGGGACTACGACACCGACAACGACAACCTGATCGATGTCGCCACCCTCGCGCAGCTCGACGCGGTGCGCTACGACCTCGACGGCGACGGCGCGGTGGACGGCACCGAGTGGGAACGTTACTACGAGGCGTTCGACGACGGGGCGCTGGGGATGGGGTGCCCCGCCGCCTGCGTCGGCTACGAGCTGATCGCCCACCTGGACTTCGACACCGACCGGAGCGGCGCTGCCGACGCCGGCGACGACTACTGGCACGGCGGTGACGGCTGGGCGCCCATCGGCGACTCTGCGGCCCCGTTCGAGGCGATCTTCGAGGGCAACCGGTACACCGTCAGCCGCCTGTTCATCGGGCGCGGCGACTTCAGCGGCCTGTTCGGCGCGACCGGCGCGGCGAGCCTGATCCGCCGCGTCGGGCTCTTCGACGTCGACGTGACGGGACGAGACCATGTCGGCGGGCTGGTCGGCAGGGGCCGGGGCGAGATTCGCTCCAGCTTCGTCAC
Source organism: uncultured Vicinamibacteraceae bacterium (assembly GCA_964348425.1). GTDB lineage: Bacteria > Acidobacteriota > Vicinamibacteria > Vicinamibacterales > UBA8438 > JAAXGX01. The sequence goes on along the minus strand of CAYGCV010000069.1, from coordinate 2,612 downwards.
CGGCCGCGTCGCGGGCCGCTCGCGGGTCGGGGGGCTGCTCGGGCACAACGGCGACGGCGGCGCCGTCATCGCCAGCTTCGCCACCGCGGGCGTCGCGGGCACCGAGCTGGTGGGCGGGCTGGCCGGGTCGAACCAGAGCGATGCCCGGATAGCCGCCTGCTATGCGACGGGTCGCGTATCGGGGCGGGACGCCGGCGGCCTGGTCGGGCGCAACGCCGGCGCCGTGGCCGCCAGCTACGCCACCGGGCGCGTGCTGGGGACCGACGACGTCGGCGGGCTGGTCGGCGAGGGCGCGGACACGGGCACGGTTCACGCCAGCTACTGGGACCGGGAGACTTCCGGGGTTCGCGTGGGCCTCGGCGCGGACGACCGGGACGACGACGGCTGGCTCGGAGCCGGAGAGCCGCCGACGCCCGGCGTGGCGGGCCACGCCACCGCGGCCCTGCAGGCGCCCACGGGCTACGACGGCATCTACGCGACGTGGAACATCGACCTGGACGGCGACACGGTGCCCGACGTGCCCTGGTTCGTGTCGTCCGCCGCCAGCTATCCCGTCATCTCGTCGTTCGACTACGCGGCCGGCGGCTACCAGCTCTCGCGGGGGCCGACCCTGACGGCGGCCACCTCGGCCGGGCCGGCGCAGGTGACGCTGACCTGGACCGCACTGGATAGGCGCCGCTTCTGGAGCTCCGGGCCGGACATCACCTACAACGTGATCCGCGACGACGGCGTCACGTTCGAGGTGCTCGCGGAAGAGAGCACCGGACTCCAGTACATCGATACCGGCGTGACCGCCGGGACGGTCTACACCTACCAGGTGGCCGCGGTGGTCCGGGGCGGCGAGGCGACGCGCAGCGCCGTGCTGCCGGTGGTGGCGGGCGCCGGCAACCAGCCGCCCGTGGCGGTGGGCCGGCTGGCGGACCGGACCCTGCGCGTGGGGGGAGGGGCGGTGCCGGTGGACGTCGCCGGCGCGTTCCGGGACCCCGAGAACGATGCGCTGACGTACGCGGCGTCATCGTCGGCGACGGCCAACGTGACCGTGAGCGTGTCGGGCGCGCAGGTGACGCTCACGCCGCGCGGCGAGGGCGAGGCGACGATCGCGGTGACGGCGACCGACGCCGGCGGCTCGAACACCAGCGCGGTGCAGCGGTACAAGGCGACGGTGTGGTCGGCAACGGCGGTCGACTACGACACCGACGACGACGGGCTGATCGAGATCCGGACGCTGCGGCAGCTCGATGCGGTGCGCCACGACCTGGACGGGGACGGGGTGCCCGCTACAGATGGGGCAACCGCCTGGCGCGCCGCGTTCGCCCGCGCCGTCGACCGGCAGGGCTGCGACGGCGTCGACGGCTGCACGGGGTACGAGCTGGCCGCGGACCTCGATTTCGACACCAATGGCAGCGGCGGTCCCGACGCGGGCGACAGGTACTGGAACGGCGGCCGGGGCTGGGTGCCCATCGGCACGGACCCCGCGCCGTTCGCCGCCACCCTGGAAGGCAACGGGCGGACCATCGCCAACCTGTTCATCGACGTCGACGTCAGGGGCGATCTGGTGAACGCGGGCCTGTTCGGCGTGGCCGGGACGGCCAGCGTCATCCGCGGCGTCGGGCTCACGGGCGTCGCGGTGCGGGCGCAGGGCGACTACGTCGGCGGGCTGGCCGGCGACAGCAACGGCGTCGTCTACGGCAGCTACGCCGCCGGGCGCGTGACGGGCGACGACATCGTCGGCGGGCTGGTCGGGGGAGGCACGGGCGCCGTCGCCGCCAGCTATGCCACGGCCCGCGTGGCGGGCCGGGAAAGCGCCGGCGGGCTGGTGGGGCACCTGTTGGGCGGCGCGGTCGGCAGCAGCTACGCGACCGGGCCGGCGTCGGCCCCGGGCGCTGCCGGCGGCCTCGTCGCATCGATCTCGCCGTTCTTCGGCGGCGACGTGACGGCCAGCTACTGGGACACGCGGACCTCCGCGCGTTCCGCCGGGCGGCACGGCGCGGGCCGGTCGACGGCGGCGCTGCAGGGGCCGACCGGCTACGCCGGCCTCTACCGGAACTGGACCGTGGACCTCGACCGCGACCGCCACCGGGAGTCGCCCTGGGACTTCGGGACGGGCAGCGAGTACCCGGTCCTGGCGCTGGACCTCGACGGCGACCGCCGGGCGACGTGGCAGGAGATGGGCCATCAGCTTCGGGCGGGGCCGGCGCTGAGCGCAGCCGGGCAGGCGGCCGCGGTGGCCCTGACCTGGACCGCCCCGGACACGCGTCCGTGGACGCCCCCGCCGCAGGTTCGCTACACGGTGTTCCGCGACGCCGGCGCCGGCGCAGGCCTGGAGGTCCTCGCCGAGGAGGTCGATGCCCTGCGGTACACGGACAGTGACGCCGTCGCCGGGACCACCTACACCTATCAGGTGGCGGCGGTCGTTGCGGGCGGCGAAGCGACCTGGAGCGCCCCCGTGCGGGCGACCGTGGGCACGGGCGGCGGCGGCGCCGGCGGCGGCGGTGGTGGTGGGGGCGGCGGCGGTGGCGGCGGTCGTCCCGGGCAGCCCAACCGGCCGCCGGAGGCGGTGGGCACGCTGGCGAGTGCGTCGCTGACGGTCGGGGCGGACCCGGTCGCGGTGG
>CAYGCV010000068.1:0-15476 GCA_964348425.1 uncultured Vicinamibacteraceae bacterium | reverse complement strand
ATCATCGACAAGGTGGCGCGTATTGCAATGCGCATTTCCGGGACGGCACACTAGTTGAGCCTGACGGAGATGAGCTTCGAGACGCCCGGCTCCTCCATGGTGACGCCGTAGAGCCGGTCGGCGATCTCCATGGTCTTCCGGTTGTGGGTGACCACGACGAACTGCGTGCAGTCCTCCATGCCCCGCAGCATGTCGACGAAGCGCCCCACGTTGGCCTCGTCGAGCGGCGCGTCGATCTCGTCGAGCAGGCAGAAGGGGCTGGGCCTGTACTTGAAGATGGCGAACATCAGCGCCATGGCGGTCAGCGCCTTCTCGCCGCCGGAGAGCAACTGGATGCTCTGCAGCCGCTTGCCGGGCGGCTGGGCGACGATGTCGATGCCGCTCTCGAGCACGTCGTCCTCGTCGAGCAGCACGAGGCCCGCGCGCCCGCCCCCGAACAGCGTCGAGAACGTCGCCTGCAGATGCTCGTTGACGGCGGTGAAGGCCTCGCGGAACCGCTCGCGGGTCGTCGCGTCGATGCGCTCGATGGCCGCGCCGGTCGACTCGATGGAGTCGAGCAGGTCCTTGCGCTGCGTCGTCAGGAAGTCGTGCCGCTGCTCGAGCTCGTCGAACTGATCGATCGCCATGAGGTTCACGGGGCCCAACCGGTCGATCTTGGCGCGCAGCTCGGCGATGACGTCCTCGGCGGTCAGCAGCGCCGGCGCCGGGCCGTCCTCCGCGCCCGCGGCGGCGGCCGGCGCCTCGCCCTCGTCGCTCTCGTCGTCGAGCAGCGCCGGACGCTCGACGGCGGCCGCGATGACGCCGTCCCGCTCCCACTGCTCGACCTCGGCCCGCACCTGCGCCAGATCGGTCTGCAGGCTGTCGCGGCAGCTTGCCGACAGCGTGGCGTGCTCGGCCTCCGCCCTGGCCCGCTCCACCTCGATGCCGGCGACCTCCGCGTGAACCGCGTCGAGCGCCTCGCGCGCGGCCTGCACCTCGCGTCCCTGCGCGTCGATCCGCTCGCGCAGGTCGGCGGTGGAGGCGTCCACGGCGCGCACCTCCTCGCGCCGCACCTCGAGCTGCCCGGTCTCCGCGTCGAGCTGCACCTCGGTGCGGGCGATCGAGGCCCGCAGCGCGTCCAGCTCCGCGGCCGCCCGCTCGTTGTCGGCTGCGCGGGCGCTCGCCCGCCGCTCCAGATCCGCGGCGGCTTCGCGCAACCGGCTGACGTCCGCCTCCAGGCCGGCCGCCCGCTCGACCAGCTCGGCATGCGCGACGCGGGCCTGGTTGGCCTCCCGGCCCAGTCCCTCGACCGACTCCCGGGCGTCGAGCAGACGCCGCTGGGCGGCGCCGTAGCGCTCCTCGGCGGCGTTCTGGTCGACCTCGAGCCTGGCGACCTCGTCGCGCGCCTCGGCCTGCTTCGTCGCGAGCGCCTCGCGTTCCTCGCGGGCCTGCCCGCACTCGGTCCGGACCACGTCGTGCCGCTGCTGCAGGCGCGCGGCCTCCTCGGCGCAGCGCGACAGCCCCAGGCGGGCCTCGAGCAGCTCCTTCTCGCGCGCGTGCTCGTCGGCCTGCAGGCGCTCGAGCTCGGCCTCGGCGGCGGCGACGGCCGCGTCCAGCTCCGCCACCTCCGCGCCGAGCCGCCGGACCGCCTCCTGCTCGGTCGCCCGGCGGCCGCGCAGCTCCTCCAGCTCGCCCTCGGTGCGCAGGATCCCGCGGGTCTCGGACCGCCCGCCGCCATGCACGACGGCGGAGCCGCGGAAGACCACCCCGTCCGGCGTCACGATCGTCTCGCGCGTGTCGCGCGCGGCGGCGGCGGCCGCCTCGAACGACGGCGCCAGCCAGCGCCGCGCCAGAAGGCGCCGGACCGCGGCGGCGGCCGGGCCGTCCACGCGGGCCAGATCCGTGAACGGCGTCAGCCCGGACGCCGGCCGCGGGGCCGGCTCTGCGGCCTCGCGCTCCCGGGCCAGGAGAAAGCCGCAGCCAGCGGCGTGAGCGTGCGCCGCGCCGCCCCGGCCCCGGTGGCCGCGGCAAGCTCCATCCCCTGCCGCGCCGCCTCCCTGTCGCCGACGACGACGCACTGCAGCAGCTCGCCCAGACCGGCCTCGAGCGCGCGCTCGTGCTCGCGATCCGCATGCAGGTGATCCGCCACCGAGCCCAGGTGACCGAACGCCTCCGACGGCTGGCTCAACAGCAGGCGGGCCGCGTCGTTGTATCCCTCGCGCGCCGCCACCAGCTCCTCGAGCGAGGCCACGCGGGCGGACAGCGACGTCAGCTCGTGCTCGCGCTCGCGCGCCGCCGCCATTCGCGACTCGCGCGCCTGCCGTGCCGCGGCGTGCTCCGCGGCGCGCTCCGCCCGCGCGGCGCGCGTGGCCGCGAGCGCGGCCTCCACGCGGGCCGCGAGCGCGGCGGCCGCCTCGCGATCGGCCGCCAGGCGCGCCGACTCGGTCGCCACGTCGGCGGCCTCGGCCTCGAGCTTCGCGATGTCGCCGTCGACCCGCCCGATGGTCTCCGGCACGCTCTTGAGCACGTGCTGGAGCACCGTGGCCGCGTTCACGGCCGCAAAGACCTCGTTGCGCGACGCTTCGACGTCGGCCTCGAGGCCTTCGAGTGCCGTCTGCGCCGCGGCGAGTGCCGCCGCGGCGCCCTCGAGGTTGCCGCCGGCCGCTTCCCGCTCGGCGTCGCACCGCTTCCACGCGTCGCCCTGTGCGGACAGCTCCGCCTGCAGCGGCTGGCGCTTCGCCTCGAGCGCCTCGAGATCGGCCGCGCCGCGGGCCGCCGCGTCCGTGACGCTCGCCACCTGCTGCTTCTCGAACTCGATCTGCTGCTGCAGCCGGCCGGCCGCCAGCTCGTGGGCGTGCGCGGCATCGCGCGCGGCGGTCGCCGAGCGGTCCGCGGCGGCCAGCTCGAGACGCTGCTGCTCGTGCGCGGCCTCGAGCGCCGCCAGGCGCGCGGCCGCGCCCGTCTCGCGGGTGCGCGCAGCGTCGAGGCGCCGAGCCGCCGACTCGCCGGCCTGCGCCAGCGCCGCGCCCTTGCGCGCGTACGACACCTTCTCCCAGCGGCGCAGCTCCTCGCGCAGCCGGCCGTAGCGCCGCGCCTTCGCGGCCTGGCGCTTGAGCGCGCCGCGCTGCTTGTCGACCTCGAAGACGATGTCGTCGACGCGCGTGAGGTTCTGCTGCGCCGCCTCGAGCTTGAGCTCCGCGGCGCGCCGGCGGCTCTTGTAGCGGGTGACGCCCGCCGCCTCCTCGAGCAGCCGCCGCCGCTCGAGCGGGCGCGCGCTCAGAATCTGGCCGATCGCCCCCTGCTCGATGACCGCGTAGGCCTTGACGCCGACGCCGGAGTCCATCAGCAGGTCCTGGATGTCCCGCAACCGGCAGACCTGCCCGTCGATGAGGTACTCGCTCTCCCCCGACCGGAACAGGCGCCGGCCGACCTCGACGTCGCGCGCGATGCAGGGCGTCTCGTCGAACTCGTCGTCCGGCGCGTCCGCGCCGGCGGCGGCGGCATCCCGGCCGTCGGCCTGCGCGCCGTTGTGCCCGTTCCCGGACGCCTGCCCGCTGCCGCCGTTGCGCCTCCCGAGCAGCGCCAGCGCCGCGGTCACCTGCGACAACTGCAGCCGGACCTCCGCCGTCGCGGTCGGCCGGCGGGCATCGCTGCCGCCGAAGATCACGTCCTCCATCCGCTCGCCGCGGAGGCTGCGCGCGCTCTGCTCGCCGAGCACCCAGGTGATGGCGTCGATGACGTTGCTCTTGCCGCAGCCGTTGGGGCCGACGATGGCGGTGACGCCCGTATCGAAGGCCAGGTCGGCCCGTTCGGGAAAGCTCTTGAAGCCGGCGATCCGCAGGCGGTTCAAACGCATGGTGCGCTGTTCGTTCCCGGGCCCGGTACGCAACAAAGCCGCTCGGACAGGTCGACTAAGTCCTCCACCTGTCGAGCGGCTGGGAACGCTCTGACTCGGTTCCGGGTCGTGTCTGAAGCTCCGAACGTCGCGGGCGCCGGGACCGCCCCGCCGCCGAAGGCAGTTTAGCAAGGGCGCCCGCCACGCCGCAAGCGAACTACTTGAAGCCTAATCGACGCCCGCCGCCACGACCGCGGGCTGGCCGGCGCCCTCGAGAAGCCGTTCGGCCGCGTCGAACAGCGCGTTGGCGCGGCGGATCTGGGGATCCGCGTCGAACAGGTTGCGCCGGGCCTCCTCGACGCCGAACAGCGCCACGTCGATCTGGTACCGCAGCATGGCCGTGATGAACTCGACGTCGGCGCCGAACTGCTCGTCGTCCACGGTCAGCCCACGGTCCCGCACGTGCGCCTTGAACTCGTCGAGCAGCACGTCGTCGATCGCGAAGCCCCGGGCCACCACCTTGCGGCCCCGGCCCTCGACGGCGACGCGGCTGTCGCCGGCCGCCGAGAAACGCTCGGCGAAGCTCGCGAACTCCTGGCGCGCGGCCAGCAGGCGCCCGAACCGGGACGGATCGAACCCCTCGATCGGGCCGGAGACATGGTGATCCGGCTCGATCCCGCCGCCGCTGTACACGACCCGGCCGCCGGTGGTGTACTTGCGCTCGGCGGGCGTGTGCGCGCGGGGGCTCTGCTCGCGCATCGAGTAGGTGAGGTACTCGTCGAACGTGCCGTCCCACGGGCGCTGGATCATGCGCCCGCTCGGCGTGTAGTAGCGCGCCGTCGTCAGCGCGAGGCCGGCCCCGTGGCTGACGCGGTAGATGGACTGCACCAGCGCCTTGCCGAACGTCGTCTCGCCGACGATGAGGCCGCGGTCGTGATCCTGCACCGCCCCGGCGACGATCTCCGAGGCGCTGGCGCTGTTGCGGTTGACGATGACGACCAGCGGGATGTCCGTGAACTCGCCCTCGCGCGTCGCGTGGTAGTCCTGGTCGGAATTGTCCACGCGGCCGCGCGTGTAGACGATCAGATCGCCGCGCGGCAGGAACTGGTTGGACACCTTGATGGCCTGATCGAGCGGCCCGCCGGGATTGTTCCGCAGGTCGAGGATGAGCCGCTCCATGCCGGCGTCCCGCAGGCGGCCGAGGCCGCGGTTGAGGTCGCGGTCGCTGGACTCGGAGAAGTCCCCGAGCTTCACGTACCCGGTCCGATCGTCGGTGAGGAACGCGGCCTCGACGGTGGCGATGGTGATTTCGTCGCGCTCGACGGTCATCTCGATCAGCTCGTCGTAGCCGGTGCGCCGGATCGAGATGTCGACCGCCGTGCCCTTCGGACCGCGCAGCAGGCGGACGGCGTCGTCGCTGCTCATGTCCTTCGCGTTCTGCCCGGAGATTCTGGCGATGACGTCGCCCCGCCGAATCCCGCTGCGGTAGGCGGGCGAGCCCTCGAAGAGGCTCATCACCGTGATGTCGCCGTCGATGACGTTGATCGAGATTCCCAGCCCGTAGTAGCGGCCCTCCTGGCGCTCCCGGAGCTGGGAGTAGGAGCGCGGGTCCATGAAGTTGGAGTGCGGATCGAGCGTCTGGAGCATGCCGCCGATGGCCCGGTAGATCAGGCGCTCGGTGTCGACCTCCTGGACGTAGTGGGTCTCGATGGCGGCCAGGGCTTCGGCAAACCGGTCGTAGTGCTGCGGGAGGTCCTCCTGGGTCGCGAGGACCTGGCCGCCGAACAGGCCGCCGAGCAACGCCGACAGCACGACCGCGCTTGCGCCGAGTGCGAGTGGGGATACAGCACGCATGGTAGCGCCATGCTATCACAGACAAGCCTCTGTCCAGCAATGACTTCGAGACATCCGGCAGGCGCCGCCGGCTTGACCCGGGAGCGGCGTGTTCCTATAATTTTTGCGGGGATTCTTGGCCCCGACCCAAGCAAGGAGCAGCAGCATGTTCGGCTCAATCGGGATGCCCGAGCTGATAATCATCTTCGTCATCGCGCTGATCGTGTTCGGTCCGCGCAAGCTGCCCGAGCTCGGCCGGTCCCTGGGCCGCAGCCTGACGGAGTTCAAGCGCGCGTCCAACGATCTGCGGAACACGCTCGAGGAAGAGATCCGCGTCGAGGAGACGCCTCCCCCCAAGCCGGAGAAGCCCAAGGCGGCCGAGCCGGCGCAGGTTCCCGAGAGCGGAAATACCGGCGCGTAGCCGGTGAGGTCGGTTCCCGGCGACAGGGCCGGGCACTCGCCGCGGATGCGCCGCGGTTTTCGCCATGTCGCTGGTTCCGGTCCCAGACCCCGCCGCTGACGACGAGCCGTTCGGCGACGACGCCGAGCTCGACGAGACCGGCGGCAGGATGTCGTTTCTGGAGCACCTCGACGAGCTCCGGAAGCGCCTGCTGATCTCCGTCGGCGCGCTGCTCGGCGGCTTCCTGGCCGCGTTCTCCGTCATCTCGTACATCTTCGAGTTCATCATGCGGCCGCTGCAGGAGATCCTGCCGGAGGGCGGCCGCCTCGTGTACACCGAGCCGACCGAGGCGTTCTTCCTGTACATCAAGATCGCCGCGCTGGCCGGCCTCGTCCTGGCCATCCCGATCATCCTGTACCAGATGTGGCGGTTCGTCGCGCCGGGCCTCTACGCGCGCGAGAAGAAGTTCGCCATCCCGTTCGTCTTCTTCGCGACGGTCTTCTTCGTCGGCGGCGCCCTGTTCTCGCACTACATGCTGTTCCCGTGGGCCTGGACGTTCCTGGCGGGGTTCACGACGGACTACATGGAGTTCTTCCCCCGCATCCAGCCGGCGTTCTCGCTGTACGTCAAGCTCCTGCTCGCCTGCGGCGTGGTCTTCCAGATGCCGACGGTGGTCTTCTTTCTCGCCCGCGTCGGCGCCGTGACGCCCGGCTTCCTGGTGCGGAACACCAAGTACGCGATTCTCCTCATCTTCGTCTTCGCGGCCGTGCTCACGCCGACCGGCGACCCGGTGGTGCTGACCCTGATGGCCACGCCCATGGTCGCCCTCTACGGGTTCAGCATCGCGATCGCGTGGGCCGTCCAACCGCGGCGGGACGACTGACGCGCGCCGCGCGGACGCGGGCCCGCGCGTTGACTTGCCCGATATCACGCGCAATACTTACCTCATCCAACTGTCATGCGCTCGCTATCAGGAAGTGTTTCGATGAAACGAAACCTTGTCGTTGCAGGCGTCGGCGCCTGCCTGATCGCCCTGCTCGCGGTGCCCGCGGCCGCCCAGAGCGGGGATGCCACCCGGCCCGGCGGGTCGACGTTCCTCGGTGACACCGGCCTGTGGTTCGTGCCGACGGCGGAGGTTCTTGCCGGCGGCTCGGTCGCGGCCGGCGGCCAGCTCGTCAACCTCAACCGGGAGCAGGGATTCAGCAACATCCAGCATGTGGCCGGCACGTTCGCGGTCGGGGTGGGCGGCCGGGTGGAAGTCTTCGGTTCGGTCCGCTTCCTCACCCGCATCGACAGGGACATCCAGCCGCTGTTCGGGGCGGGCCTCTCCATGGCCACGATGCGGCGCCATGGCGGCGTGCTCAACGACCACCCGACCGTCAGGCAGGCGTTCAGCGGCAACCAGTTCGGCGACGTGGCGGTGGGCGTGAAGATCAACCTGCTGTCGGAGGAGCGCCAGGCGCCGGTGGCGTTCGCGCTGCGCGGCTTCGTCGAGCTGCCGACAGGCGACGAGCTGACCGGCACGACCAGCGGCGCGGTCGACGGCGAGGTCGACCTGGTCGTCAGCAAGGCGGCCGGCAACGTCGAGCTCGCCGGCTTCGGCGGCTTCGCCTTCCGCTCGGATCCCGCCGGCATCGACGTCGCCAACAGCATCGCGTGGGGCTTCGGCGTCGGCGCGCCGCTGCGCGGCCCCGTGCAGGTCTTCGGCGAGGTGGGCGGCGAGGCGCATCTCAGCGACATGGTGACCCTGAGCGAGCCGCTGCTGGCGATGGACGGCAGCATGTCGCCGCTGATGACGGATCTCCGGAGCCCGCTCGACGTCACCGTGGGCCTGCGCTGGAACGGCCCGGCGGGCTTCTCCGTCGGCGGCGGGCTCAACTGGGCGGCGCGGCACGCCGACCGCTCGCGGACCCGTCAGGCGTCGGCCGCGCAGGATCGGCTCGGCCTGCTGGTCCGCGTCGGGTACCACCCGGGCGTTCGCGTGTACCTGCCGCCGCCGCCGCCGCCACCGCCGCCGCCGGCGAACCGCCCCCCGACCGTCACGGTCACCTGCGACCCGTGCGAGCTCGGGTTCGGCGAGGAGACCGCGCTGCGCGCCGACGCGACGGATCCGGACGGCGATCCGCTCGACTACCGCTGGAGCGCACCGGCCGGCGAGCTGCTCGAGGCGCAGAACCAGCCGACGCAGCGCTGGCGGGCGCCCGCGCAGGACGGCCCGGTGCCCGTGACCGTGACGGTCAACGACGGCCGCGGCGGCTCCGCGTCGGACACCGCGACCATCCGCGTCAACCCGCCGCCGCCGCCGCGCGAGTTCGTCTTCGAGGACGTGCACTTCGACTTCGATCGCTACACCCTGCGGGCGGGCGCCGCACGCGTGCTCGACGAGGTGGTCGCCGCCCTGGCGGAGGAGCCCGATCTGCGCATCGAGATCGAAGGCCACACCTGCAACATCGGCACGGTCGAGTACAACCTGGCGCTCAGCGACCGCCGGGCCAGCGCCGTGCGCGACTACCTGACCGGCCAGGGCGTGGGCCCGGACCGGCTGCAGACCGTCAGCTTCGGCGAGGAGCGCCCCGCCCACGACAACGCCCGGGAGGAGACGCGCCGCCTGAACCGCCGCGCCGCCCTGGTCGTGCGCCTGCAGCAGTAGGCGCGCTGTGCGCGCCTACTGCTAGTAGGACTTGGCGAAGTAGACGTCGGTGAGGCCCGGGCTCCCGCACCGAATGCAGTCTCCGGACGCCGGCGGCGGATCGAGGGGGATGTTGCGGATGGTCGTCTGCATGTCCGTCTTGATGCCGGTCTCGCATTCCTCGCGGCCGCACCAGGGCGCAACGACGAACCCGGGGCGGCCGCGCAGCGCTTCCTCGAACGCGTCCCGGGTGGTCACGCGGCGCGTGTGATCGTCCCGGAACTTCAGCGCGCGATCGAGCAGGTCCTGCTGCAGCGCGGCGAGCAGCGCCGGCAGGCGGGCCGCCAGCTCGTCGAGCGGCACGGGCAGCTTCTCGCGCGTATCCCGGCGCACGACCAGCACCTGCGACTTCGCGATGTCCCGCGGTCCGATCTCGATGCGCAGCGGGACGCCCCGCAGCTCCCACTCGGCGTACTTCCACCCCGGCGTGTACTCCTCCCGGTCGTCGAGCGTGACCCGCACGCCGGCGCCGGTCAGCGTGGCGGCCGCCTCGCGCGCCCGGGGCAGCACGGTCTCCTGCCAGTTGCCCCGCGGTATCGGCACGATCACGACCTGATACGGCGCGATGCGCGGCGGCAGGATCAGGCCGCTGTCGTCGCCGTGCGTCATGATCACCCCGCCGATCAGGCGCGTGGTCATGCCCCAGGACGTCTGCCAGGCGTACTGCAGCGACTTGTCCCGCGCCTGGAACCTGATGTCGAACACCTTCGAGAAGTTCTGGCCGAGCATGTGCGACGTGCCGGCCTGCAGCGCCCGGCCGTCGCCCATCAGCGCCTCGATCGAGTAGGTGACCTCGGCGCCCGCGAACTTCTCGCTCTCCGTCTTGCGCCCGTCGCGAACGGGCATCGCCAGCTCGCTCTCGGCGAAGTCCTTGTACACGCCGAGCATCCGCAGCGCCTCGGCCTCGGCCTCCGCGCGCGTCTCGTGCGCCGTGTGCCCCTCCTGCCACAGGAACTCGGTGGTCCGCAGGAACAGCCGCGTCACCTTCTCCCAGCGCACGACGTTGGCCCACTGGTTGATGAGCAGCGGCAGATCGCGCCACGACTGGATCCACTTGGCGTACATGGTGCCGATGATGGCCTCGGACGTGGGGCGCACGACGAGGCGCTCCTCGAGCTCCTCGTCCCCGCCGTGGGTGACCCAGGCCACCTGCGGCGCAAACCCCTCGACATGCGCGGCTTCCTTCCGCAGCAGGCTCTCGGGGATGAACAGCGGAAAGTACGCGTTGACGTGGCCGGTGGCCTTGAAGCGGGCGTCCAGCGAGGCCTGCATCAGCTCCCAGACGGCGTAGCCGTAGGGACGGATGACCATGCTGCCCTTGACCGGCGAGTAGTCGGCGAGCTCGGCCCGCCGCACCACGTCGGTGTACCAGCGCGAGAAGTCCTCCGAGCGTGGCGTGATCTCAGTTACGAACGTGTCCCGCTTCGCCGGCATCGACCGCTGTCACCCTGCCTTTCGACTCCGTTACGTGGCGCGTCCAGTCTATATCGTTCCGCTCGGGGAAATCGGACCGGTAGTGGGCGCCGCGGCTCTCCTCCCGCCGCAGCGCGGCGCGCGCAACGAGCCGTCCGACCGTCACGATGCTGGCCAGTCGCGCGGCCGCGGGCACGCGGGCCGCGGGCTCGAGCGCCGCGGCCCACGCCTCGAGGGTCTCCAGCGCCCTCGTCAGCCGCGGGCCGTCGCGGAACAGGCCCACGTCCCGCCACATCAGGTCGCGCGCCGCACGCTCGGACAGGCCGGCCGGGGCCGCGGGCGCGCGGTCGCCGCCGGCCGGCGCGGGGGGCGCGGCGGGCGCGGACCGGGGCCGGCCGTGCTCGGCGGCCCAGCGGCGCATGGCGCCGGCCGCGACGGCGCCGAAGACGAGCCCTTCGAGGAGCGAGTTGCTGGCCAAGCGGTTCGCCCCGTGCACGCCGGTGCAGGCGACCTCGCCCGCGGCCAGCAGGCCGGGCACCGAGGTGTGCCCGTCGAGATCCACGTCGACCCCGCCCATCATGTAGTGGGCCGCGGGACAGACCGGTATCCGGTCGCGCGCGAGATCGAGACCGGCGCGGCGGCAGGCGTCCGCGATGGTCGGGAACCGCGCGCGGACGAACGCCGGCTCGAGATGGTCCATGGTGAGGTACACGCGCCCGTCCGCCCGTTGGCCCTCGCGGGCGATCGCGCGCGCGACGCGGTCGCGCGGCGCGAGCTCGCCGGCGGGGTCGGCGCGTTGCATGAACCGCTCGCCGGCCGCGTTGACCAGCACGGCCCCCTCGCCTCGCAGCGCCTCGGAGAGCAGGAAGCGGGGGGCGCCCGCGACGTCCAGCACGGTGGGATGGAACTGGACGAACTCGAGATCGGCGACGCGGGCTCCCGCGCGGTAGGCCATGGCAATCCCGTCGCCGGACGCGACCGATGGATTGGTCGTCTCGCGGAAGACCTGCCCCGCCCCGCCGGTCGCCAGCAGCGTGGCGGCGGCGGTCACGCTGGCCAGCCGCCCACGGTCGTCCAGGAACCGGACCCCGGTGCAACGCGCGCCGTTCACGGCGACGTCCACCACCAGGGCGTGCTCGATCACCCGCACCCGCGCGCAGCCGGCGATCCGTTTCCAGAGGACCCGGCAGATCTCGCGGCCCGTCGCGTCCCGCGCGTGCAGCACCCGCCGCACGCTGTGCGCGCCTTCGCGGGCGAGCGCGGCCTCGCCGCCCGGCTCCCGGTCGAAGCGCGCGCCCCAGTCGAGCAGCTCACGGACGTAGCGCGGCCCCTGCTCCGTCAGGGCCTGCACCGCCGCGGCGCGGCACAGGCCGGCGCCCGCCGCGATCGTGTCGGCGGCATGCAGCCCGGGCGAATCGCCCGCGCCGACCGCCGCCGCGATGCCCCCCTGCGCGAACGCCGTGCTCCCCTGCGCCGCGCCGCCCTTGGTCAGGATCAGCGTCTCGCCGGCGGCGTCCAGATCGAGGGCCGCGCGCAGCGCCGCGATGCCGCTGCCGATGATCAGGAAGTCGCATTCAAGATCCGCCAAGCACGCTCCCCCCTGGTGACATCCCCGGGCCGCGCGACGTTTGCTGCTATCCTACATGACGCTACCCGCCCCGCCGGCTCCTGCAATGACGCCATCCGTGCAGATCGACGTCGAGACTGCGTCGCGCGCCTACCGCGTGCACGTCGGCGCGGGTCTCGTGCAGCAGATCGAGCAACTGGTGTCGGCAGCCGGCGCCGGCGGGCAGCGATTCGTCGTCTCGAGTCCGCCGATCTGGAAGCTGCATGGCGGCGCCGTCGAGCAGGCGCTGCCCGGCGCCCGGGCGCTGCTGATGCCCGACGGCGAGCGGGCCAAGACCCTGCATACCGTCAACCGCCTCTTCGAGGCGCTGATCGAGCAGGGCGCCGACCGCAGCGCCACCATCGTCGCGGTCGGCGGCGGGGTGGTGGGCGACGTGGCGGGCTTCGCCGCCGCGACCTTCCTGCGCGGCGTGCGGCTGGCACACGTGCCCACGACGCTGCTCGCGCAGGTCGACAGCGCCATCGGGGGCAAGGTCGGCGTCAACCACGCGCTCGGCAAGAACCTGATCGGCGCGTTCCATCAGCCGATCGTGGTGGTCGCCGACCCGGTCGTGCTCGAGACGCTGCCCCGCCGCGAGTTCCGGGCCGGGCTCTACGAGGTCGTCAAGTACGGCGTCATCGCGAGCCGCGACCTGTTCGACCGCGTGGACCGCGACCTCACCGCGATCTTCCAGCGCCGGCTGGAGGCGCTGGTGCCCGTGATCGGCGAGTCGTGCCGCATCAAGGCGGAGGTCGTGGCGGCGGACGAACGCGAGAGCGGGCTGCGCCGCATCCTCAACTTCGGCCACACCGTCGGTCACGCGATCGAGGCGGTGAGCGGCTACCGGCGCTACCGGCACGGCGAGGCGGTCGGCTACGGCATGCTCGCCGCGGCCGACATCGCCGTGGCGCGCGGGACGATGTCCCGGGCCGACTTCTCGGCGCTCGCGGGTCTCATCGCCAAGCTCGGTCCCCTGCCGCCGGTGGGCGACCTGCGCGCGGCCGAGATTGCCGACGCCATCCGCCGCGACAAGAAGGTGCTCGCGGGACGGCTGCACATGGTGCTGCCGACGCGGCTGGGCGAGACGGTGATCGTCGACGACGTCACCGGCGACGAGATCCGGGCCGCGCTGCGCTCGCTCGGGATCCGCGACGCCGCCTCCTGAACCGACAGCTTGCGGTCGCGCGGCGCCGGCCGCGGCCTCAGCGCACGAGGGTCCACGACACCAGCGTGATGCGATCGCCCGCGGCGGTCCGCCGCAGCGTCGCCTGCACGGCCCGCTGCGCGAGCGCCGGGCCCACGCCGGCCGCGTGCAGCAGCACCACGCCGTTGGTGTCCCGCGCCGGGTCGCCGTCGGTCTCGGCCGGATCGTCGGCCAGCCAGACCGCGACGCGCAGGAGCCCGAGCGACGGATCGCGCGGCAGGATGGCGCTGAGCGGTCCGTGCGCATAGAGGCGCCAGCGGAGACCCCGGCCGGCCCCGCTCGCGCCCGCGCCGCGGCGCTGCAGCTCGACGGTCACGCGGCCGAGGTCGAGCGTCGCGCCGCCCGCCAGCCGCTGCGTCGTCGCGCCCGCCCACAGCGCGGAGCGCCGGCGCCCCGCCAGCAGCGCGTCCCAGGAATCGACCGGCTGCAGCTCCTGCAGGGCCCACTCGAGCGCCGCCTCCGCGGCATAGAGCGTCTGGGCCGCCCGGCGGTGATGCGCCGAGATGGCCGTCTCGCTCGACGTCAACGGGATCAGGGCGCCGGTCAGGGCCACGAGCACGAGCAGCGCCAGCAGGGTGACGACCAGCGCAATGCCGCGGGTGCTCCCCATCACGGGCCCCTGAGCGCCACGTCGAAGACGCCGGTCAGATCGGGCACCTGGCGCCGGCCGTCGCGCGCCGGACCGGGCCGCGCGAACAGGGACGGGTCACGCCCGCGCAGCCACGCGCCGGACACCTGCAGGCGGATCTCGACCCGCACGCGGCGGATCCGGAACAGGTCGACGTCGTACGGCAGCCGCCCGCCGCAGCGCGGCCCGTCGAGGAACAGGGACGGCGCCAGCTCCCGCTCGGGGTCGCCGCCTGCCCGCCGCGGCGGCGCGGCCGCCGGCCGGCCCCCCAGGCAGGCGGCCGCCGGGCCGTCTCCGCCGCCGCCCGCCGGCAGGGCGCCACCCCCGAAGTAGCGCAGCGTCAGACCGACCACGTCGTCCAGCACCGGCACGTCCGTCATCCAGCCGTCCTGATAGCGCAACTGGGCCGCCGCGCGATCGTGGTAGTAGGCGCGCAGCTCGAGCGGGACGATCGACGCGCCCGCGGCGAACGCCTGCACCGAGCCGCCGGCGATCGGCCGGACCCCCAGCGCGTCGTCGAGCACCCGCGTCACCCGCACGATGTCGGAGCGGCCGTTGCGGTCGAAGACCAGCGCCAGGCTGCCGGCCTCGAATGCGCAGGTCGTCGCGCCGGCACGGCAGCGCGCCGGGCCGGGTCCCAACCGCACGTCG
This sequence comes from uncultured Vicinamibacteraceae bacterium, assembly GCA_964348425.1. GTDB lineage: Bacteria > Acidobacteriota > Vicinamibacteria > Vicinamibacterales > UBA8438 > JAAXGX01. The sequence goes on along the minus strand of CAYGCV010000068.1, from coordinate 1,238 downwards.
GCGGCGGGTCCGGCCAGCGGCGACGCCAGGGGCGCGGCGGGGCTCCGCGGCGGGGCGTACAGCATCGTGACCGCGTCGGCGGCGAACGTGGCGCCCGCCGCCGGCGGGTGGCGATGGCCGACCAGGGCCGGGACCACGGGCGCCCGCAGGCGCGCGACCGATATGTCGAGGGTCGGATTCGGCCCGCTGCCGGCGAGCATGAGGTCGGTCTGGAGCCGCACGAACGCGGCGCGCAGCCGCTGCTGCGTGTCGGCCGCGTGCGGCTGGACGGCCAGCGCGCCGCGCGCCGGATCCACGAGGCTGAACACGGATCCGAGCAGCATCATGACGATGGCGGCGGCGATCACCAGCTCCGCGAGCATGGGCCCTACCGCCGCCCCTTCAGGGCGCTCAGCCGGACCACGCCCGGCACGTTCGGCGACAGCGCCGCCGCACCGGCCCGCTCGGCCACGCGCAGCGGCAGCACCACGACGTCGAGCACGAGCAGATCGTCGGGCAGGCGCGGATCGGGCTGCACGGACCAGCGCCTCACGAACGCCGTGCCGGACGGCGGGCGCTCGCCGCCGCCCACCGGCGCCCCGCGGGCGCTCAGGTGGTCGACGTATCCCGACACGTTGCGATCGAGGCTGCCCGCCGGCGAGGCGACCGCGCCGGGACCCCGGCCGTCCGGGCCGGTCGGGTCGGTTGCCCCGGGCGACGCCGGCCCGCGCTCCCACGCCGGCGAGCGCAACTGCTCGATCTTCTGCACGGCGAGCAGCAGCGCGAGCGTCTCGTCGCCGGCTGCCCGCACCGCGGCGGCCGACGCCAGCGTGAGCTGCGCGACGCCGGCCGCCAGGACGACGATCAGACCGCACGCGACCAGGGCCTCGAGCAGGCCGAAGCCGGCTGCCACTGTGGGACCTGGTCGACGGGACGGGCGCGGGGCAGCGGCGTCCATGGCGAGAAGGCGATGCAAGGTCCGATCCGGCAGACCGTCGGCGCACGCCGGCGCCGCGCGGGCGGCCGCGCGGCAGGCAACCTGTGCAGAATCCGCCACCTCGATGGCCCGCCGGCGCAGCAGGAATTGCGAAGGCGAACTGGCTCGGAGTCTGCACCATAGACATGGAACGGCGCCAACTCCTGCAGGGTCGGTTGCCGCCGAAGTGCGTCGCGGCGGTGCCGGCCCGCGACCCAGCCGACGCAGACTCCCGCGAGGCCCCCCCCGACCGATCGTCACGGTGGACCCAAGGCGCGCACCG
>CAYGCV010000067.1:0-15477 GCA_964348425.1 uncultured Vicinamibacteraceae bacterium | reverse complement strand
CCCGGCGTCCGCTTGCGGGGCCCCTTCGCCCCGCGCCGCTCCCGCCGAGGCGCGCCGTGCGCGCCTTGTGGAGTCCGCGGTCACGGGACGTCGTGGCCCGCGGGCTCGACGACGTGATCCAGCATGTCGAGCAGCACGCGGCTGATGTGCTGGTCGGCCAGGCCGTAGTGGACGTGCTTGCCGCGACGCTGGCCCCGCATCACCCGGGCCGCGCGGAGCAGGCGCAGATGGTGGCTGACCAGCGACGACGACAGGCCGAGCCGCCGCGCCATGTCCCCGACCGGGCTGGGGCCGGGCAGGCAGCTCAGGATGACGCGCAGGCGCGTCGGGTCGCCCATCAGCCGGAACATCTCGGCCAACTGGCTCACCGTGTCGTCGTCGAGGGACGCAAGACGGGCCGCCCGCGGTGTCGCCTGTTCCATCCGGCTGCATTATACAACATATGAACATATGCTAATATGTTGGTTCATATGAGCGGCCAACACGGAGAACGCGGAGAACACGACGTGGACGATCGGCGGCGGCTGCTGGGCGCCCTGTGCCTGACGGGCGGGTTCATGCTCGTGGAGGCGGCGGGCGGCGTGATCGCCGGATCGCTGGCGCTGCTCGCGGACGCCGGTCACATGCTGACCGACACGGCCGCCCTGGGACTCGCGACCGTCGCCGTGCTGGTGGCGGGCCGGCCCGGCGACGCGCGGCGGTCGTACGGCTATCATCGGTTTCCGGTGCTCGCGGCCTGCGTCAACGCGCTGACGCTGCTCCTGATCGTCGTGTGGATCGCCGGCGAGGCGGTCGGCCGCATTCGCCAGCCGGTCGAGATCCTGGCGGGGCCGATGCTGGCCGTCGCGATCGTCGGCCTCCTGGTCAACCTGGCCGCCTTTCGGCTCCTGCACGGCGGGCGGACGGACAGCCTGAACGTTCGCGGCGCGCTGCTGCACGTGCTCGGCGATCTGCTCGGATCGGCTGCCGCCATCGTCGCGGCGCTGGTGATCCTGGCGACCGGCTGGACGCTCATCGACCCGCTCCTGTCGCTGCTCGTGGCCGTGCTGGTGCTCAGGAGCGCGGTGTCGCTGCTGCGCCGGTCCGGTCACGTGCTCATGGAGGGCCGTCCCGAGGAACTGGACGCGGCGGACGTCGCCGGCACCATCGCGGCGACGGTTCCCGGCGTCGGCAGCGTGCACCACGTGCACATCTGGTCGCTGAGTCCGGGCCGCCCGCTCGTGACGCTCCACGCGTGCGTCGACCGCGACGCCGCACATGACCGGGCGCTGGAGCGTGTCCGCGCCTGCCTGCGCGAGCGGTTCGGGCTGCGGCACGCCACGGTCCAGCTCGAGCACGAGCGCTGCGCGGAGCCCGGGGCGTGCGCGCCGGCCGCCGGATAGAGTCCTAGGGATGTCCAGGAAGGAAGAGGCCATGACGGTCGAGACGCGCGATCCCGTCTGCGGCATGACGGTGGATCCGGACAAGGCCCGGTTCACGCACGAGCACGCCGGGACGACCTACCTGTTCTGCTGCGGGGGGTGCCAGGCGGCGTTCCGCAGCGACCCCGACGCGTTCCTCCGCGCGCGCGACGAGGCGGGGGGCGACGACGGCGCCCGGCACGGCCACCACGCGGCCTCGCGGGCGCCCGCGCCCGGCGCCGGCGGACCCTCGCCCGCGTCGGCCGCCGCGTACGTCTGCCCCATGTGCCCCGAGGTGCGTGAGAGCGAGCCGATCCCCTGTCCGAGCTGCGGCATGGCGCTCGAGCCGGAGGTCGTCGCCGCGGCCCCGGCGGCGGTCGAGTACACCTGCCCGATGCACCCGGAGGTCGTTCAGGAGGCCCCGGGAGCCTGTCCCGAGTGCGGCATGGCGCTCGAGCCGCGGACGGCGGCGCCGGAGGAAGCGCCCAACCCCGAGCTGGTCGACATGACGCGGCGCTTCCGGATTGCCGCGGCGATCGGCCTGCCGGTGTTCGGCATCGCGATGACCGAGATGGTCGCCGGCCCCGGCGCGCTGCCCCTGAGCCGCACGGCCTCGAACTGGCTGCAGCTCCTGTGCGCCGCGCCGGTCGTCCTGTGGGCGGGCCGTCCGTTCTTCGAGCGCGGCTGGGCGTCGGTCGTCAACCGCAGCCCCAACATGTTCACCCTGATCGCCCTCGGCGTCGGCGCGGCCTTCCTCTACAGCGCCGCCGCCACCGTTGCCCCGGGGCTGTTTCCGGCGGGCTTCCGCATGGCGAGCGGCGTCGAGCCGTACTTCGACACCGCAGTCGTCATCATCGTGCTCGTGCTGCTCGGGCAGGTCCTCGAGCTGCGGGCCCGCCAGCGCACCGGCGCCGCGCTGCGCGCGCTGCTCGGTCTCGCCCCGGCCGTCGCGCACCGGGTCGCGGGCGAGCAGGAAGAGGATGTCCCGCTGGCGCAGGTCCGCGCCGGCGACATGCTGCGGGTGCGCCCCGGCGAGCGGATCCCGGTCGACGGGGTCGTGGTGAGCGGACGCAGCGCGGTCGACGAGTCGATGATCAGCGGCGAGCCGATACCCGTCGAGAAGGCCGGCGGCGCGGCGGTGGTCGGCGCCACCATCAACGGCACCGGCAGCCTGGTCATGCGCGCCGAGCGGGTGGGTCAGGAGACGCTGCTGGCCCAGATCGTGCGGATGGTGAGCGAGGCGCAGCGGAGCCGGGCGCCGATACAGCGCTCCGCCGACCGCCTCGCGGCGTACTTCGTGCCGGCCGTGGTCGCGGTGGCCGTCGCGGCGTTCGTCGTCTGGGGCGTGGCGGGCCCCGAGCCGCGGCTCGCCTTCGCGCTGCTCAGCGCCGTCGCCGTGCTGATCATCGCCTGTCCCTGCGCGCTCGGCCTGGCCACGCCGATGGCGATCATGGTGGGGACCGGGCGCGGCGCCACGGCCGGCGTCCTCATCCGCAACGCCGAGGCGCTGGAGGCGCTCGAGCGCGTGGACACGCTGATCGTCGACAAGACCGGCACGCTGACCGCCGGCCGGCCGGAGGTGCGCTCGGTGGTGGCGGCCGCCGGCAGGGAGGAGGACGAGGCGGTCCGGCTCGCCGCCGGGCTGGAGCGCGCGAGCGAGCATCCCCTGGCGGCGGCGATCGTGGCCGAGGCCATGCGGCGCGGCCTGCCGATCGTCCCGGCCGGCGACTTCCGATCCGCGACGGGGCGCGGCGTGAGCGGGACGGTCGACGGCCGGCAGGTCGCCGTCGGAACGGCCGCCTTCATCGCGGCGGAAGGCGCGGATGCGGGCGCGCTGGCCGGACAGGCGGCCGAGTTGGCGGCGCGCGGCGAGACCGTCGTGCACGTCAGCCTGGACGGCGCGCCGGTCGGGCTCATCGGCATCTCCGACCCCGTCAAGCCGACGACGCCCGAGGCGATTCGTCAGCTCCGGGCGGAAGGGCTGCGCATCCTGATGGTGACCGGCGACAACCGGTCGACCGCGGCCGCCGTGGCGGCGGAGGTCGGGCTGGTGCCGGAGGACGTGCACGCCGAGGTGCTCCCCGCCGACAAGCGGCGGGTGGTCGCCGAGCAGCAGGCCGCCGGGCGCGTCGTGGCGATGGCGGGCGACGGGATCAACGATGCGCCGGCCCTGGCCGAGGCCACCGTCGGCATCGCCATGGGGACCGGCACGGACGTCGCGATGGAGAGCGCCGGCGTCACGCTGATCAAGGGCGACCTGCGCGCCATCGTCCGCGCCCGCCGGCTCAGCCGCGCGACGATGCGCAACATCCGCCAGAACCTCTTCCTCGCCTTCGCCTACAACACCATCGGCGTGCCGGTGGCGGCCGGCGTGCTGTACCCCGTCGCCGGCCTGCTGGTCAGCCCCATCTGGGCCAGCGCGGCGATGACCCTCAGCTCGCTGTCGGTCATCGGCAATGCGTTGCGCCTGCGGCGCGCGCCGCTCTGACGATCCAGGGGAAGGACGGGCCGCGGAATGGAGTCAGCTCAGGCCGGGGGGGGACCCACGCGCTTCACCCGCCGCACCTCGACGTACCCGCCCGCCGCCGGCGGCGGCTGAAGAAAGCTGCCGATGAACCAGGATACCGCGCCGACGAGCAGGGCGCCGAGCATCGCCCAGCCGAACGAGCGGACGGTGAAGCCGGGGACCAGCAGGGCGGCGAACCCGAACGAGAGGCCGTTGACGACGAGGTAGAACAGCCCGAGCGTGAGCACGGTGATCGGCAGCGTGAGGAGCAGCAGCAGCGGCCTGACGACGGCGTTCGCGAACCCCAGCGCGAGCGCCGCGACCAGCAGCGCCGGCAGGGAGCTGACGTTGACGCCGGGCAGCACCCAGGCCGTCGCGCCGAGCGCCACGGCCGTCGTGATCCAGTGGGCGATGAAGCGGCTCATCGGGCCGCCGCCACGGCCAGCTCCTCGCGCACGATCTCGTCGAAGACGTCCAGGGGCAGCGCCCCCAGGACCGGGCGCCCGTTGATGAACAGCGTGGGCGTCGACGACGCGCCGAGGCGCCTGCCCGCGTCCATGTCGGCGTTGACCGACTCCGCGTGGCGGGCACCGTCCAGGCAGGCCCCGAAGGCGTCCGCGTCGAGGCCGAGCTCGTCCGCGTAGGCCTTCAGCGACTCGACGTCCAGCGCGTCCTGCGCGGCGAACAGCTTGTCGTGGAACGGCCAGAACTGTCCCTGCTCGTGCGCGCAGTGGCCGGCCTCGGCCGCCTTGAACGCGTGCGGGTGGTTGGGCAGGGGGAAGTCCTTGTAGATGAATCGAATCTCGTCCGGGTAACGCTCGAGCAGGGCGTCCATCGTGGCGGTCGCCTGCTGGCAGTACGGGCACTCGAAGTCCGAGAACTCCACGATCACCACCGGCGCGTCGGCCGGTCCCTTCGAACGGTCAGCGGCGGTCAGCTCGATCTCCTGCCGCGGCGGCTCGAGCGTGATGACGACATCGTCGGCCGCCCGCCGCAGCTCGGCGATGTAGAGCAGCCGCGCCCGTGCCGGCTGCTGCCGCTCGAGCAGGGAGCGGATCTCGGGGCGCATCTCCTCGAGCGTGCGCCCGCCGAGCCGGTCCCGGTTCACCTCGTAGATGCGGTCGATCTCGGCGTCGGTGACCGCCTCGGTCCGCGCCGGCAGCTCCGCCGCGAGCAGCTCCTCGCGCCCGATGCCGCGCGCCTCCGCCTCGCGCTCGATCAGGCGGTTGCCGACGACGTCGTCCAGCACCCGCCTGCGCGCCTCGTACAGGTTCTGCAACTGCTCCAGGCGCCCGCGCGGGTCGGCCTCGTTCCAGGCGTCCTCGAGCTCCGCCAGCGTGACGACGGTGTCGCCGACGCGGGCGGCCACCTCGCCCTGATCCTGCGTCTGGGACATGGCGACGCAGCCCGCCACCGACGCCGCCAGCAGCCCGACGAGACACAACGTTCGGAGCAGTGCTGCCATGGAACCTCCCACGGCCACTGTACCATATGCCCGCCATGCCGACGCACCGGGTCCGGCCGGTCCGTCCCGCCGCCGGCCCGGACCGCGTTGCGGTGGCCCACGATACCGAGGCCGTGGCCGGGTTCCTGGAGGACGCGGCGCACTATCCCGGCGGGCACGCCGCCGGTGTCGCGCAGACCCGCTCCGACCTCGAGGTCGCCGCGCTCGTGCGGCAGGCGCGGCGGGTGCTGCCGGTCGGAGCGCAGTCGTCGCTGACCGGCGGCGCGACGCCGATGGGGGAGGTCGTAGTCAGCACCCGCCGGCTCGACCGGATTCTCCGCGTGGGCGCCGGCGAGGTCACAGTGCAGGCCGGCGTGCCGCTGACCGCCCTGCGCGAGGCGCTGGCGCAGCGGAACGCGTACTACCCGCCGGCGCCGACGTTCGAGGGCGCCTGCGCCGGCGGCGTGGCCGCGACCAACGCGGCCGGCGCCGCCACGTTCAAGTACGGCACGACGCGGCGCTGGATCCGCGGGCTGAAGGTCGTGCTGGCCGACGGCTCTCTCCTGGACCTCCGGCGCGGCGACTGCCGCGCCCACCCTGACGGCTACTTCGAGCTCCACGCCCCGGACGGCGTGCGGCGCGTTCCGATCCCGGGCTACCGGATGCCCGACGTGCCGAAGGTCTCGGCCGGGTACTTCGCCGAGCCGGAGATGGACCTCGTCGACCTCTTCGTCGGCTCGGAGGGAACCCTGGGCATCATCACGGAGGTCACCTGCGGCCTGGTGTCTCCACGGCCGGCGCTCTGCCTGGTGTGGCTGCCGCTGCCCGACGAGGGGGCCGCGCAGTCGCTCGTGGCGGCGCTCCGGCGCGAGGCCGAGGCCGCGTGGCGCTCGGCGGACCCGCGGGGGCTCGACGTGTCGGCCGTCGAGATGCTCGACCGCCGCAGCCTGGAGCTGGTGCGCGACGACGGCGCGGACCGGACGCATGGCGTCCCGCTGCCGCGCGACGCGGCGGTCGCGCTGCTGGTGCAGGTGGAGCTACCGCCGGGAACCCTGGCCGCGCCGAGCGCGGCGTACGAGCAGATCGGCGCGGCGCTCGAGCCGGCCGCGCCCGATACGCCGCTCGTGCGTCTGTGCCGGCTGCTGGCGCAAGCCGGCGCGCTCGACCGCGCGGAGATCGCGCTGCCCGGCGACCGGCGCCGGCAGGCGCAGCTCTTCGCCGTGCGCGAGGCCGTGCCCGAGGCGGTGAACCGGCGCGTGGGCACGGCGCAACGCACCGTCGATGCCCGCATCGGCAAGACCGCGGCCGACATGATCGTGCCGTTCCCGCGCTTCGCCGACAGCCTGCGGATCTTTCGGGATGCCTTCGAGCGGCGGGGTCTCGACTACGCCGTCTGGGGGCACGCCTCGGACGGCAACGTGCATCCCAACGTGATCCCGCGCAGCCTGCAGGACGTGGAAGCCGGCCGGGAAGCCATCCTGGCCTGCGGGCGCGAGGTCATCCGGATTGGCGGCTGCCCCCTGGCGGAGCACGGCGTGGGGCGCAACCCGGTCAAGCAGGCGCTGCTGCGCGAGCTGTACGGCGCCGCCGGCATCGAGCAGATGCGGCGCGTGAAGGCCGCGCTGGACCCGGACGGCAAGCTCGCGCCCGGCGTCGTGTTCCCGGCGGCGCCCGGCGCCTGAGCGCGTGAGGTGCGGGGCCTCCCCGCTTCTGCGCCACTGTCTCCAAGTCCAAGTTATTGATTCTTTAGCGCTTTGCGCTCGCGTCCCTCATGCCGGCCACGTTTCGAGGCCCTCTGCTCTTGCCGCGCGGCGCAGATTGTTGTCGAAGCACGCGAACACGACCTCGTCGTTCGCCGGTGCCATCATGTCCTGCCACGCCAGTGCGGCTGCGAGCTGCACGGCGTCGTAGCCGCGCAGGTCGCGTTGCCAAGCCAGGTTGCCTGCTCGGGCAGCGAGCTCTCCTGTCACGCCGATTCTGGTGAAGTCCTCCCAATCAGTCAGGAACTCCCGCTCCGCCTCCTGCGCCTCGTTCCGGCTCATCCGCCCCTGCCGCACAGTTTGTGCCAGCGCGGCTGCGATCTCCACGCGCGTGATCAGCGCCGTGCCGACCGCTGGCGCCTCCTCGATCTTGACGAGTAGTGCTTCTGACTCGTTCTCCTCAACGTAGCGCTTGAACACAGCGCTCGTGTCGACGTAGAGAACCGTCACCTCCGGTTTTCCCTGACGATGTCGGCCATGCTGCCACCGCCTCGCAGGCGCGCCTTGGGTTTGGTCTTCTTCAACCGTCGACCGCTCCAGGCGATTGCGGGACCGTCGTTCGAGTCGCTTGCTCCGGATTCCGGGGTCAGGCGTGCCACGCGGCCTCCCTTGTCCGTCACGATCAGCGTCATGCCACTTCCGACCTCTTCGAGGCAGCCCCTCAGGTTCGCCTCCAGTTCTTCAACGCCGACCTGCCGTTCTCGCATTCCATTCCTCCGCGCCCCTGTTACGCGTGCGTGTTGCCCCCTCCGGTGTCCTGCAAGCGTCCGATCGAGGCGTCGACGGCGACGCCGTCGATGTCGAGGATGTGCTTGGCGAGATGCAGCTTCATGACGATTCGCACGAAACCCGTCCCGATCAAGGATACCGTGAGTCGGGCGCTCTCCCACGAAGGACGCCGCTCGGAAGAAGGGCCGGCCCCACGTTCCGTCGCGTCTACGAGCGCGTCACCGAGATCGTTGCGGAGAAGCATCGGGTCGACAACCCAGCGGCCGACCTCGAGCGGCTCCTTCCGACGGTCCGGAAGGCGCCGAATCACCGGGCGAGACTTGCGTATTCCCAAGCTCCCAAGGCGCTGGCCGAATGGCAGCAGCTGGCGGTCAACCGGCAGTCAAGCTCGTGGTCCTCTTCATCGTCCTCACCGCTTCGCGTCTCGGTGAAGCCACGGGCGCGACCTGGTCGGAGATCGACCTGAGAAATTTTCCGTAGGAGCGAAGCGCGGCCTCCGGTCTGTTTAAACCTTTGTTTATCAGTGTTTTACGAAGCGCGGCCGTGTCTCGCTCGGCGGGGAGCCGGCCCTATCGGTGCTGGGTGTTCCATCCCCGCTATTCCCGGTTCACGACCAGACAGCCCGCCATGCGGTCGTGCAGGGCCTGCCTCCTGGCGCTGAACGCCGCTATGACGAAGCCGCCGAGCGGCAGCAACGCCGAGACGAACTTGCCGAAGAAGCGCCAGGTCGCCCGCTCGAACCCGACCCGGTCGCCTGCCAGGCCGGCCGCGCCCGATACGCCGCTGGTGCGTCTGTGCCGGCTGCTGGCGCAAGCCGGCGCGCTCGACCGCGCGGAGATCGCGCTGCCCGGCGACCGGCGCCGGCAGGCGCAGCTCTTCGCCGTGCGCGAGGCCGTGCCCGAGGCGGTGAACCGGCGCGTGGGCACGGCGCAACGCACCGTCGATGCCCGCATCGGCAAGACCGCGGCCGACATGATCGTGCCGTTCCCGCGCTTCGCCGACAGCCTGCGGATCTTTCGGGATGCCTTCGAGCGGCGGGGTCTCGACTACGCCGTCTGGGGGCACGCCTCGGACGGCAACGTGCATCCCAACGTGATCCCGCGCAGCCTGCAGGACGTGGAAGCCGGCCGGGAAGCCATCCTGGCCTGCGGGCGCGAGGTCATCCGGATTGGCGGCTGCCCCCTGGCGGAGCACGGCGTGGGGCGCAACCCGGTCAAGCAGGCGCTGCTGCGCGAGCTGTACGGCGCCGCCGGCATCGAGCAGATGCGGCGCGTCAAGGCCGCGCTGGATCGGGAGAGCAAGCTGGCGCCCGGCGTCCTGTTCCCGGCGTCGCCCGACTGACACCGCGTAGCTTCATCCACTCACGACTACTACGACCAATCCTCGAACCGAGCGAACAGATCATCTGATGTCTCGCACTCGATGATCCAGTCGCCCACTTGCGCCAAGCGGTCCGCATCCTCGACGCCCTCGAGCTTCGCGGCCAGCCGCTCCGCCGCGGCTGCATCGAACTTCCGCGCCGCCTGACGGCGCAGCAATTCCCGCTGGCCCTGCTCTCGGCCCTGTTCGACCCACTCCGCAGTCCACTCCTGAACGGTCTCGGCCAACATCGCCCGCACCTCCTCGAGCCGCGGCAGCGGCCCGGTCACCGACCCGCGGAACCGACGCGGCAGCAGCACTTGCGCCGCCCACTCGCGGAACGCCGCCGTCAGCTCCTCATCATCCTGCTTCCGCAGCAGATCAATCAACGCCCCCAGCAACGTTGGTGCCCGCGCCCGGTCGCGATTTGTCTCCAGCGCGATCAGCGCCGAAACCAGGTTGCCCGACGGCAGATCACCAGCACGGACCCGGGCCTCATCCACCAGGAAGTACCGCTGCGACGGCTGATACCGCGCCAACGCCGCCCCGCGACCAGGGGCGATTCCCCCCTATTCCCGGTTCACGACCAGACAGCCCGCCATCCAGTCGTGCAGGGCCTGCCTTCTGGCGCTGAACGCCGCCATGACGAAGCCGCCGAGCAGCAGCAACGCCGAGACGAACTTGCCGAAGAAGCGCCAGGTCGCCTTCTCGAACCCGACCCGGTCGCCTGCGAGGTCGGTGACCCGCATCCGCAGGGCCAGCTTGCCGAGCGTTGCCTGCAGCGGCGACGACTCCATCAGCGCGAAGTACATCCAACTGAAGAAGAGGGCCAGGAGCTGGGCGGCGCCCTCGAACACGGCGGTGAGAGCCACCGGATCGGGCTCCTCGTCCTCGGCGATGACCACCAGCATCATAAGGACGAGGACCGGCACGCCGAACAGGACGCTCCCGACGGCGGTGACGATGGCGTCGATGCAGGCGGCCGCGAATCGCCGCCAGAAGCCCGCGTAGATCGGGGTTGCCACAACCGCGGGGAAGCGCCTACTGCGACAGGGCGAGCTCCTCGGCGAACCAGGCGTCGAACTCCGCCTGCGACTGGATCGTGACCTCGGCCCGCATCCGGTAGTGGCCCAGGCCGCAGAGCTGCGAGCAGTTGATCTGGTAGTCGCCCGCGAGGGTCGGGATGAACCACATGGGTATCTCCATGCCCGGAATGGCATCCTGCTTGACCCGCATCTCGGCGATCCCGAGGCTGTGGATGACGTCCTGGGTCGACAGGAAGATGATTGCCGGCTTGTCGACCGGCAGGTTCATGCGGTTGATGGAGACGATGTCATCGGCGGCGTTCGGGTCGCTGCGGTCGAGCCCGACCACGTTGGTCGGCGTGATGTGGCTCAGGTCGCGCCGCCCGAAGCGGCCGTCGGCGCCGGGGTAGTGCGCGTGCCATTCGAACTGCCGCGCGATCATGTGGACGACCGTCGACTCTTCCTCGGGCGGGAACTCGTTGACGCGGTTCGCCCAGGCGGGAATGGCGAAGCCGATCAGCAGGACCGCCTCGATGACGGCCACGGCGATCTCGAGATAGCTGGAGGTGTGGCTGGTGACGCCGCCGTAGTCCGCCCTGGGGTTCGCCGCGGCGCGGAATCGGATCAGCACCCAGACGAAGTAGATCCCCCACCCGATGAACAGCACGAACATCAGGTAGTGGATCAGGATGATCATTTGGTCGATTTCGCCGGCGTGCGCCGCCGCCTGCACCGGCAGTCCCAGGAACTCACCCATCGAACCGCTCTCCCTCCGGCTGACCCAACGCCTGCCGCGAACGCTTTATCAAGTGAAAGATGAAACCCACGAAGCCGGTCAGCACGCCGCCGGTGACGCCCAGCAGCAGGAACACGGCCCAGTTCATCCCCTGCGCCAGTTGCGAGTCCGGATCGCCGCCGAAGCAGATCGGGCAGGCGAGCGCATCGCCGGCCGCCAGGACGAGGCCGGCCGGAACCAGCAGCGCCAAACGCGCGATTCTGTCTGTCATGACCGTGCTACTCCATGCCGATTTTGCGGGTCTTGCGGACGAACGCGACCAGGTACGCGCTCATGCCCAGCCCCGCGGCCAGCGACCCCGCCGCGAACGCGAGGTGCCCCGCCGTGCCCCGATCGGACGCGTACATGGCGAGGCCCCACAGCGCCACCATCACGGTCAGGACGATCGACGCCGTGATGAAGACGAGGTGGATCGCGCGCAGCGAGGTCATCAGTGATCCGCCTCCGCGGCCGGGGCGTTGGCGTTCGGCATCGTCTTGTGCACCCCGTAGGTGTCGTTGTGCCCCAGAATGGGGATGAAGATCAGGACGATGAAGAAGAAGGCCGTCAGCAGCAGCGCCCAGTAGATGGGCCGGCGCTCGCCGATCAGGTGCATGAAGTAGCTGGCCACCAGCGAGCCCTTCGTGGTGGCGATGACCAGCGCCACGAAGATCGCGAGCGGCACGCCGAACTCGATGAACGAAACCAGCACGGTGACCACCGTGAGCACCAGCAGGGCGCCGCCGATCTTCCAGTACAGCTTGATGTGTTCCTTGACTTCCTCTGGGTTCTCGCTCATCGTGCGCGTCTCCTGAGTGCTCGGGGCCCTACAGCAGGTACAGCACCGGGAACAGGAAGATCCATACCAGGTCCACGAAGTGCCAGTACAGGCCGGCCGCCTCGATGCGGTTGATGAACTGCTCGCGGTTGGTCTTCCACAGCGCGGTGCCGGGGCCGAGGAAGTAGCCGTTGACGATGACGCCGCCCACGATGTGCAGCGCGTGCAGCCCGGTCATGGTGAAGTAGATGGCCAGGTACGTGCTCACCGCCGGGACGTCGCCGTGCGAGAACTTGTCGTAGTACTCGTACGACTTCACGACGAGGAACAGCAGCGCGAGGCCGACCGTCAGCCCCATGTAGCGCTTGTACCCGTCGAGGTCGCCCAGCTTGAGCGCGGCGTAGCACAGCACCATCGTGACGCTCGACAGGATGAGCACGACGGTGTTGAACGCCCCGATGGGGACGCTGAGGATGTCGGCGCCGAACGGCCACTCGACGGCGTTGACGCGCAGCAGGATGTAGGTGGAGAACAGCCCGCCGAACAGCATCACTTCGGACGCCAGGAACAGCCAGATCCCCAGCTTGACGTTGGTCAGCCCGGTATCAGGCCGTTCTTGCACTACGTACGGTATATCCATCGCGTCTCACACCTTGGCAGGCGCGGCCTGCGTTCCGCCAGCGTCGCCCTGCATCACGAAGTCGGTAGCCGCGCCCGGCACGCTGTACTCGTACGGCCCCCGGTGCACGCGCGGCTGCGTCGTGAAGTTGCCGTGCGGCGGGGGTGACGGCGCCGCCCACTCGAGCGTCGTCGCCTGCCACGGGTTGTCGCCCACCTTCTCCCCCTTCTTGATGCTCCAGAAGAAGTTGAAGATGAAGGGGAGCTGGAACAGCGCGAGGCCCCAGGCGCCCCACGAGATCACCTCGTTCCAGACGAGCACGTCCTGGTTCATCGTGTACTCGAGACCGCCGTCCGCCATGCGGCGGTTCATCCCCGACAGCCCCTGGATCAGCATCGGGAAGAAGACGATGTTGATCGTGACGAACGAGCCCCAGAAGTGGATCTGCCCGAGCAGGTCGTTCATCTTGCGGCCGGTCGCCTTCGGGAACCAGTAGTAGATGCCGCCGAGCAGCGCGAGCACCGTGCCGGGCGCCACCACGTAGTGGAAGTGCCCGATGACGTAGTAGGTGTCGTGCAGGTGGATGTCGGGCGCCGCCAGGCCGAGCGGCAGGCCGGTCAGCCCGCCGATGGCGAACATCGGCAGGAACGCCAGCGCGAACAGCATCGGCACCGTGTAGCGGATCGAGCCGCCGTAGAGCGACAGCAGGAACGCCGACAGGATGACGACCGACGGGATCGAGATGATCATGGTCGTCGTCTGGAAGAACGAGCTCATCGTCGTGCCCATGCCGGTCATGAACATGTGGTGCGCCCACACGACGAACGACATGAACCCGAGGAAGATGACCGACGCCACCAGCACCCGGTAGCCCCACACCGGCTTGCGCGTGTTGTTGGCGAGGATCTCCGCCACGATGCCCATCGCCGGCAGGATCAGGACGTACACCTCCGGGTGGGCCAGGAACCAGAACAGGTGCTGCCACAGCAGCGGGCTGCCGCCGCCGCTTATCTCGAGCGGGGCGTCGCCGACCACCAGGCCGCTGGGCATGAAGAAGCTGGTGCCGGCCACGCGGTCCATGAGCTGCAGGACGCCCGCCGCCTCGAGCGGCGGGAACGCGAGCAGCAGCAGGAACGAGGTGACGAGCTGCGCCCACACGAAGAACGGCAGGCGGAAGAAGCTCAGGCCGGGCGCCCGCAACTGCACGGTCGTGACGATGAAGTTGACCGAGCCGAGCAGCGACGACGTGATCAGGAAGATCATCCCGACCAGCCACATCGTCTGGCCGGTCGTGGCGATGACCGACAGCGGCGCGTACGACGTCCAGCCCGAGTTGGCCGCCCCGCCCGGCACGACGAAGCTGGCGAGCATCACGACGCCGCCGACGAAGAACGACCAGTAGCTCGCCATGTTGAGCTTGGGGAACGCCATGTCGGGCGCGCCGATCTGCAGCGGCAGCACGTAGTTGCCGAAGCCGCCGACCGCCAGCGGCACGACGCCCAGGAAGACCATGATGGTCCCGTGCATCGCCCCGAGCTGGTTGTAGAACTCCGGCAGCATGATGCCGCCCGGCGCGCGCGTATCGCCCAGCAGGCCGCCGATGATCGGGATGGGCTGGAACGGATAGGCGAGCTGCCAGCGCATCACCATCATCAGGCCGAAACCGAACAGGAGGAACAGCAACCCGGTGACGGCGTACTGGATGCCGATGACCTTGTGGTCCACCGAGAAGACATAGGTTCGCAGGAAGCTCTGCTCCTCATGGGCGTGCGCGTGCCCGTGCTCGGCGTGGGCAGCCTGTTCCGTCGTCGTCACGTCAGCCAACTCGTGACCCCTTTCTCAGGCACAGCAGAATTCAGGTGCAACTCCAACCGCCGGAGCCCCGCCGCGCGCACGATTCCGCGCCAGGGCGCTCCGGCCGGGGAAATTCTATCCGGCGGCAGTGCGGTGCGCAACCGCCGCCGCGTCACGCGGCCGTGGCCTCGCGCAGCGCCCGCCTGGCGGTGCGGGTGACCAGCGTCGTCACCGCGACGGTGGCCGCCAGACCGAGCACGACCACCGCGTAGTAGGCCGGCCCGCGCTCCGGCCCGCCCCCGCCGGCCAGCCGGATGACGTCCCCCACGACCACGCCGGACCAGGTGTAGAGGAGCGAGCCGGGCAGCATGCCGATGGAGGCCGTCACGTAGTCGGCGAACCGCACCCTGGTCAGGCCCAGGGAGTAGTTCAGCAGGTTGAAGGGGAACACCGGCGACAGCCGCAGCAGCACGACGATCTTCCACCCTTCGCGCCCGATCGCGCGGTCCACGGCCGCGAACCGGGCGTTGCCCGCGATGCGCTGCTCGATCGCGTCGCGGGCCACGTAGCGGGCCAGCAGGAAGGCGAGCGACGCGCCGATGGTCGCGCCCGTCATGACGTAGACGACCCCCTGCACGAGCCCGAACGTCGCCCCGGCGGCTATCGTCATGACCGCGCCCGGAATGAACGCCACGGTAGCCACGGCGTAGCCCCCGATGAAGGCCAGCGGCGCGAGCGCGCCGAGGCCGTCGACCCACATCACGAAACGGTCCAGAACGACGCCGAACTGGCGCCCGAGCGCCACGAGGGCCACCAGCGCGACGACGCCGACGAGAATGCGGCGGAGGTTCGAGCGTTGCTGCCGGTCGGCGGGTGTGTCCACGTCTCCTTCCAGCGTAGCAGAGCGGGTCCAATCGGGGCGAACGCGCACGAGGTCGATGCCGGCGTGGGCCGGATGCGGGCAGCCTCACTTCGTCATTGCCGCGTCCCAGGCGATCAGCTCGCCGCTCGGTACCGTGATGTCGCCGGCAATCTCCGCCGTGCCGGCCATCGCGCCCAGCCAGTCGCGTGGGGCCTTCTCCGCCGGCCCCGGCGGCACCGCGTCCGCGACCGGGACACCACGGCGCGTCACGCGCAACGGTATGCGGGTCTTGCGAGCCTGCTCCATACGTACGAACGTATCATGCGTCGACGACGTTGGCCGCCCGCGCGTGAGGCTGCGCGTAGCGGCGTGTCCGCGAGGGCGCCGCGGTGATATAAGGGGAACAGGGCGTGCGGCGATGGCCGG
>CAYGCV010000066.1:0-15606 GCA_964348425.1 uncultured Vicinamibacteraceae bacterium | reverse complement strand
TTCGCGAGGGCGGGCGGACGGTCGGCTCGGGCACCATCACCGACATCGTCGAGTAACCGGACCCCGCGCGCGGAGGAGAGACGACGATGCCGACGTTCAGCGACAAGATTCGTATCCGCCTCAAGGCGTACGACTATCGTGTGCTGGACCAGTCGACGACCGAGATCGTCGACACCGCGCGCCGCACCGGCGCCCGGCTCGCGGGGCCCATTCCGCTGCCGACCGACACGAACAAGTGGACGGTCCTGCGCTCGCCGCACGTCGACAAGAAGTCGCGCGAGCAGTTCGAGATTCGCACCCACAAGCGGCTGATCGACATCTTCGAGCCGACGCCGCAGACGGTCGACGCGCTGATGAAGCTCGATCTGCCGGCGGGGGTCGACGTCGAGATCAAGGCGTTCGGCAAGGAACACAACTAGCCCGCGCGGGACGGAGTCATGGTGGCCGGGATCATCGGACGCAAAATCGGGATGACGCAGGTGTTCAGCGACGACGGGGTGGTGTCGCCGGCCACGGTCCTGCAGGCCGGGCCCTGCGTGGTCGTGCAGCGCAAGACCGTCGATCGGGACGGGTACGACGCGGTGCAGATCGGCCTCGTCGAGCAGCGCCCGGCCCGGGTGTCCAAGCCGGTCGCCGGCCACTACCGGCGCGCCGACGTGCCGCCGACCCGCATCCGGCGCGAGGTGGCCGTCGCCGCCGGCGGCGAGGCGCCGCGGGAAGGCGAGCAGGTGCTGGTTTCGCTCTTCGCGGCCGGCGATCAGGTGGACGTCGTGGGCGAGAGCCGCGGCCGCGGCTTCCAGGGGGTCGTCAAGCGGCACGGTTTCGGCGGCGGGCGCGCGACCCACGGGTCGATGTTCCACCGCGCGCCCGGCTCGATCGGCCAGTCGTCCTATCCGTCGCGGGTGCTCAAGGGGATGCGCGCGCCGGGGCGCATGGGCGGCGACCGCGTCACGGTGCGGAACCTGCGCGTCATCCAGGTCGACGCCGAGAACCACCAGTTGGTCGTGCGCGGCGCGGTGCCCGGCGCGCCCGGGGGCTACGTCGTCATTCGGCGCGCGGTCGCTCCCCGCCGCGAGGTGGCGCAGCCCGCGCAGGACGACGCGAAGAAGAAGAAGAGGCGACGCTGACCCGCGCGGCGGGCAGGCGAGAGCGGAACATGACGCTGGACGTGGTCAACGAGCAGAACGACAGGATCGGCTCGATCGAGCTCAGTGACGAGGTCTTCGGCGGGCCGGTGGACGCGGGGCTCGTCTGGGAGTCGGTCGTGCAGCAGAACGCCGCCGTCCGGCGCGGCACCCATGCCACGAAGACGCGCGGCGAGGTGCGGGGCACGGGCCGCAAGCCGTGGCGGCAGAAGGGCACCGGCCGGGCCCGCGTCGGCGAGGTGCGCAACCCGCTGTGGCGCAAGGGGGGCACGGTCTTCGGACCCCGCCCGCGCAGCTACGCCTACGCATTGCCGGCCAAGGTCGTGCGGCGCGCCCTGCGGGCCGCGCTCAGCCAGAAGCTCCGCGACGGCGCGGTGACCGTCGTCGAGCAGTTGACGGTCGACGAGCCGCGGACGAGGGACGCCGTGGAGCTGCTCGGGCGCCTCGACAGCGGGGAGCGGGCGCTCCTCGTCGACGTGAAGCCCCAGCCGAACCTCGAGCTGGCGGTCAGGAACCTCCCGGGCGTGCGCGCCGTCGGCTCCAGCCGCCTGACGGCGCGCGACGTCGCCTGGGCGCCGCGGCTGTTCGTGACCGCGGACGCGTTCATCCATCTCGAAAAGGTGCTGGCATCGTGAAGCAGACGGACGTCATCCGGCGGGCGATCGTGACGGAGAAGTCGTCGGTGCTGCTCGACGACAAGCGCATCGTCACCTTCGAGGTGGCGATGAACGCGACGAAGGTCGACATCAAGCGGGCGGTCGAGCAACTGCTCGGCACCCGGGTGGCGACCGTGCGGACGGCGATCTCGCACGGCAAGATCAAGCGGCAGGGGCGCTTCGCCGGCCAGCGGCCCGACTGGAAGAAGGCGTACGTGCGGCTGCGGCCGGGGGAGAAGATCCCCGAGTTCCTCGAAGGGGCCGGCTAGCAGCGGGGGCGAACGATGGCGATTCGCAGGTACAAGCCCACGTCGGCCGGTCGGCGGTTCCAGACCGCGCACGATTTCGACGAGATCACGACGGACCGGCCGTATCGGCCGCTGACGAAGCCGCTCAAGAAGTCGGGCGGGCGGAACAACCGCGGCGAGGTGTCCTCGTGGTGGCGCGGGGGCGGCCACAAGCGCGCCTACCGGGTCATCGATTTCCGGCGGGACAAGCGGGGCGTGCCGGGGCGCGTGGCGACCGTCGAGTACGATCCGAACCGGTCGGCGCGGATCGCGCTGGTGGCGTACGCCGACGGCGAGAAGCGCTACATCCTGCACCCGGTCGGCCTGAAGGTCGGCGACACGGTGCTCGCCGACGAGAAGACCGACATCCTGCCCGGCAACGCGCTGCCGCTCCGGAACATGCCGCTCGGCACGCAGGTGCACAACGTGGAGCTGCGTCCCGGCAAGGGCGGGCAGATCGCCCGCAGCGCCGGGTCGGCGGTGCAGGTCGTGGCGAAGGACGGCAAGCACGTGACCGTCAAGCTGCCGTCCGGCGAGACGCGGCTCGTGCCGCCGGACGCGCTGGCCACGGTGGGCCAGGTCGGCAACGTCGAGCACGGCAACGTGTCGATCGGCAAGGCCGGCCGGAACCGCTGGCGCGGCAAGCGGCCCCACGTCTGCGGCAACTCGATGAATCCGGTCGACCATCCGCTCGGGGGCGGCGAGGGCCACGCGGCGGGCGGCCGGCATCCGGTGTCGCCGTGGGGACAGCCGGCGAAGGGCTACAAGACCCGCCGCCGGAAGCCGTCGGACCGTTTCATCCTGCAACGGAAGAAGCGCAAGCGTTCGAGGTGACGGGAGCTGCCGCGATGAGTCGATCGCTGAAGAAAGGACCGTTCGTCGATATTCCGCTCCTCGAGAAGATCGAGGTGATGAACCGCGACAACGCGCGGAAGGTGATCAAGACGTGGTCCCGCCGGTCGACCGTGGTGCCGGAGATGATCGGGCACACGATCGCCGTCCACAACGGAAAGAAGTTCGTGCCGGTCTACGTCAGCGAGAACATGGTGGGGCACAAGCTCGGGGAGTTCGCGCCGACCCGTCTGTTCCGCGGGCACACGGGCCGCGGCGAGAAGGTGGCGTCCGTGGCGAGGGGCGGGCGATGATCGAGGGCCGCGCCACCGCGCGCTACGTCCGCACGTCGGCGCAGAAGGCGAAGCTCGTCATGGATCTCATTCGCGGGCGGACGGTCGACAGCGCGCTGGCCACGCTCCGCTTCACCCGCAAGAGCGTGGCGCGCGACATCACGAAGGTGCTGCGCTCGGCCGTGGCCAACGCGCAGCAGCAGGAAGGTGCGAGCGGGGACACGGACCGGCTGTACGTGCGCGAGTGCTACGCCAATCAGGGGCCGTCGCTCAAGCGCATCCGCCCGGCGCCCATGGGCCGCGCGTTCCGCATCACCCGGCGCACGTCGCACCTGACCGTGACCGTGTGCGAGAAGCCCGAGACCGTGACCAGCGTGCCGGCCGCCGACGCGGCGGCGCAATCGTAGGAGACAGGGTCGAGCATGGGACAGAAGGTTCACCCCTACGGATTTCGCCTCGGCTTCAACAAGACGTGGCGCTCGCGCTGGTACGCGGACCGGGACTATGCCAAGCTGCTGCACGAGGACCTGTCCCTGAAGTCCGACCTCAAGAAGCGGTTCTCGCATGCCGGCGTGTCCAAGATCGAGATCGAGCGCGCCGCCAACAAGCTGAAGCTCGACATCCACACCTCGCGGCCGGGCATCATCATCGGGCGCAAGGGCACGGAGGTCGACAAGCTGAAGACCGACATTCAGAAGCGGACGAACCGCGAGGTGTTCATCAACATCCAGGAGATTCAGAAGCCCGAGCTCGACGCGCAGCTCATCAGCGAGTCGGTCGCGCTGCAGCTCGAGAAGCGCGTCGCGTTCCGGCGCGCCATGCGCAAGGCGGTCGAGTCGGCGCTGCGCTTCGGCGCGCGCGGCATCAAGGTGCGGGTGGGCGGACGCCTCAACGGCGCCGAGATCGCGCGCTCCGAGTGGTATCTGCACGGACAGTTGCCGCTGCAGACGCTGCGGGCCGACATCGACTACGGGTTCGGCGAGGCGCGCACCACCTACGGCGCCATCGGCGTCAAGGTGTGGCTCTACAAGGGCGAGCGGCTCGAGCCGCAGACCAGCCGCGAGGAAGACTACCGCCCGCCGCGCCGCGGCCGCCTGTAGGCATCCGGGGGAATCGCCATGTTGATGCCGAAGAAGGTCAAGTATCGCAAGCAGCATCGGGGGCGCATGGTCGGCAAGGCCTGGCGCGGGTCGGCTGTCTCGTTCGGCGACTACGGGCTCAAGGCGCTTGAGTCGTGCTGGATGACCGACCGTCAGATCGAGGCGGCCCGTGTCGCGATGACGCGCGCCGTCAAGCGCGGCGGCAAGATCTGGGTGCGCGTCTTTCCGGACAAGCCCATCACGAAGAAGCCGCAGGAGACCCGCATGGGCAAGGGCAAGGGCGCGCCGGAGCAGTGGGTGGCGGTGGTGCGTCCGGGCCGGATCCTGTTCGAGATGGAGGGCGTGAGCGCCGGCGACGCGGAGCACGCGATGCGGCTGGCGGCGGCCAAGCTGCCGATACCGACGAAGTTCACGCGGCGGTTCGGCGCGGGTGACGGCTCATGACGGGCATCGACGAGCTGCGCGAGCTGGGTACGGAAGACCTCCAGCAACGCGTGGGCGAGCTCGACGATCAGGTCTTTCGGCTGCGCATCCAGAGGTCGATGGGCCAGACCGACGCGTCGAACAAGATGCGCGAGCTGCGGCGCGAGCGGGCACGGGTCAGGACGCTGCTGCGCGAGCGCGAGCTGGCGGGGGCGGCGGAGGCCGCCGGCGGCGCCGGGAGCGCAGACGGCGGAGAAGACTGAGCGATGGCCAACAAGAGAGAGGTAATCGGCGTCGTGGTCCGCGCCAAGCTGGACAAGGGCGTCATCGTTGCCGTCGAGCGCCGGGTGCGGGACAACGTGTACGGCAAGATTCGCCGGCGCACGACGCGGTTCATGGCGCAGGACGATACCGGCAGCCTGAAGGTCGGCGACCGCGTGGCCATGGTCGAGTCGCGGCCGCTCAGCCGGCGGAAGCGGTTCGTCGTCGTCCGCATCGTCGAGCGGGCCCGGATAGTTTGAGCGGACGGTGTGATCGGACGGGCGCGTCATGATTCAGATGCAGTCGGTGCTGGACGTCGCGGACAATTCCGGGGCGCGGAAGATCGCGGTCATCAATCCGCTGGGCGGCGCGACGGGGCGCTACGCCGGGCTGGGGGATCTCGTCACGGCGGCGGTCAAGGAGGCCACGCCGGCCTCGGCCGTGAAGAAGGGCCAGGTGGTGCGGGCGGTGATCGTCAGGACCCACAAGGAGCACCGGCGCCGGGACGGCAGCTACATCCGGTTCGACCGGAACGCCGCGGTGCTCGTCAACGAGCAGAACGAGCCGATCGGGACCCGCGTCTTCGGGCCCGTGGCCCGCGAGCTGCGCGAGCGCAGGTTCATGAAGATCATCTCGCTGGCGCCGGAAGTGTTGTGAGGCGATCGGAACGATGTCCAGACTCCAGACCCCCGTGCGGAAGAACGACAACGTGGTCGTCGTCACCGGCAAGGACCGCGGCAAGCGCGGCCGCGTGCTGAAGGTGCTGCCCGCCCGCAACCGCCTCGTGATCGAGGGGGTCAACTTCGTCAAGCGGCACACGCGGCCGAATCCGCAGCGCAACATCAAGGGCGGCATCGTCGAGAGGGAGGGCTCCGTGCACGCGTCGAACGTGCAGATCGTCTGTCCGGAGTGCGGGGCGCCGACGCGTGTCGGGCGCCAGTTGCTCGGCGACGGGCGGAAGATACGCGTGTGTCGCAAGTGCGACGGGGCGGTGGACAAGTGAGCCGGCTGCAGGAACGCTATCGTGACGAGGTCGTGCCCGCGCTCCGCAAGGAGTTCGGTTACACGACCATCATGGCCGTGCCGAAGATCGAGCGGGTCGTGGTCAACATGGGCATCGGCGAGGCGACCCAGAACCCGAAGCTCATCGACGCCGCGGCGGACGAGCTGACGCGGATCACGGGGCAGCGGCCGGTGACCACCCGCGCGCGCAAGTCCGTCGCCGCGTTCAAGCTGCGGCAGGGGATGGCGATCGGCTCGATGGTGACGCTGCGCGGCGCGCGGATGTTCGAGTTCCTCGATCGCCTCATCTCGATCGCGCTGCCCCGCGTGCGGGACTTCCGCGGCATCTCGCCGGACGGGTTCGACGGTCGCGGCAACTACACGCTGGGTCTCCGCGACCAGCTCATCTTTCTGGAGATCGACTACATGAAGGTCGATCAGTCGCGGGGGATGAACGTGTCGGTCGTAACCACGGCCAGGACCGACGGCGAGGGACGGCGCTTGCTGCAACTGCTGGGCATGCCCTTTCGGACGAACTGACACGCGGCCCGCGGGCCGCCGATGACGGAATCACCATGTCGACGATCGCGAAGAAGGTCAAGGAGCTCAAGCCGCCGAAGTTCAGGGTTCGCGGGCGCAACCGCTGTCGGGTTTGCGGCCGGCCGCGCGGGTACCTGCGCAAGTTCGCGCTCTGCCGTCTCTGCTTCCGGAAGCTCGCCCTCGAGGGCGAGATCGCGGGCGTGACGAAGAGCAGCTGGTAGCGGCGGGGGCGCCCTGCACGGGCCGGGTGGTTGGGTGAAACGGGAGAAGTCGAGGGCCTATGCCTGATCAGATTGCTGACATGCTGTCGAGGATCCGAAACGCGACGTCGAGCCGGCATCTGCGTGTCGACGTGCCGCTGTCGAGGCTCAAGGTCGAGATTGCGCGGATCCTCCAGAGCGAGGGATATGTTCAGGGATTCAAGATCGTCGAGGTTCCCGGCCGGCGCGGCACGCAGCCCAGGAAGATGCTTCGCATCGTGCTGAAGTACGGTCCCGGCGGCCAGCGGGTGCTGTCCGGCCTCGAGCGCGTCAGCCGGCCCGGCCGGCGGGTGTACTTCGCTCGCGACAAGGCCCCGCCGGTGCTGGCCGGACTGGGAACGAGCATCCTCACCACCTCGCGGGGCGTCATGACCGGTCGCGACGCCGCCAGGGCGGGCGTGGGCGGCGAGGTTCTGTGCAATGTGTGGTAGGGCTCGGACGGGAGCCGGGGTGCATCCATGTCGCGTGTAGGCAAGCAGCCGATTCCGATTCCGGACGGCGTCACGGTCACCCTGGCGGCTGACGCCGTCGAGGTGCAGGGACCGAAAGGCAAGCTCCGCCAGCCGGTGCCGCCCGGGGTGCGCTTCGAGCTGGCCGACGGCAAGCTGACGGCCCTGCCGGTGCGCGAGAACGACCGCTCGCTCGCGAAGTTCCACGGTCTGGCGCGGAGCCTGGCGGCCAACGCGGTGCACGGCGTCTCGCAGGGTTTCACCAGGGAGCTCGACATCGTCGGCATCGGCTACCGCGCCGAGGTGTCGGGACCGGAGGTCGTCCTCTCGCTGGGGTACTCGCACCCGGTGAAGTTCCCCATCCCGAGCGGCATCGACATCACGGTGGACAAGCAGAACCACATCACCGTCGCCGGCATCGACCGCCAGCGGGTCGGGCAGGTGGCGGCGGATCTGCGCGCGCTGCGCAAGCCCGACCCCTACAAGCAGAAGGGCATTCGGTACACGGGCGAGGTGCTCAAGAAGAAGGTCGGCAAGACCGGGGCGTAGTCGATGAGAATCAAGACCAAGAGGGATCGCCGGCGCCGGATCCGGCTGCGGCAGCGCAAGCGGATCCACGGCACGCCGCTGCGGCCGCGGCTGGCGGTGTCGAGGAGCCTCGCCCACATCTGCGTGCAGGTCATCGACGACGAGGCCGGGCGGACGCTGGCGTGGGCCTCGAGCCACGAGGCCAGCGTGCGCGCCCGGTTCGAGGACGGCGCGCGGGGCGGCAACAAGGCGGGCGCGAGCATCGTCGGCCGCGTGGTGGCCGAGCGCCTGCTCGAGCGCGGCGTCAGGCAGGTCGTGTTCGACCGCGGCGGCCGGTTGTATCACGGACGGGTGCGCAGCGTGGCGGAGGCGGCCCGCGAAGCCGGCCTGGAGTTTTGAGCATGCGAGACGCGCGACCGAAGATCGACCCCACGCTGCTCGACCTGAAGGACACGGTCGTGTCGATCAACCGTGTGACCAAGGTCGTCAAGGGCGGCAAGAACCTGAGCTTCAGCGCACTGGTCGTCGTCGGCGACGGCCTCGGGCACGTCGGCTTCGCGGTCGGCAAGGCCAAGGAGGTGCCCTCGGCCATCAAGAAGGGGATCGAGTCGGCGAAGAAGGCGCTCGTGCGGGTGCCGCTGCAGGGCACGACGATTCCGCACACCATCGTCGGGCGGTTCGGGGCCGGCAGCGTGCTGCTGAAGCCGGCGCCGGAAGGCACCGGGATCATCGCGGGCGGCGCGGTGCGCGCGGTCGTCGAGTCGGCCGGCATTCACAACATCCTCACGAAGTCGCTCGGCTCCGACAACCCGCACAACGTGGTCCGCGCGACCTTCGTCGGCCTCGCGGAGCTCAAGGACCCCGTGGAGGTCGAGCGGCTGCGCGGCATCGATCTGGCGCTGGCGGCGGATGACGCGGCCGGCGGGACGGCGGAGGCGGGCGCGCCGGTGGCAGGTGATCGATGAGACGCGGGCAGCGCAACGAAACGGCGCCGCGGCTGCGCGTGACCCTGGTCCGCAGCCCGATCGGCTACGACAAGCGGCAGTCGCTCGTCGTGCGCGGTCTCGGCCTGCGGCGCATCGGGCACTGCGTCGACGTGGTGGACAACCCGTCGATTCGAGGCATGTTGCACAAGGTGCGCCATCTCGTGCGCGTGGGGTAGGGCCATGGATCTGAGCAATCTGCATCCGCCGCAAGGCGCGCGGCGCAAGCGCAAGCGCATCGGTCGGGGCGAAGGCTCCGGGACCGGGGTGACCGCCGGCCGCGGGCACAAGGGCGCCAAGTCGCGGTCCGGCTTCAAGCGCAAGCGCGGGTTCGAGGGCGGCCAGATGCCCCTGCATCGGCGCGTGCCGAAGCGCGGCTTCCACAATCCGTTCCGCGTCGAGTACGCCGTGGTCAACCTCGACACGCTCGCGGCCCGCTTCGACGAGGGCGCGGAGGTGACGCCGGAGCTGCTGCGCGCCCGGCGCATCGTGCGCCGGTCGCGCGCGTTGATCAAGGTGCTGGGACGCGGCGAGCTGTCGAAGAAGCTGACCGTCAGGGCGCATCGCTTCAGCGCCGCGGCCAGCCAGGCCATTGCCGCCGCCGGCGGCCAGGTGGAGGTGCTGGCGGCCACCTCCGGGAGCCAGTCCGACTGATGCTGGAGAGCCTGCGGAACACGTTCGCGATACCGGATCTGCGCCGGCGCCTCCTGTTCATGCTCGCCATCCTCGCCGTCTACCGGGTGGGGAGCCACATTCCGACGCCCGGCGTGAACACCGAGGCGCTGGCGCTGCTCGCCGAGCAGGCGTCGGGCACGATGTTCGGGCTGTACGACATGTTCTCGGGCGGCAACCTGTCGCAGGTGACGATCTTCGCGCTCGGCATCATGCCCTACATCAGCGCGTCGATCATCCTGCAACTGCTGACCGTCGTCTGGCCGTATCTCGAGCGCCTGTCGAAGGAGGGCGAGCTCGGCCGGCGGAAGATCACCCAGTACACGCGCTACGGCACCATCGTGCTGTGCATCGTCCAGTCGCTGGCGATCGCGATCTTCCTCGAGCGCCAGACGAACATCGCCGGCGGCCTGCCGCTGGTCTACTCGCCCGGGTGGGCCTTCCGCTTCATGACGGTGCTCACGCTGACCACCGGCACCGCCTTCATCATGTGGCTGGGCGAGCAGATCACCGAGCGCGGGGTCGGCAACGGGATGTCGCTGATCATCTTCGCCGGCATCGTGGTCGGGCTGCCGTCGGCCGTGCTGACGACGCTGGACCAGATGCGGACCGGGCAGATGGGCATCATCCGCGTCCTGCTCCTGCTGACGGTCATGGTGCTGGTCGTGGGGGCCGTCGTGTTCATCGAGCGCGGGCACCGGCGCGTCACGGTGCAGTACGCGAAACGCGTGGTCGGCCGGCGCATGTACGGCGGCAGCAGCACCCACATTCCGCTGAAGGTGAATACGGGCGGCGTGATTCCCGTCATCTTCGCCTCGTCGATCATCGCGTTCCCGGCCACGGTCGCCACCGCCTTCCCGGCGGGCGGCTGGGGCCAGGCGCTGACCGACCAGCTCCGCAACGGCATGCCCCTGTACTACCTCCTGTACATGGCCGGCATCATCTTCTTCGCCTACTTCTACACTGCGATCATCTTCAACCCCGACGACGTGGCGGAGAACATGCGGAAGTACGGCGGGTTCATTCCCGGCATCCGGCCGGGCAAGCGCACGGCCGAGCACATCGACACGATCCTCACGCGCATCACGCTCGTCGGGTCGATCTATCTGGCGCTGGTGGCGGTGCTGCCCGACCTGCTGATCGCGGGCTTCCGGGCCGACGCGGTGCCGTTCATCGGCGATCAGCTCGATACGCTGCTGCCCCGCTTCATCACCGACGGGATGGGCGTGACGTTCTACTTCGGCGGCACGTCGCTGCTGATCATCGTCGGCGTGTCGATGGACACGGTTCAGCAGATCGAATCGCAGCTGATCATGCGGCACTACGACGGCTTCATGAAGAAGACCCGCATCAAGGGGCGCCGCGGCTAGCGATGGGGACGGCGGTGGCGGCGAATCTCGTGATATTCGGACCTCCGGGCGCGGGCAAGGGCACCCAGGCGAAGCGGATCGAGCAGGTCCGGCGGATTCCGCAGATCTCGACCGGCGACATCCTCCGCGAGGCCGTGCAGGCCGGCACGGAGCTCGGCCTGCAGGCCAAAGCGGTCATGGAACGGGGCGAGCTCGTCAGCGACGCGCTGATGGTCGGAATCGTCCGGGAGCGGCTGGCGCGCGACGACACGGCCGGCGGCTTCATCCTCGACGGGTTTCCGCGGACCGTCGCGCAGGCCGTGGCGCTCGACGAGATCCTGACGGGCCGCGACCCGCTGGTCATCATCGAGCTGGGCGTTCCGGACCGCGAACTGGTGGAGCGGCTGTCGGGCCGGCGCGTGTGCGGTCGCTGCGGCGCGCCGTACGGCGCGGCGGGCGGCGACCTGCCGGCGGCCTGCACGCGCTGCGGCGCCGGGCTGGTGCAGCGCAGCGACGACCGGGAGGACGTCGTCCGGGAGCGCCTGCGGGTGTATCACGAGCAGACGCAGCCGCTGGTCGCGTTCTACGAGGACCGCCCGAGCTTTCGCCGCGTCGAGGGCAACCAGCCGCCCGACGCCGTGCACGCCGCCCTCGGGGCGGCCATCGACGACGCGCTGGCGGCCGCCCGCCGCCAGCCGCCGCCCGGCGGATGACGCGCGGAGACGACCGATGATCGCGTGCAGGTCGCGTGCCGAGGTGCAGAAGATGCGGAGGGCGAACGGGCTCGTGGCCGACGTGCTGCGCGAGATGCAGGCGTTGATCGAGCCGGGCGTGACCCCCCGCGAGCTGGACGCCGTGGCGGAGGCGCGGGTGCGCGCGGCCGGCGCGGTGCCGGCGTTCAAGGGCTACCACGGCTATCCGGCGACGCTGTGCGTGTCGATCAACGAAGCCGTGGTGCACGGCATCCCGTCCGCACGGCGGCTGGAGGAAGGCGACATCGTCTCGCTGGACATGGGGGTCGTGCTCGACGGCTACTACGGCGACTCGGCCCTGACCGTGGGCGTCGGCGCGATCTCCGAGGCCGCCGCCGGTCTGCTGCGCGTGACGCGGGAGGCGCTCGAGCGGGCGATCGAGCGCGCGCGGGTCGGCGGGCGCGTGTCCGATCTCGGCCACGCGGTGCAGAGCCACGTCGAGGCGCACGGGTTCTCCGTGGTCCGCGAGTTCGTCGGACACGGGATCGGCACCAGCCTGCACGAGGAGCCGCAGATTCCGAACTACGGCCAGCCGGGACGCGGGCCGCGCCTGAAGGAGGGCATGGTGCTGGCCATCGAGCCGATGGTCAACGCGGGCCTGCCGGCGGTGCGCGTGCTCGACGACGGCTGGACCGCGGTGACGTCCGACGGGAGTCTCTCGGCCCACTTCGAGCATTCGGTGGCGGTGCTGCAGGAAGGCCCGTGCGTGCTGAGCCGGCCGACGGCGGCCGAGCCGGCGGCGTTGTCGCAGGCGGGCTGCGGCGGCCCGGCCGCCGCGCAGGAGACGAGATGAAGGTACGAGCATCCGTTCGCAAGCTGTGCGACAAGTGCAAGATCATCCGCCGCCGCGGCGTGGTGCGGGTGCTCTGCAGCAACCCGAAGCACAAGCAGAGGCAGGGGTAGGGGACGATGGCGCGCATTGCAGGCGTTGATCTTCCGCGCACGAAGCGGATCGAGGTCGGTCTGACCTACATCTTCGGCATCGGCCCGACGCGCTCGACGGCGCTGCTGCAGACGGCCGGCGTCGATCTCGACACCCGGGTCAAGGATCTCACCGAGGACGAGGTGCGCCGGATCGGCCGGGTCATCGAGGAAGAGGGCGGCGTCGAGGGCGACCTCCGCAAGGAGATCTCCGTCAACATCAAGCGGCTGATGGAGATCGGCTGCTACCGCGGACTGCGGCACCGCCGCAATCTGCCGGTGCGGGGCCAGCGCACGAATACGAACGCCCGCACGCGGAAGGGACCGCGGAAGGGCGCCGTCGCCAAGAAGAAGACGAGCTAGGAGAGGAAGCGGATGGCCAAGCTGGATGTCGTCGACGCGAGCGTTCCCGCGCCCGCCAAGCGCAAGCGCCGCACCAAGACGTTCAAGAAGCGCGGCGAGAAGCGTGTCGTGCATCACGGCGTGGTGCACATTCAGGCGTCGTTCAACAACACGATCATCACGATCGCCGACGCCGAGGGCCGGGTGCTGTCCTGGTCGAGCGCCGGCGGCATCGGTTTCAAGGGTTCCCGCAAGGGCACGCCGTTCGCGGCGACCCAGGCGGCCATCAATGCCGGCCATGGCGCGAAGGCGTTCGGCGTGCGCTCGGTGGACGTGCGGGTCAAGGGGCCGGGCGCCGGGCGCGAGTCGTCCATTCGCGCGCTGCAGACATCGGTCGGCCTCGAGGTCAAGTCGATTCGGGACGTAACCCCGATTCCGCACAACGGATGTCGCCCGCCGAAGCGCCGGCGGGTCTGAAGAGGGCTGACAGAACATGGCGCGATACGCTGGTCCGGTCTGCCGGTTGTGCCGGCGCGAGGCGATGAAGCTGTTCCTCAAGGGGGAACGGTGCTACGGCGAGAAGTGCGCCATCGAGCGGCGCAACGTGCCGCCCGGGCAGCACGGCAAGGGCCGCCGGCAGCGGCTCATGGGCTACGGGCTCCAGCTTCGCGAGAAGCAGAAGGTGAAGCGCATGTACGGGGTGCTCGAGCGCCAGTTCCGGCGCTACTTCGAGGAAGCCGATCGGCAGAAGGGCGTCACGGGCGAGACGCTGCTGCAGCTTCTCGAGCGCCGGCTCGACAACGTCGTCTATCGGCTGGGCTTCGCCGCGTCCCGGCCGCAGGCGCGCCAGCTCGTGCGCCACGGCCACTTCACGGTCAACGGCCGGCGCGCGGACATTCCGTCGTTCTCGGTGCGGGCCGGCGACGTGGTGGCGGTGCGCGCCTCCAGCGCGAAGAACCCCGCCATCCTCTACGCGATGGAGGAGGTCAAGGGCCGCGGCATTCCCGAATGGCTGCAGCTCGACGGCCAGGCGCTCAGCGGCCGGCTGACGGCGGCGCCGACCCGCGATCAGCTCAATCTGCCGGTGCAGGAGCAGCTTATCGTGGAGCTCTACTCGAAGTGATCGCCGGGTTCTCGCAACGCCGAAAGGACAGAACTCGATGTTGTGGAAAAGCTTTCAGCGACCCAAGCGGCTGGAGTGCGATACCGACACGCTGACCGACCGCTTCGGGCGCTTTCACGCCCAGCCGTTCGAGCGCGGTTTCGGGACCACGGTCGGCAACGCGCTGCGCCGCGTGTTGCTGTCGTCGATCGAGGGGGCGGCCGTGACCGCCGTCAAGATCGACGGTGTGCTGCACGAGTTTTCGCCCATTCCCGGCGTGGTCGAGGATGCCACCGACATCATTCTCAATCTCAAGCAGATTCCGATCCGCATGCACGTCGACCAGACGAAGACCCTGTATCTCAGGAGCGAGAAGGCCGGCGAGGTCAAGGCCGGCGACATCGAGACCGACGCCGACGTGGAGATCCTGGAGCCGGACGTGCACGTCGCGACGGTGTCCGAGGGCGGCTCGCTGAACATGGAGATGCGCGTCAACCGCGGGCGCGGGTACGTCTCGGCCGACAAGAACTTCGCCGACGATCTCGGGATCGGCTGGATCCCGATCGATTCGGTCCACTCCCCGGTCAAGAAGGTCAACTACCTCGTCGAGGCGGCGCGGCTGGGGCAGACCACCGACTACGACAAGCTGACGGTGGACGTCTGGACCGACGGGTCGGTAACGGCGCGCGACGCCGTCTCGCTGGGCGCCAAGCTCATCCGCGATCACCTGAACATCTTCATCAACATCGACGACCCGCTCGAGGCGCCGCAGGAACCGGAGGCGGACAGGGAGCCGCCGATCGCGAACGAGCATCTCGACAAGAGCGTCGAGGAGCTCGAGCTGTCGGTGCGTTCCTACAACTGCCTCAAGAACGCGAACATCCGGACCATTCGGGAGCTGGTGCAGAAGACGGAGCCCGAGATGCTGCGGACCAAGAACTTCGGCCGCAAGTCCCTGAGCGAGATCAAGGATTTGCTGACCCAGATGGGCCTGACGCTGGGCATGCGTCTCGATGCGCCCGCGGACACCGAGTCCGTTTCCACGGAATAGAGATCCATGCGTCACCGAGTCGCACACCGGAAGCTCGGGCGGGTGTCGGAGCATCGGCTCGCGCTGCTGCGGAATCAGGCCACGGCCCTGATCCGCCATGAGCGGATCACCACGACCCTGGCGAAAGCCAAGGAGCTGCGTCCGTTCGTCGAGCGCCTGATAACGATTGCCAAGCGCGGGATCGCGGACGGCGCCGAGACGAGCCGCGCGCTCCACGCGCGCCGGATCGTGGCGCGCGACATGGCGGATCGCAAGATGGTCGGCAAGCTGTTCGCGTCGATCGCGCCGCGCTTCGCCGAGCGCCCGGGCGGGTACACGCGCGTGCTGCGGTCCGGCCGCCGCCAGGGCGACGACGCGCCGCTCGCCCAGGTGGAGCTCGTCGGCAGCGAGTACTCCCCCGACGAGAAGACCGGGCCCGCCGAGGATGCCAAGGCCGCGGAAGGCTCGGCCGGCGTGGGCGGCCGCCTGCGCCGGGTGGCCGGTCGCCTCCGGGGCCGTGACGACGCGAAGAAGTCCTGACGCCCCGCGGGCTTCAATCAGACGGGGCTGCGCCCCGAACCCCCGGCGCCCGCTTGCGGGGCCCCTTCGCCCCGCGCCGCTCCCGCCGAGGCGCGCTGTGCGCAGCTTCAATCAGACGGGGCTG
Source organism: uncultured Vicinamibacteraceae bacterium (assembly GCA_964348425.1). Lineage (GTDB taxonomy): Bacteria > Acidobacteriota > Vicinamibacteria > Vicinamibacterales > UBA8438 > JAAXGX01. Next base: position 16 of record CAYGCV010000066.1, on the reverse strand, counting down.
CGCCCCGAACCCCCGG
>CAYGCV010000065.1:0-15607 GCA_964348425.1 uncultured Vicinamibacteraceae bacterium | reverse complement strand
AGCGAGTCGGGCCGATGGCACTTCTGGCAGCTCCGCTGCAGGATCGGCGCGATGTCCTTGGTGAATGTCACCTGGTCGGTGGCCGCGGCGGGCTCGGGAACCTGCCCGGCCGCGGGCAGTGCCGCCATGACCGCAACAGCGGCCCCCAAGGCAAGCGCCGTTGCCACTGCTGTCGACCGCCGCCGATCGTGCTGGGTGGTCATCATGTGATCCTCGCTGTTTAGATGAAACGGAACCCGGGTGCTCCGGACCGGCTTCGGCGATCCGGCTTTCCAGACAGGCAACCTATCAGGTTTCCGAACAAACCTCAACAAAGATCCGGCAGCCGCCGGACCGCCTGGCGTCGAGCCGTGTAAACCGCTGACGACGTGCCTGTTACGCCAGACGAGAATGTACAGCGGCACGGCGGGGTGTCGCGCGCGCTCGCGAGGCCGACCCGGCCGGCCTCACAGGTAGCGCTCGCCGCTCCATTCGGGCACCTGTCTGGTTCTGCTTCAGCCGCAGCCGCTGCAGGTTCAGGGCGGAGTAGCAGGCGTCGAGATCGGTTGCCGCCGGCACGATGCCGGGCAGGCTGACCCCCGCCTCCAGCATGAAGCGCTCCGCGAGCGGATGGTCCGGGTCCGCCCGGTACGCCGCGTGCCACCAGCCGAGAATGCGGTCCTGCGCGGCCCGCAGCAGTGCGGTCGGCCGGCAGCCGGTCGCGCTTCTCGCGCTGATTGACCGTCCTGTGCGCGGGCATGAGGTTCCAGAGATCCCCGCAGGGCCAGATCGCCCACGGAAAGCAGTGGTCGACGTCGAGACTGGCCGCGGACAGGCGCTTGCCGCTCCACACGCAGCAGAGCCTGCGCGCCGCGAGCAACTGCTCGGCGCGTTCCCGCGCGAGGCGCACGTCCCGGGTCGGGTCCGACCAGGTCATGGCTGCCGACAGCCGCTCGGCGTCGAGCCGGCGGCCCTGCCGCTCCCCGTAGGACCGCGTCACCCGCTTCCACTCGGCGATGATCGCCGGCTCGATCCAGGCCGCGAAGCGCTGGACGGCCAGCCACAGGTGGACCGGCACCCGCATTGTGCCGAAGCTGGCGAGATACGGCTCGTCCAGCCGCCCGGCGCGCGCGCCGCGAGCCCCCGCCACGCGGCCGGTCACAGGCAGGATGGGGTCGTCGTCGTTGGGATACGTCATGTAGTGCGCCGGCATCCTGCGGATGGTGTCGACCGTGTGCCTGAGCGCCTGGTGGAGCGCGACGCCGGTGTCGCCGTGGAACCGCATGCCCACCCGCAGATCGTGATGCGACACGCTGCCGAGTCGCCCGAACGCCGCCCTGGCGAACCCGAGCCTGTCGCCGCCACGCGCGTTCGACGGGTTCTGGGGCATGTCGGCCGCCAGCAAAGGCTTGTAGAGCCGAATCCACGTCAGGGCGACCAGTCCCATGGGAATCTCGACATACTCGTCGTCCGCCGGCGACGCGAGTCCGCCGGCGCCGTCGGCGATGCGGCAGAGCACGCGCAGCAGGCCGAGCTTGTAGGTCGAGCTCTTGTCGTCGTTGAGGATGACGTGCCGCAGCAGCGGCAGCGCGCCCGTGCCGTCGTCGGGCAGCCGGACTGCCAGTTGCGTCCAGCGGATCTCGCCGCGGCCGAAGTGGTCGTCGGCCGCGGCCTCGCGCTCGACGAACGCGCCGTGGTCCCGGGCGAGGCTCCGGATCTCCTCGGCGGACGCGGGATGGAACCTGCGTCCCGCCTCGGCGGGGCCGCTGCGCAGCGTGATGGCCAGGCAGCCCCCCGGCTTGAGGAGCGTGATCAGCTTCCGGAACGCCCTGGATCGGTCGGCGGGAGCGACGTGCATCCAGACCGCGCTGACCAGGATGAAGTCGAAGGCGAGGCCGGTCCTGAACGTGCGCTTGAGACCCGGCAGCGAGTCGGCAACCCACTGGATGGCAGGATCGTCGTGCCGTTCGCGCGCGATGGTGCGGAACCTCGAGGACGGCTCGACGGCGACCACGGCGTGGCCCCGGCCGGCCAGCCACGCCGCGTCGCGGCCGCTGCCGGCGCCGACGTCGAGGATGGTCGCCGGCTGCGCGGGCAGCAGGTCCTTCAGCCAGCCGTGAACACGCGCCGGGGCAACGGATTCGTAGCGATCCGCCAGCGGCTCGGCGTGGGCGTCGTACCAGGCGATCTCGTCGGCCACTGCGCCATCCTGCCGGCCCGCGGCGCACGCTGCCGCAGGAATGGTCGGCCCCGGCAGCATAGCACTCCGGCAGCGTGCGGCGGGGGCGCGCCCGGCGGGCCCAAATCCCTTGCAACCGGGGCCAATCGACGCAAGAATAGGCAGATCATGCGAAGGTGTCTGTACACGGTCGCCGGGTGGCTGATCGCCGGGGTCGCGGGGGTCGCGTCTCCCGGCTGGGCGCAGCCGGCTTCACCGGCGCACGAAGGCGGGACGGCGGCCGGCTCCGAGACCCGGGCCGTCCTGCAGCGCTACTGCCAGGGGTGCCACAACGAGCGCGCCGCCGTCGGCCGCGACACGGGGCTGACGGTCGACACGCTCGGCGCCGAGGACCCGGCCCGCGTCCCCGAGCAGTGGGAGAAGATCGCCCGCAGGCTGCGGAACGGGTCGATGCCGCCGGCGGGACGTCCGCGCCCGAGCGCCGACGTCTACGCGCGCACGGCGGCCTGGATCGAGGCCCGGCTCGACGCCGCGGCGGCCGCCCGGCCGAACCCCGGCCGTCCGGCGGTTCTGCACCGCCTCAACCGCGCGGAGTACCGCAATGCCGTGCGCGACCTGCTGGCGCTGGACGTCGACGTGTCGTCGCTGCTGCCACCGGATACGTCCAGCTACGGCTTCGACAACATCGGCGACGTGCTGGGCGTGTCGCCGCTGCAGCTCGAGAGCTACCTGTCGGCCGCCAACCGGATCAGCCGGCTCGCCGTCGCCAGCAGCCCGACCGTCGCCGTGACCGCCGACGTCTACAAGGTGTCGACGGAGCTGACGCAGACGGATCGTCTCGACGGGATGCCGTTCGGCACGCGCGGGGGCACGCGCGTGCAGCATTTCTTCCCGGTGGACGGCGAGTACGAGATTCGCGTCCGGCTCGCGCGCAACAGCTACGGCATCGTCGGCCTGCGGGAGCCGCACCCGCTGGAGATCACGCTCGACGGCGCGCGTGTCCAACTGGTGACCGCGGGCGCCGGCGTGTCGAGCCAGGACGCGGACGACCGCCGCGAGCGGTACAAGCTGCAGGACGACAACCTCCACGTGCGCCTGCCCGTGCAGGCCGGGCCGCACACCGTGGGCGCCGCCTTCCTGAAGCGGCCCTCGGCACAGGTCGAGAGCGTGCGGCGCCCGTTCCTGCGTGCGCTGCTCGAGCAGGGCGAGTCGCACCAGATCCCGTACATCGGCGAGCTGGTCATCACCGGGCCGTTCGAGCCGGCGCCGCCGGACAGCACCCCCAGCCGCGACCGCATCTTCCTGTGCCGCCCGGCCGGCAGCGGCGACGAGGCGGCGTGCGCGCGGCGGATCGTGACGACGCTGGCGCAGCGGGCCTTCCGCCGGCCGGCCACCGACGCCGAGCTGCGCACGCTGCTGGCCTTCTACGACGAGGGGCGCCGCGGCGGCAGCTTCGACAGCGGCATCGAGCGTGCGCTGACGCGCATGCTGGTCAGCCCGGCGTTCCTGTTCCGGCTGGAGGCCGACCCGCGCGACGTCAGGCCGGGCGCGCCGTACGAGCTGGACGACTGGGCGCTGGCCTCGCGGCTGTCGTTCTTCCTGTGGAGCAGCATCCCGGACGACGAGCTCCTCGCGCTCGCGGGGCAGGGCCGCCTGCGCGACCCGGCTGTCCTCGAACGGCAGACCCGGCGCATGCTGGCGGACCCGCGGTCGGACGCGCTGGTCGCCAACTTCGCCGGCCAGTGGCTCTACCTCCGCAACCTGTCCGTGCCGCAACCCGACTTCCGGCTGTTTCCGGACTTCGACGACAACCTGCGGCACGCGTTCCGGCGCGAGACGGAGCTGCTGTTCGAGAGCATCATCCGCGAGGACCGCAGCGTGGTGGACCTGCTCGCGGCCGACTACACCTTCGTCAACGAGCGGCTGGCCCGCCACTACGGCATGCCGCACGTGTACGGCGACCACTTCCGCCGCGTGAGCACGGCGGACCACCCGATGCGGGGCGGCCTGCTGGGCCAGGGCAGCTTCCTCACCGTGCAGTCGCTGGCGACGCGGACGTCGCCGGTCAAGCGCGGCATCTGGATCCTGGAGAACATCCTCGGCACGGTGCCGCCCGACCCGCCGCCCAACGTGCCGCCGCTGGCGGCGGATGCCTCCGACGGCCGGCCGCGGTCCATGCGGGAGGCGATGGAGGCGCACCGCGCGAATCCCACGTGCGCGGCGTGCCACCGGCTGATGGACCCGCTGGGACTGTCGCTGGAGAACTTCGACGCGGTCGGCCAGTGGCGCGAGGTCGGCGCGTCGAACGAGCCGATCGACGCCTCCGGCGCGCTGCCGGACGGCACCCGCTTCGCCGGCGTGGCGGAGCTCAAGCAGGTGCTGCTCGCGCACCGGGAGCAGTTCGTGAACACCCTGACCGAGAAGCTGCTGACGTACGCGCTCGGCCGGGGCCTCGAGCACTACGACGCGCCGGCTGTCCGCCGCATCACGCGGGCGGCGGCGGATCGGGATCACCGCTTCTCGGCACTGGTTCTCGGCATCGTCGAGAGCGTGCCGTTCCGCATGCGGATGGCCGGCGGGGATGCGCGGCAAGCGCAGAATTGACGGATTGACGCCACACGGGAGCACGAGCCAAATGTTTATCAGCAAGCAAGCACTGCCGCGACGAACGTTTCTGCGAGGCATCGGCGCCACGGTGGCCCTGCCGTTGCTCGACGCCATGGTGCCGGCCCTGACGGCGGCCGCCCGCACCGCGGCCGCGCCGGTCCGCCGGCTCGGGTTCATCTACTTCCCCAACGGCGCGAACATGTTCCAGTGGCCCAGCGCCGGGGACGCCACGCAGCTCGAGCTGTCGCCCACGCTGGCGCCGCTCGGCAAGGTGCGCGACGCCGTCACCGCGTTCTCCGGTCTCGACAACGCGCCGGCGGACGCCTGGGGCGACGGTAGCGGCGACCACCCGCGCAGCGGATCGTCGTGGCTCAGCGCCGTGCACCCGAAGAAGACCGAGGGCGCCGACGTGCGGGCCGGCACGACGATCGACCAGATCGCCGCGGCCGAGTTCGGCAAGGAGACGCCGCTGGGCTCGCTCGAGCTGTGCCTGGAGCCGGCCGGCTGGGTCGGGAGCTGCGGCGGCACCGGCTACAGTTGCGCCTACACCGACACCATCGCCTGGCGGACGCCGACGACGCCCCTGCCGATGGAGCGCAACCCGCGCAACGTGTTCAACCGCCTGTTCGGCGACGGCGCGACGGCCGAGGAGCGCATCGCGCGGCGGCGGCTCGACCGCAGCGTGCTCGACTCGGTCACCGAGGAGATCGCCGGGCTGCAGCGGCGCATCGGCCCCGCGGACCAGCTCCGCCTCACCGAGTACCTGGACGCGGTGCGGGAGATCGAGCGGCGCATCCAGCGCGCCGAGGCGCACAGCGCGAGCATGCCGGACGTCGACCGCCCGCTCGGGATTCCCGACGGCACGGTCGCGCACTGCAAGCTGATGTACGACCTGCAGGTGCTGGCCTACCAGGCCGACGTGACGCGCGTGGTCACGTTCCAGTTGGGCCGCGAGGTCAGCCAGCGCACGTTCCCCGAGATTGGTGTCCCGGATCCCCACCACTCCAACTCGCACCACCTGAACGACCCGGCGCGGCTGGAGAAGATCGCCCGCATCGACACGTTCCTCGTGCAGCTCTTCGCGTACTACCTGGAGAAGCTGCAGGCGACGCCCGACGGCGACGGCTCGCTGCTCGACAACGTGATGGTGCTGTACGGCGGGGGCATCAGCGACGGCAACCTGCACATCCACACGTCGCTGCCGCTGGTGGTCGCCGGCCGCGGCGGCGGGCGGCTGGCCGGGGGGCGGAACCTGGAGTATGCGGCAGGGACGCCGCACGCCAACCTGCTCGTCTCGCTGCTGCACAAGGCGGGCGTGCCGGTCGAGAAGATCGGCGACAGCACGGGTCGACTCGATGGCCTGTCCGATGCCTAGGAGTCTGCACCGTAGAACGGCGCGGACTCCTGCAGGGTTGGTTGGGCGCCGAGCGGAGCCGTCAGGCGACGATTGGCGGGCTAGCGCCCGGCGGGCCGGGACCTCGTCGGGCACTGCGGCCGGGCTGCTGGCCGCGGTGCTCGTGCTCTGCCCCCTCGCCGCCAAGGCGCAGCCCCCGCTGATCGAGGCGGTCAAGGACGGGGATCTGGCCGCGGCGCGCGCGTTGCTCGACCAGGGCGCTGGCGTGAACGCGCCCGAGGTCGACGGCACGACAGCGCTCCACTGGGCCGCGCATCGCGACGACCTCGAGGCGGCTGAGCTGCTGACTGGCGCGGGCGCCGACGTCTCCGCGGCGAACCGGTACGGCGTGACCCCCATCTCGCTGGCGGCCACCAACGGCAGCGCCGCGATGATCGAGCGGCTGCTGGCCGCGGGCGCCGACGTGAACGCCAGCCTGCTGGAAGGCGAGACGGCGTTGATGACCGCCGCCCGCACCGGCGCGGTCGAGGCCGTCCGCGTCCTGCTCGAGCACGGCGCCGACGTGAACGCGGCCGAGCAGTGGCGCGGCCAGACGGCCCTGATGTGGGCCGCCGCCGAAGGACACGCCGCGGTGCTGCGCGAGCTCGTCGCCCGCGGCGCCGAGGTCGGCGCGCGCTCGAGCCCGGCCGGCGACGATGCGGACGCCGACGGCGAACGGCCGGGCGGCTTCTCGGCGTTCCTCTTCGCCGTCAGGAACGGCCACCTCGAGGCGGCGCAGGCGCTGGCCGACGCGGGTGCGAACGTGGACGACACCGCGCCAGACGGCTCGAGCGCGCTGGTCGTGGCGGTCGACAATCGCAACTACGAGCTGGCGGTCTGGCTGCTGCAGCGCGGCGCCGACGCGAACGCGGACGGCGTGGGGTGGACCGCCCTGCACACGGCGGTCCTGGCGCACCGGCCGCATTTCCGGGTCGTGCCGGACCCGCTGCCGACCGGCAGCGTGGACAGCTTCGGTCTGCTCGAGGCGCTGGTGACCCACGGGGCCGATCCCAACCGGCCGGCCGCGCGGCGCGTGCGCCTGGCGCAGGCCACCTCGCCGCTGTTCGACACCGTCGGGTCGACGCCCTTCATGCTGGCGGCCGTGGCGGCCGACGTGCCGGTGATGCGGCTGCTGCTGGCCCACGGCGCAGATCCGTACGTCAAGACGCCGGCCGGGTCGACCGCGCTGATGGCGGCCGCGGGCGCCGCGACCTACGCCTGGCAGAGTCCGGGCTCGGAGGCGGAGGCCCTGGAAGCGGTGCGGCTGGTCCTGGAGTCGGGCGTCGACGTCAACGAGGCGGACGAGGCGGGCAACACGGCGCTGCACGGGGCGGCGAACCGGGGCGCCAACTCGGTCGTCGAGCTGCTGCTGGCGCGGGGCGCCAGGCTCGACGCCGCCAACGAGGAAGGCTGGATGCCGGTGACGATCGCGCAGGGACCGGTCGACACGATCGAGCCGTTTCCCGAGACCTACCGGTTCCTGCGCGGACTGATGGAGGCGGCGGGGCTGACCCCTCCCGCCTGCCCGCAGTGCGCGCTCGGCTACACCAACGAGGAGATCATCCTCGCCGGCGGCGAACCCGACAACGCGCGGTAGCACCTGTCCAGCCCGAGCGCCGGGCCGGGACCCCGCGCCGCACGGGCGGAGAAGGAAATCGCATGAGAAGCCAGTTGCGGAACCGCAAGCTGTGGATGGGTCTTGCCGGCGTCGTCCTGTTCGCGGCGCTGGCCTTCGGCCAGTCGGCGCTGGAGCGCTCGGTGGCGGCGCAGGCCGAGGGGCTGACCTGGGGCCCCATTTTCGAGGTCGACCCGCTGTGGCCGAAGCCGCTGCCCAACAACTGGGTCATCGGGGCGGCCATCGGCGTCGCGGTCGACGAGTGGGACCACGTCTGGATCGTGCACCGCGAGGCGACGCTCAACGCCGGCGAGATCGAGGCCGCGGCCGACCCGCCGGTGGCGGTCGACTGCTGCGTGCCGGCGCCGCCGGTGCTCGAGTTCGACCCGGCGGGCAACGTGAAGCGGCACTGGGGCGGCCCGGGCGAGGGCTTCGAGTGGCCGCGGTCGAACCACGGCATCACGATCGACTACAAGGGCAACGTGTGGATCGGGGGCAACGACCGCGAGGACGCGCACATCCTGAAGTTCACGCGCAACGGCGACTTCCTGCTGCAGGTGGGCCGGGCCGGCCAGAGCATGGGCAGCAACGACATGGCGAACTTCAGCCGCGTGGCCGAGATCTCGGTCGACCCGCTGGCCAACGAGGCGTACGTCTCGGACGGCTACGGCAACAAGCGCGTGGTGGTGATCGACGCGGACACGGGCGAGTTCAAGCGCTACTGGGGCGCGTACGGCAACGTGCCGGACGACGCGGACCTCGGGCGCTACGACCCGCGGGCGGCGCCGCCCCAGCAGTTCCGCACGCCGGTGCACTGCGCCGAGATGTCGCACGACCAGTTGCTGTACGTCTGCGACCGGGCCAACGACCGGATCCAGGTGTTCAATCCGGACGGCACCTTCGTGAAGGAGCTGTTCATCGAGAAGGAAACGCTCGGGTCAGGGTCGGTGTGGGACATCGCGTTCTCGGCCGACGGCGAGCAGAAGTACCTGTACGTGGCCGACGGGACGAACGAGAAGGTCTACATCGTCGAGCGCAAGTCCCTGACGCTCATCTCGAGCTTCGGCAACGGCGGCCGGCAGCCGGGGCAGTTCTACGGGACGCACAACGTCGCGGTCGACTCGCACGGCAACGTCTACACGACCGAGACGTACGAGGGCAAGCGGCTCCAGAAGTTCGTCTACAGGGGCGAGGGCCCGATCCGGACCCCGCACCAGGGCGTGCTGTGGCCGGGCGGCGAGTAACCAGGATGTTCGCCCAGCACGCGCAGCGGGTGCCGGCGAGCCGTCAGTGGGCGGCTGCGCTCGTCCTGGTCGCCGGGCTCTCGGCGGCCGGTCTGGCCGCGGCGGCGGCGCCCGCGGCCGGCCAGACGCAGCCGCTGCCCGCGCGCGCCGCCCAGTTCGAGCTCGACACCGAGTACGCGGCGCCGTCCGGCGACCCGCTCCTGCACCACACCGCCGGGTTTGCCAAGACGCTCTGCTCGGCCGTCTTCATCACCGGGCTCGACCCGGATTTCGCCGCCGCCAACATCGGCTTCTTCACCGGTCCGTACCGCCATCGGCGGCATGTCGTCGAGCGCGTCATCGACCGCGAGGACCAGGCCGTCCATCTCACCCTGGCCAACGGGGTCACGCGGACCGCGCGGTACGTCGGGGGGCAGGGGTGCGTCGCGCTGCCGCTCGGCGAGAGCGCCGTGCGCTTCACGCCCGTCCCGGTCGCGAGCGCGCTGCCGGACCCCGCCTCGACGCCGTGGCCGATGGGCGACGTGCTGCCCGACGACCCGCTGCCGCCCGGACTCGACGCCGCGCTGGTGGCGCAGGCGGTGGAGGCCGCCTTCGACCCGCCGGCGGCGATGACGGCCGCGTTCGTGGTGACCTGGCGCGGCCGGATCATCGGCGAGCGGTACGGCGAGGGGATCACGCTGCACACGCCGCTCGAGAGCGGGTCGATGGGCAAGAGCCTGACCGCGACGCTGATGGGCGTCCTCGTGCAGCAGGGGGCGTACGACCTGTGGCAGCCGGCCCCCGTGCCGGAGTGGCAGCAGGCCGGCGACCCGCGCCAGGCCATCCGCATCGCCGACATCCTGCGCATGTCGAGCGGGCTCCGGTTCCGGGCGCCGTTCGATCCCGACTACGACCCGGCGCTGGGCTACCCGGACCACGTCTACGTCTACACCGGCGCCCCCAACGCCTTCGCCTGGGCCGCAACCCGGCCGCCGCAGTGGCCGCCGAACACGGTCGGCCGCTACCGCAACTCCGACCCGGTGCTGATCAACTACCTGGTCCGCCTGGCGGTCGAAGGGCGGGGCGAGGAGTACCACACGTTCCCCCAGCGCGCGCTGTTCGACCGGATCGGCATCCGCAACATGGTGCTGGAGACCGACCCGTCCGGCAACTTCCTGCTGCAGGGCTACGAGCTGGGCGCGGCGCGCGACTGGGCGCGACTGGGCAATCTCTACCTGCAGGACGGCGTCTGGCAGGGCGAGCGCATCCTGCCCGCCGGGTACGCCGACTTCGTGAGCACCCTCGCGCCGGCCTGGGAGGCGGACGGCCGCCCGGTCTACGGCGGCTTCTTCTGGATCAACGGCGCCGGCGCGTACCCCATACCCCGGGACGCCTACTACATGTCCGGCGCGGGCGGGCAGAAGACGCTCATCATTCCGTCCCACGACCTCGTGGTCGTGCGACTCGGCCATTTCCGCGGCGCCGGCCCCGGCGACGCGGCGCTGGCCCGCGCGCTCGCCCTCCTCATGCAGGCCGTGCCTGCCCGCCCGGCGGCCAGCCGCTAACCCGGCGCGGCTCCTCTTCAGCGGTCGAGCAACGCGAACGTCAGGACCACGGTGCCCGCGGGCACCGTGACGTACTGCACGCCGTCGACCTGATACGTGATCTGCGCGGCGCTGACGTTCGCCCCCGTGTGGAACTGCCACAGCAGCTCGCCGGTCGTGGCGTCGAGCGCGAAGAACGTGCCTTGGCGCTCGGCGGTGAACACCAGGTTGCCCGCCGTCGACAAGGTGCCGGCCGACGGGCCGCCGTCGATCTCGGTCCGCCAGGCGAGCTCGCCGGTCGCCGGGTCGTAGGCCGACACGTTCCCGAGCGCCGGCGCGGCCGACAGGCGGCGACCGGCGGTGCTGAACTGGCCGGGCCGCAGGGTGTTGCCCACGGGGATGGCGGTCATGAAGATCGGGAAGTCGCGCCCCGCCACGTACACCAGCCCGGTCCCCGGGTGGAACGAGTTGACCCCGAAGTGCACGCCCTCGCGCGGCGCGTGGAGCGCCCCGTCGAGCGTCGGCGGCGTGTAGAACGGCAGCTTCGGGTAGGCCCCGAACTGCGGGTAGAGGTTCTCGGTCGGAAACTGGCGGGCCAGCGGCGTCATCGGCTGGCCGGCCGCCGTGTGGGGGATCGGCTGGGTCGGCCAGACCTCCTCGCCGGGCGTCTCGGTGTCCGTCGGCACCGGCGTCTCCACGATCGGGTTGATCGGCTCGCCGGTCTCCCGGTTCAGGATGTACAGCAGACCGTTCTTGTTGCCGGCGACCGTCGCCCGCACCGCCTGGCCGCCGACGTCGATGTCGAACAGCGTCGGCTGCTGGCCGGCGTCGTAGTCCCAGATGTCGTGGTGAATCTGCTGGTAGTACCACACGATCCGGCCGGTCCGCAGGTCCAGCGTCACGAACGCGTTCGTGAACAGGTTGATCCCCTTGCGCGCGGAGCCGTCCTGGTCGGGCGACGGATTGGCGACGGTGAGGTGCAGGGTGTCGGTCCCGCGGTCGATCGCCGGCGTGCCCCAGACGCCGCCGCCGTGACGCACCCCGCCTATCCAGGTATCGCGGGCGATCTCCCAGCCCTCGTCACCGGGACCCTGCGGAATGGTGACGAACTGCCAGAGCAGCGCGCCGGTGCGGGCATCGAGCGCCAGCACGATCCCGCCCGGAATGTGGCTCTCGCTGAGCGCCGTGCCCACGATGAGAATGCCGTCGTGATACTGCGGCGCCATGTTGTAGCGGTACCCCCACGAGGTCGGCTCGTCGAGCTCCGGGTAGCGCGCCTGCAGCACCTCCGTGAGCACGTGCGACACGCCGTCCTGGCCGAAGCCTGCCACGAACTCGCCGGTGCGGGCGTCGAGCGCCATCACGCGCGTATCGGTGGCGGTGTAGACCGTGCCGTCGCCGTACGCCGCGCCGCGCGTGCCGGCGGCCCGCGCGTTGCGCCACACCGGCCGTCCCGTCGCGGCGTCGAGCGCGACGACGGCGTTCGGCGTCGTCAGGTACATCACGCCGTCCGCGACGACCGGCGCCGCCCGCCCGCTGCCGCCGTGGTACAGCCAGCGAACGGCCAGCGAGCCCACGTTCGACGAGTCGATCTGGTCCAGCGGGGCGTGGCGGGAGTTGGCGATGTCGAAGTTGTGACGCGGCCAGTCGACGGTGGTCGCCGGGTCCACGGACGGGAACGGGACGAAGCTGCCTGTCCGGTTGAGCCGTGCGCCCCGGGCCGTATCCTCCAGCAGCTCTTCCGGCGTCAGCGGGGTCTGCTGCCCGCTGACCGGGGCCAGCGCGATACCGAGGACGGACGCGACAGCAACGATCTTCCAGAACCTGCTTCCCATCGTCTTTCTCCGTGCGACTGGCAGTCAGTGGCGGACGGTGACGGTCACGTTCCGGCGGCCCGTGGTGTCACGGTCAGGCCGGACAGCCTCCGCGCAGCGCAGTGCCACCGCCGTTGTGTACCCGCCGCCTCCGGGAGTTCTCGTTGCCGCGCATACTACCTCACGCGCGCCCGGTCCGGGCACGGCGACAGCCTCCGTCGACCGGGCCGGCGATGGCTCGGGGGGCGGGGGACGGCCACCATGCGGCCGCGCGGGAACCGTGCACGGGGGCGGGCAACAGGTACCAGAACCGGCAGCTCATGTTTGATACCTGGCAGTTAAAATTCATTGCGTGTATTCTAATATCAGAATAGCCACCACGATGCTCGGTTACGGCCAGGTTGGACATGCCGAAGAGACCGCGGAGTCGACGCAGCGGGCCTTCGTGGCAGCCTTCAGATGCCGACTACGGGCGGGTTCTCCTGGAGCAGAACCCATGGATGTCGACCGGTAACGTACCTGCATCCTTGGCGCCGTCGGTCGAGCGACCGCTCCCTGCCTTGCTCTCCGGCCGCCTGCTGGCCGGGGAGCCGCGCAGATTCCAGCTCGTCCTGGGACCGCGCCGCGTCGGCAAGACGACCTGCCTCTACCAGACCGCAGGCCGACTCCTCGCCCAGGGCATCGACCGCCGCCGCATCTGGTGGTTGCGGCTCGATCACCCATTGCTGGTGCCCCTCGACCTGGGGCGCCTGCTGGGTGGGATTCGAGACGGGGTGGCCGATCCGAGCGAGCCCGCCTTCGTGTTCCTCGACGAGCTGACGTACGCCCGGGACTGGGATCTGTGGCTCAAGACGTTCCATGACGAGCGGTGGCCGCTTCGCATCGCCGGCTCCTCGAGCTCGACCGCGGCGCTGCGGGAACGTCGACTCGAGAGCGGCGTCGGACGATGGGAGGAGCAGTACCTGGCGCCGTACCTGTTCGGCGAGTTCCTCGATCTGGTCGATTCTGACGCGCCGATCCCGATGGAAGCCACCTTGAGCGACACCATCGAGGCTGCGCTGAACGCCCGGTGCGACGTGGCTGCGCTGCCGCCGCTCCGCCGAGCGTTCCTGCTCACCGGCGGGTTTCCCGAGCTGCTGGTGGCGCTCGGGGCTGGCGACGAGGGCGACGACGAGGTCTCGACGCTGCTCCGGTCGCAACGGACCCTGCGCGGTGACGCGGTCGAACGGGCGATCTACAAGGACATCCCGCAGGCTTTCGGCGTCGACAACCCGATGATGCTGGAACGCCTGCTCTACACCCTTGCGGGACAGGTAACCGGATTGCTGTCGCCGCAACGCCTGTGCCAGGAGCTCGACGGGCTGTCGCAGCCCACGTTCGACCGCTACCTGTCGTACCTGGAGCGGGCCTTCCTCGTCTTCACGCTGCCGAACTACTCCGGTCGCGAAGGGCGCGTCCAGCGCCGGGGCCGGCGCCTCTACTTCGTGGACGGCGCGGTTCGGAACGCGGCCCTGCAGCGCGGGCTGGGTCCGCTGACCGACACGGCCGAGATGGGTCTGCTCCACGAGAACCTGGTCGCCGGCCACCTGCATGCCCTCGCCCGGCAGACGCAGGTGCGCCTCTACCACTGGCGGGAGGGCAACCACGAGGTCGACCTGATCTACGACCATCCGGAGCATCCGATCGCGTTCGAGATCGCTTCGTCCACGCGTCATCCGACGAGCGGGCCGCAACGGTTCATGGAGCGCTTCCCCCGCTTCGAAGGACGGTGCTATCTGGTCAGCCCGGAGCCCCTGGGCATGCCGCCTAGTGCCGCCTGGGGCAAGGTCGGCATGCTGCCGCTGGACCTCCTGCTGCTGGCCGCGAGCCGGCAGGCCGAGCGCGCGCTCCGGCAGAGGCTGCTCACCTGACCGCCATGTCGACGAGATCGCTGCAACCGGGCGCACGCCGCCTCGTGACTCAGAAGCGGAACAGCCGGTTGATCTTGACCACGAACGCCCGGTTCTCCAGGCGCGGAAAGCGGGGGTTCAACGTGTCCCGCGCCTCGTTGTAGACGACGAACAGCTCGCTGCCGGGTTGGTACTCCCACCGGAACCGGAGATTCGCGCTGACCGCCGCCTCGCTCGAGTTGTACTGCACCAGCCCGCTGAAGAACATCAGCGGGGTGAAGGTGTAGCTGGTCCGGGTGGTCACGAGGGTGGTGGTGAAGCGGCCCTCGCGCAGATCGATGCGGTTGATCGACAGCCCCGGCTCCAGCGAGAAGCGGGGCGTCATCTCGAGCCGGCCGCGCGAGGTGCCGCCGCCGAGGCCGAACTCCAGGGTGGTCTTGGTCCCGCTGAAGAACGTGCCGTGCTGGGCGGCCAGCAGGCCCGAGAACCTGCGCTGCCGGCCGAGCTCGAGCGACGCCCGGACGTCCTCGAAGCCGTACCCGCCGATGGGAATCGCCACGTCGCGGGTTATCTCGAACGGCGCCTCGAGGAACTCGTAGCTGCGCGTGTACTCGACGCTCACGATGTCGCTGTTCTCGAGCTCGATGCCGAACAGCCCCTGCGCCAGCCGCGTCTCGAGGACGCCGGCCCGGCTGGTGATGTAGCCGAGCCGGCCCTCCCAGGTCAGCTTGCGGACCAGGGCCAGCGACCGGGGGCGGGGGCTGAAGCGGAACGAGCCGAAGCTGCGCTCGAAGTCCTCCCGGCGCAGGAATCCCACCTCCGGGTTGAAGTCGGTCCCGACGGCGAGGCGCTCGAGCTGCACGCCGTAGCGGTCGCCGCGATAGTCGAGCTGCGCGCGGTAGCTGACGTCGTCCTCCCCCGATCCCGGCGTGCTGGTGGCCGCCCAGTAGGTGTTGATGTCGAGCAGGTCGTGGAACGAGAATGTCCCGTCGAGGCCGTAGGTCTCGCTCGCGCCGGCGCCCCGCGCGGACACCGAGCGCCGGGTGACGATGGCCCCGATGCTGCTCCGCCGCAGCACGTCCCGCTTGAGCCGGACGACCGAGAAGTTCGTGGCCCGCGCCGCCGCCGCCGGCTCGTCGCCGGTCCGGATGTTCAGGAGTCCGACGCTGAACTTCCCCACCCGGCCGGTCAGCCGGCCGCCGGCGTCGATCGGCACCTCGCGCCCCCGGCTCAGGCCGATGCGGCGGCTGTAGAACAGGACGGGCGTGTCGCCGCCCGCGCCGAACGCCCCGGTCCCCGCCCCGCCGAAGGCGAACAGCCCCTGGTTCTCGAGGAAGAACTCGCGCTTCTCCGGAAAGAAGAGG
>CAYGCV010000064.1:0-15756 GCA_964348425.1 uncultured Vicinamibacteraceae bacterium | reverse complement strand
GACACCGAGACCTACGCCCAGTACATCGACCGCGTCGTCAGCTCGGGCAACCTAGTCGCCAAGACCGTCAAGGCCGCCGACATCGGCGACCACCTGAGCGTCACGCCGGAGACGCTCAACGACGGGCTCCGCCGCCGCTACGCCATCGCGCTCGACCGGATCGAGAACCGCCTCTAGAGCCCGCGCGCGGGAGCCTCCACCGAACCGGCGGGACGCCCCCGGCAACCTTCCCGCACGAACGCGGCACAGCAAAGGAGCAAGCCGATGGAAACCGGGACAACGGCGGAGCTGTACGTGCTGACCCCGGACGAGGTGCGCTGGATCGAGCGCGCGCTCGGCGTCCGCGACGCCATGGCGCGCGCGGCCATCGCCGGCGCGAGGGGCCGCGAGCTGCGCTGCGACGGCGGCGGCAACGGCGCGCCGTGCGGCGAGCTGCCGACCCACTACGCGCGCCACAGCAGCAGCGGCCTGAAGCTCTACTGCCGCACGCACTGGAAGGACTGGAAGGACAGCGGCGAAGCAAGCGGCCAGCCGGACACGGAGGCAGTCGGCCAGCGGACAGAACCGCCCAGCCCGTCGGAAACCGCGGAGTGACGCGGCCGGGCCGCTCCGGGCAAGAGACGGACACGCCACGTCCACCCCCGCCGACACGGCTGGCGGGCGCACCTGTACGATCTCCCGAAGCCATGGCAGCCGGCCCGCCGCCGCACCAGTCCAACCGCCTGCTGGCGGCGCTCAACGACCGCCAGCGCGAGGCCGTCACCGCCCCCGACGGCCCCGTCCTCGTCATCGCGGGCCCCGGCTCGGGGAAGACCCGCGTGATCTGCGCCCGGATCGCGCACCTGGTCCAGAGCGGCCGCGCCGCTCCGAACCGGATCGCCGCGATCACTTTCACCCGCCGGGCGGCCGAGGAGATGGCGCGCCGCCTGCGCGCGATGCTGCCGCGCGGCGACGCCGACGCCGTCTGGATCTCCACCTTCCACCGGCTGTGCGGCAGACTGCTCCGGGAGCACGGCGCCGCCATCGGCATACCGGCCGACTTCCGGATCATCGAGGGAGCCGAGCGCATCGGCATCATGCAGCGGTGCATGTGGAACGCCTCGATCGACACCCGGATCCACAGGCCGCAGACCGTGCTCCACCGGATCAGCACCATCAAGAACCGGATGCGGCCGCCCGCCGAGCCGCGCAGCTGGGACGGCGACGAGGAGGCCGGCCGCAACGCCCGGCTCGCCGGCGCCTACCAGGCCGCGCTCGCCGAGGTCGGCGGCCTCGACTTCGACGACCTGCTGCTTGCCGCGGTCGGCGCGCTCGACAGCCACCCGCCCGCGCGCCGGGCCGCCGCCGAGCGCTTTCCCCGCATCCTGGTCGACGAGTACCAGGACACCAACCTCCCCCAGTACGTGCTCGTGCGCCAGATCTCCGAGGGCCGCGGCGACGTCTTCGTCGTCGGCGACCCGGACCAGGCCATCTACGGCTGGCGCGGGGCCGAGCTGCACAACATCCTGCGGTTCCAGCGCGATTTCCCCGCCGCGACGCGCATCGACCTCGAGCTGGCCTACCGCTCCGGCGCGCGCCTGCTCGAGGCGGCCGGCGCCATGATCCGCCGCAACGGCCAGCGGCTCGACCACCCGCTGCGCGCCGCCGGCCCGCCGGGGCCGCCCCCGGCCGTCCACCACGCGGCGGACCCGGACGCGGAGGCCGCCTTCGCGGTCCAGCGCGCCGCCGCGCGCATCGAGCGCGACAACGGCGAGGTCGCGGTCCTCTACCGGACCAACGCGCAGTCGAGGGCCTTCGAGTCGGCCTTCAAGCGGGCGGGGATCCGCTACCGCGTCATCGGGGGCGACAGCTTCTACAACCGGCCCGAGATCCTCGACGCGCTGGCCTGCCTGCAGGCCGCATCCGACCCGGCCGACGACGACGACGCGATGCGCCGCTTCGTCGACCTGCCCCCGCATCCGCGGACCGGCCGGCAGGCGGCCCGGCAGATCGACCTGATGAGACGGCCGACGTTCTGGAGCCGCGCGGCGCTCGCCGTCGAAACCGGCGCGCTGTCCGGGCGCCACGCCGGCAGCCTCCGCACCCGCTTCGAGCTGGCCGCCGGCCTGCACGCCGCCGCCGGGCGGTTGCCGCTCGACGACCTGGTCGCCGCCGCCGTCCTCGAGACCGGGTACCGGCAGGCCATCGGCGCCGCGGGCGGCCCGGACGCCGCCGAGCGGATCGACAACCTGGACGAGCTGGCCTTCGACGCCGCGACCTTCCGCCAGGACGCGGGGCAGCCCGCCACCGCGTCGGCCGGCGAGCGCCTGAGGCTGCTGGCCAACTTCCTGACGCACTGCCGGTCGATGCGCGCGCCCGCGCGGGCCGAAGACGCCAGCGTGCGGGTGACGCTGTCGACACTGCACGGCGTAAAGGGACTCGAGTTCGACACCGTCGTCATCGGCGGCTTCGACGCCGAGCACCTGCCGCACCGGCGCACGGTCGCCTCGGCCAGGCACTACGGCGCCGCCGTCGAGGAGGAACGCCGTCTGGCCTACGTCGGCATGACCCGCGCGCGTTCCGAGCTGCTGCTGTGCGTCCCCGCGCTCACCGGCCACGGAGAGAAGCGGCGGCCAACGGCGCCGTCGCCGTTCCTCGACGAGATCCCCGAGGACCTGCGGACCACCACGGCCGGCGAGAGCCGGAGCACGATGGGACCCTTCGGTCCCGAGAGGCCAGTCTTCGGGTAGGGGACGGCGCGCGCCCCCATCCGCGAGTCCCGCTCGGCCACCAACCCCCCGGCCGCGCCCCGCGCGGGAGCGGGCCGGCGACGCCGTCCGCAACGGACGAACGCCCGGCCCAACGCGTTGGACCGCGAGCCGACTGAAACGCCCATCCCGGCCACCCACCGTCGGGCGACGTGCGCGCCGGGCGGCCGTACCAGACGACGAGGCGGCGGCACGGACCGCCACACGAGCCAGGGGCCGGCCGGCACGGCGCGGCCCCGGGAGGATCCCGATGACCGTTCTCGAGCTTCTCAGGACCCACAGCAGTCACCACCAGCGGACCATCACGCACAAGATGCCCGGGGCGCTGATCGACCGCGCCGACCGGGCCTCGGAACACTACGGCGTCAACCGCTCCGAGCTGATCCGGCTGGCGCTCGAGCGCCTCCTCGACGAGGCTGAACGCGAGGAGCGCAACCTCCGCAACTTCTCGGCCACCGGCGCCATGCAGCGGAACGCCACCGCGGCGGAGACCGGCGAGGACGCGGCGGGAGGGGAAGAGGCCGGCGAGGCCGAAGACACCGGCAGCGAGGACGCGGGACCAGCCTGACGCCTGTGGCGCAGCACGCGGCGACCGCACGTACACCGGACCGGCTCGAGGAAACGCACACCCATGACAGACGAACGACCCACCGGGCGACACTGCCACTATTGCCACGCGAGCGCTGGCAAGACGCGCCTCGAGCTGTACGAGGCCTGCGTCGAGTGCCAGCAGCGAATCGACGATCGGCGCCTGTACTTCCACGTTCCCAAGCCGTTCACGCTGAAGGGGGTCCGGAGCCAGGCGCTGGGCCTGAAGTGCTTCCTCCGCGCAGCGGCGCTGTCGGCGGCCGGCAGGACGGCGTACGCCCGCGAGCGCGGGCGGACCAGCTCGCTCCTGCAGGCAGCCAGGCTGTGGATCAGCCAGTGGCGCGTACTCACGCCCGCGGGCTGGCGCCAGTAGTGCGCGGGACGCCGTGAAGATGGAGATCCGCATCGACGCCGCCGGTGCCGGCGCCTTCGAGGTGCGGGCCACGAAAGACGGCTCGCCGGTCAGCACGGGACGCATCGAACGGCGAGCGACGGGCGAGGGCTGCTGGCGCGCCGTCGTCAACGGAGACGACGGACCGAGGACGATCCACACCGGCGACTCGCCGGGCGAGTGCCTCGTCGCCATAACGAAGCACTTCGCCCGGACGCGGAACCCGCCCCCGAGCGGTACAGGTGGAGACGGCAGGAAGGAGCACAGCTGATGAACAGGGCGAGACTCGAAGCCGTACGGGACGCGCTGCGGAAGCTGCCGCCGCCG
The DNA here is from genome assembly GCA_964348425.1 of uncultured Vicinamibacteraceae bacterium. Lineage (GTDB taxonomy): Bacteria > Acidobacteriota > Vicinamibacteria > Vicinamibacterales > UBA8438 > JAAXGX01. The sequence continues at coordinate 11,703 of CAYGCV010000064.1, read as the reverse complement.
GAGAGCGAGACCGAGGCCTCGAAGGCAGCAGCAATAGGCTGGTACCGGTTCTCGACAGCCTTCAGGCCGAACCTCCCCAATCCCATCGACACATTCGACATGGGCTGCTTCCACATCAGCGAGGAGCACGCCGAGCACGGCTGCCGCACGCGCGGGTGCATCGCGGGCGTCGCGATCGACCTCTTCCTGATGGAAGCGGCCGAAATCGCCAACAGGCCGGTCGAGGAGCACAGCTTCCCGTTCGAGCCACACGAGATCGCGCAGGAGATCCTCGGGCTCGACACCGAGCAGCGGGACAGCCTGTTCCTCGGCTCACCGGGCCTGACCGATGAGACGCTGGGCACGGTCACGCCAGAAGAGGCCGCCGTGGCGGTCGAGAACCTGCTGGCGGGCAACGACCCCGGCGCCATCTGGGACCACGTTCAGGACCATCGGGGGGACGCGCTCCACGAAGCCGACACCGAGAGCCCCGCCCCGCCAGCGCCGGCGACAGCGTGATGCCGCCCAAGGCAACCCCCGAGCGCCGACACGTTCGGCGCACGAAGGCTGAGAGGCACCGCCGCAAGGCCGAGCTTGCCGACGCTCGGGAGAAGATCCAACAGTCCATTGCGGCACGCCCATCCGTACCTCCCCCGGATCCTCCACCCCGCTACGACGAGGTTTTCTTCAAGGGACTCGAAGAGCTCGACCGTCGAGCCGGAGATCCGCCAAGGCCAGGGCCGGACACGACCCGGCGCCAGGCCGCCGCGCAGCAAGGCGGCCGCGCCCGGCCGCAGCCGACAGGAGCAGACAGAATGGAACGACAGGGACTGTGGACCAGGCTGACCCGCTGGCTGACCGGAATCCCGCCGGACCGGGCCCCAGCCGGAGACGCCGCACCGGCGGCAGGGCAGGCCCGGAGAGAATGGACGCTGACCGTCCAGCCGCCCATCAGCCGCCCGGAACACGTGACCGAGCCGGTATACGAATGGGGCCTGCACCTCTTCGAGCCGGATACCGACCGCGTGTGCCGGGTCACCGGCATCTGGTTCCTTGCCACCAAGCGGACGACGATCGACGCCCGCGAGACGATCGAGGCTCTGCGGCACAGGACACCGCTGACCGTCCGCGAGCTGCGCCGGCTGATCGACAGCCACCGGGCAGAGGGGACGGCCGTGCATCTCAACCGCCGCTTCGGCGAGGCCAAGGCCACCGAGACGTTCGACAGCGCGGACGATCCCGGCTTCACCGAGGCACTGGCCTGGGGAGGCATGAGCGATCCGGACGGGGAGTGACGGCGGCGGCCGAGCGCGCCGCGCCAACCCTGGAACACGCCCGCACCACGTGTGCGGACCGCAACCACGCGGCGCCGGATCGTCCGGTTTACCCCCGTACCCGGACCGTTCCTCACACTCGAGCCGGACGCTGACCGCCGCGCCGGCGCGGAGCGCCGAAAGCCGGGACGCCGCCGCCCCTGGGGCGCCACCGCCCGCCCTGCCGCCGGAAGCCCGGGGCAAGGCCTGAACCGAACAGCACGAGCAGACGCCGGTCCCAACGCGTTGGGACCAGGGCCCCAGCGGCCGGCGCCGTTGGCGGCCCGCCGACAACGAGGGCGCACGCGCGCCCAGGAGACGAACCATCATGAACGAAACCGCCACGCTCCCGGCGACCATCCGCGCGCGCGTCCACGAGGACGCCATCGGGCGGGTCACCCGCTTCTTCAACGCGACGCCCGCCGACACGCTCGGCGAGCTGCTGCAGAACGCCCGGCGCGCCGGCGCCACGCGCGTCGACATCGAGATCGCGGACGGCCGGGTCGCCGTCACCGACGACGGGGACGGCATCGCCGACCCGGCGGCGCTGCTCGCCTTCGGACAGACCGCCTGGCGCGGCGAGACGGCCCGCCGCGAGGACCCGGCCGGCATGGGCGTCTACGCGCTCGCCCGCTGCCCGGACGTCGCCATCCGCTCCCGCTGCCGCCCGCGCACGGCCGGCGGGCCGGCGGGCCCGGGCTGGCAGGTCCGTCTGACGCCCGCGCACTTCCTCGGCGAGGAGGCGGCCGCCGTCGAGACGATCGCCGACAAGGAGACGCCCTTCGGAACCCGGGTGGTCTTCAGCGACGACAGGGCCACCGAGGGCGATGCGAGGAGGGCGGCACGGCACTTCCCGCTGCCCGTCACCTGCGGCGGCAAGGAGATCGAGCGCGTCGACTTCCTCAAGGGCTCGGTGTACACCGAGGAGTGGCGCGGCCTCCTGATCGGCATCCGCACGAACGAGCCGAGCTACGGAACGCGTCCCGAGTTCAACTTCCACGGCATCGTGATCGGAGGCAGCCGCCTCCCGGTGACGCGCTCGATCGACGCGCACTGGTACGCTCGGGCGGACATCGTCAACAGCCCCGAGCTCGAGCTCGTGCTCCCCGCGCGCAAGGAGATCGTCGAGACGCCCTTCGTCGACCAGTTGCGCACGGCGTGCCGCCGGGCGGCCTTCCGCGCCATGCTGGCCTGCGACGAGCCGGTCGACGTCAGCGTGCTCACACACGCCGAGGCGAGCGCGCTCGGCGTCCAGCTGCCCGACGCCCGGGCGCGCCTGGCGCCCTGGCGTCCCACGTCCAGCAACGAGCTCTCGTATCTCCGGCGAGAGCCCGAGCGCCGCGTCGACCTGCCGCCGGACGCCATCGTCGTCGACAAGGACATCCCGGTCTGCGACCAGCACGCCCTGTGGCGCGCCGCCACCAGGGCCGGGATCGCCGGCAGGCTCGTCAGGCGGGAGCCCCAGTTCGCGGGCTACGGCTGGTACGACTCGCTCACCCGGGCGGCCTCGATGACGACGGCTTTCACGCTCGGCGGCGAGGCCCGCACGGTCGAGGGGCTGCGCGAGCGGGGGAACCCGCCGCAGACGTGCCGGCCCGAGACGATGATGATCACGCTCCACACCGTGGACGCCGATGGGCGCAAGGACGCGATCGACCTCCCGGCCGACGTGGCCTTCGGCGACGACGACGCCTGCTGGCCCGAGGACATCGGCCTCCTGGTCACAGCCGACAGCGGCATCGAGGCGCCCGAGCTCGCCGAGCTGATGCACGACGCCTGCTTCTCGTTCTCCGACGACGCGGGGGCCGACAGCTACGAGACGCAGTCGGAGAACTTCCGCTACAACGCCATGGACCGGGCGGTCGAGCTGCTCGAGTCGCCCGAGGAGGCGAGGCTCTCCAGCATCCGGACCAACGTCGAGCGCTGGATCCTCCCGTACGTCCTGCACAAGGCCAGCGTGACGATCCGGATCCTGCCCAACTGGAAAATCGAGGTCCACACCGCCCCGGCTCCGGCCGCGGAGTGAACACGGCTGGGCGGGCACGGCCGCCGCGAACTCAGCCGGGCGGCCGTGCCCCTGGCCCCGCCCGAACGCCGTTGCCACGCCGGAGAGGCCGATCGCCGACGCGTGCGCGCCAGAGCCGGGCCGCCAGAGCCGGACAACGGCCGCTTCCTCAGCCTGTGAACCGAAGGAGACACGATGCACCGAGTAACAGTCCGCGAGGGCGTCGACGACGAGCGCTGCTACGCCAGCGGCGCCGGCAGGCTGCTGGGGCCTTTCGACGATAAGGCAACCGCGGCCCGGGCCGTCAACACCGCCGCCGCACGTGTGGCGATCCGCCACGCGGGCCTCGAGTGCACGGCGGCCGAGGCGCTCGACGAGACGTTCGGCGCCGGCGGGGACCCCGACGAGCGCGACCGCCGCAGCGACCTGTGCTGCTCGGGAACCTGCTCGTCCGCGCCGCGACCGGCGGCGGCGCGGCACGCTACGACGTCGTCGCCGGGACCCGGCGCCTCCGGGCGATGCGCGAGCTCGCCGACGAGCGCCTGCTGCACCCGGACACGCGGGTTCTGTGCCGCATCCTCGACGAGGAGACCAGCGACACCGAGATCAGCCTAGCCGAGAACGAGGTCCGCGCCGCCATGCACCCGGTGGACCAGGCGGCCGCCTTCCGGCAGCTGGCCGGCGAGGGCGTCCCGGCGGCCGAGATAGCGGCGCGCTTCGGGATCTCCGAGCACACGGTCGCCCGGCGCCTGCGGCTGGCCGGCATCCACCCCGAGGTCCTCGAGGCGGCGCGCCGCGGCCAGCTCACGGCCGAGCACCTGGCCGCCTTCGCCGCCACGGCCGACCAGACGCGCCAGCTGGCGCTGTGGAACCGGATCGGCGGCAGCGAGCCGGTCCCGGCCCCGCGCTGGATCCGCGGCGAGCTGAGGGCCGGCTCGGTCCCGGCAAGCACCAGCGCGGCCCGTTTCGTGGGCCTCGACGCCTACCTCAAGGCCGGGGGCCGCGTCGAGCACGACCTCTTCTCCCGGGACGACGACGAGCGCACGATGCTCATCGACCCGGACGTGCTCCGCCGGCTGGCAACCGGCCTGCTCGAGCAGGAAGCCGAACGCCGGCTCGCCGACGGCTGGAAGTGGGCCAGGGCGTACACCGAGATCAGCGCGTTCACGCTCGACACGCACGGCCGCGTCCGCGGCGCGCCGCTCGGGCCCGACCCCGGGCAGCAGGCCGAGATCGCCCGGATCGACGCCCGCGTCGCCGAGATCGAGGCCAGGCTCGAGGAGTACGACACGGGCGCCGACGACGCGCTCGAGCTGCCCGCCGATCATCCGGCCTGGCCGCTCGCCGACGAGCACGACGGACTCCTGTCCAGGCGGCGCGAGATCGAGGAAGAGGCCGGCGAGCGGATGGCGTTCACGCCCGAGCAGAAGGCCTGCGCCGGGTGCATCGCCACCATCGAGGACGGCAGGCTGAAGGTCCACGAGGGACTCGTGCGGCCCGAGGACGCCGCGCAGGTCCCCCGTCCGCAGCGCGGCCCCGAATCCGCGGCAGGCGGCGCCGCGCCCGCGGCCCCCACGGACGCCGGCCGGCCGGCCCCGCCGCCCGAGTCCGGAAGCTACCGCCCGCCCGTATACCTGCCGCCGGGGACGACGGCCAGCCGGGCCGTGCGGGCCGCGGGGCTGACCAGCGGGCTCGCCGACGACCTGCGCCTGACGCGGGGCGCGCTGGTCAAGGCCCACCTGGCCGAGGACTTCGAGGCCGCGTTCGACCTGACGGCCTACCAGCTGGCGGCCGCGGTCTTCGGCGCCCGGAGCCACGAGAGAGAGCCGCTCGCGCTCACAGTCACACCAACCGCCGACCGGCCGGCCGGAACGCCCGGCGACCGGGCGGCGTTCGAGCAGGCCAGCCCCGGCATCAAGCTGCTCGCCCGCAACCGCGCCGGGCTCCCGCTCGGGTGGCTGGAGATCGAGGATCCGGAGCAGCGGTTCACGGCCTTCCGGGCGCTGCCGGCCGAGGACCGCCGCCGCCTGTTCGCGGCCGCCGTGGCCCGGGCGCTGCGCCCGCAGCTCTCGTTCGACGAGGAGGCCCGCCCCGAGGTCGAGGCGACCATCGAGCGGCTCGGGATCCCCTTCGCGGCCGCGTGGCGGCCGGACGCCGGGCGCTTCTGGAGCCGCATGCGCAAGAGCGCGATGCTGGCCGTCGCGCGGCGGACGCTCGGGCCCGAGTGGGCCTCGGCGCACGCCGGCGGCCGCAAGGACGAGCTCGCCGCCGCGATGGGCGCGGCGTTCGGGCGCGAGGGAACGGCCGAGGGCCTGAAGCTGACCCCGGCCGCCCGCGCCGCCGCTCTCGCGTGGGCGCCGGCCGGCGCCTTCGAGGCGGCCGAGCCCGACGACGCCGCCGGCGGCCCGGACAAGGCCGGCGAGGCTGCCGGCGCCGGCGGCCTCGCGCCGCCGGCGGCCGACGCGCGCGCCGGCTGAACCGCCGGCAGAACATTCCGCCAGGCTCTCGGGCAGCGCGTACGGCAACCCGCTCCGCGGCACGCGGGACGCCGCACCAGCCGTCCCCGTCGGCGCGCCCGTGATTGCGGACGTCCGCATCGAACGCTTCTGACCGCTCGCGGCCGCGAGCGCGATGGCGATCGCCGACCGCGGCCTCCCCGACGAGCGGGGCGTGCAACCCCGCTTGACACCGCGACCGAATCCAACACCGAAGAACCGGCCAGTTCTCGCGGCTCCCCCGCGGCAGCCGCGTGCGATGCCCGGGGAGGTCTGACGCACGGGCGGAGCCGCGCTCGAAAGGACGCGTGAATGGACCCGGAAACAGCCTGCGCTGGCGCCCCGGCAGCTCCGAGGCGCCGCACCACCCCAGCGACGCCCCCCCGCACCGAGACCCGCATCGTCTGGCTTCCCGACGAGTGGGCCATCTACATCGCGAACGGCGACGACCCGGAGAGCCCCGACTGGCCCGTCGCGCTGTGCGACGAGGAGCTGCGCCGGCTCCGCCTCGAGGGCTTCGACACCGTGACCTGCACCGGCGACACGAGGGAGCTGCAGGAGTACCGCGGCGTCGTTGGCACGCTCCGGGCGTACGAGGCGCTCCGCACGGGCGGCGACGACCCCGGCACCCGCACCGTCACCCTCGTCCGCGAACGGACGGAGCTCCCGGCCGGCGACGTGACGCGCCGGATCGCGCTCGACGTCAAGCTGACGCTGACGCGGAGCGAGAGCCAGCCCGCCGAACGCCTCGCGGCGCGGGCCGTGCTCGAAGCGACAGGGCTCGAGCGCCGCGTCGCCCGGGCGTGGGGAAACGCCGCCGGCGCCCCGGTCGAGCCCGTCTGGCTTTACATCGACATCGACGGCGGCGCCGACCCCCTGCCCCCGGACGCCTGGACCGATCAGGACGCAATCGCCGCCCGCCTCGAGAGCCGCAACCGCATCGACCGGATCGTCCTGAAGGACCCCCGGGCGCCCGTCGGCCAGCGAACGGCAACGCCGCCGTGGTGCCGCCAGGCGCCGTTCTACGACCACGAAGGCCGCGTACGCTGCTTCGCGTGCGACGGGATCAAGTACGCGCTCGAGGAGGACAGCCGGCGGCCGCCGCGCATGCCCCCCGCGTACTGCCCGAGCTGCGACCGAAGGCGGTAGCTCGACACGGCGTTCGAAGTCGTCGTCGAGCCGTTCCATTCGGCATTCCCAACGCGTTGGGAACCCCCTTGGGGCCGCAAGGTCCCGGCCCCGGCCGTTCCGGCTTCAGACCCGGCGCCCCGCGCCGCTCACGCCCGCGGGGCCGCACCGATCACCAGTCCGGCAGGCGGGCCGGCCGGCCCGCGGCCGCGAGATTCCAGCAGCGGCAGCGGAGAGGCCGGCCCGCCTGCAGCGGCAAGGAGGAACACCCATGGTTCACGGCGTCAGTCGGCACGGCTGGGGCGAGTACGCCTGCTTCACCCGGCCGGAGATGAAGGTCGAGCGCGTCTCCTACGACGTGATGACCCCGTCGGCCGCGCGCGGCATCCTCGAGGCCATCCACTGGAAGCCGGCCATCCGCTGGGTGGTCGACCGCATCCACGTCCTGCGGCCCATCCGCTTCGAGAGCTTCCGGCGCAACGAGCTCGGCGGCAAGGCCTCCCCGCGCAACATCCGCGCGGCCATGAAGAAGGGCGCCACCGTCCCGTTCCGGACCTATATCGAGAAGGACCGCCAGCAGCGCGCCGCCACGCTGCTGCGCGACGTCGCCTACGTCATCGAGGCGCACCCCCTGCCAACCGGGACGGCCAGGGGCCGCTTCGCGGCGTCCAAGCACCTGGCGATCTTCAACCGCCGCGCCGCGCTCGGCCAGTGCTTCCACCGCCCCTACCTGGGCACGCGCGAGTGCGCGGCCGACTTCGCGCCCGTGGGCGAGTCGCTGCCGCCGTCGGCCCTGCCCCCCGGCCAGCGCGACCGGGACCTCGGCTGGATGCTGCACGACCTCCACTACGGCGCCGAGATCACGCCGCGCTTCTTCCGCGCCGCCCTGCGCGGCGGCGCCGTCGACGTGCCGCCGCCGGGCGCGGACGGGGTGCGGGCATGACCGTCCTGGCCTCGCTCGCCAGCCTCCACGAGCGGCTCGCCGCCGAGGGCGCCGCGCCGCCCTTCGGCTTCTCGCGCGAGAACGTCTCGTTCTGCATCGTCCTGGGCCCCACGGGCGCCGTCGTGGGTGTCGACGACCTCCGCGAGAGCGTCGACGGGACGCTGCGGCCCGCCCGCCGGCTGGTGCCGCGCGCCGTCCGGCGCTGCGGCCAGCCCCTGCCCAACTTCCTGTGGGACAAGACGGCGTACACGCTGGGGGCGACGGGCGCCAGGGAGGCCGCCGCGAAGCTGCGCGCCGGGCGCGAGCACGCCGCCTTCAAGGACCTGCACCACCGGCTCCTCGACGGGTGCGGCGACGCGGGCGCGCGGGCGCTGCTCGGCTTTCTCGACGCCTGGCGCCCCGGGGACTTCGGCGGCCTGCCGCTCCCGGAGGGCGCGCTCGACGCGAACGTCGCGTTCCGGCTCGACGCCGGCCCGCCGCTCCACGAGCGCCCCGCGCTGCGCCGCGTCTGGCTGCGGAGCCTCGAGGCCGGCCAGGGCGCCGAGGGCGTCTGCCTCGCCACGGGCGCGCGGGCGCCGATCGCGCGGCTGCACTCCGCGGTCAAGGGCGTGGCCGGGACGCAGTCGTCCGGCGCGTCGCTGATCTCGTTCGAGAAGGACGCCTTCAAGTCGTTCGGCAAGGAGCGCGGCGCCAACGCGCCGGTGTCCGAGCGCGCCGCCTTCGCCTGCGCCGCCGCCCTCAACACGCTGCTCGAGCGCGGCAGCGGCCGCCGCTTCCACCTCGGCGACACGACGGCCGTGTACTGGGCCGAGGCGCCGGCCGGCGGCCCGGCCGCCGGCGCGGCCGAGGACCTCTTCGCGCGGCTCATCGACCCGCGGGCCGAGGAGCCGGCCGCCGCGCTCGAGGCGCTCGCGGCGATTGAGGCCAACAGGCCGCCCGGCAAGGCCGCGGCGGGCGTTGACGAGGCCACGCCGCTGTGCGTCCTCGGGCTGGCGCCGAACGCGGCGCGCGTGTCGGTCCGCTTCTGGATCCGCTGCCCGATCGGCGAGATCGAAAGGCGGGTCCACGAGCACTGGGAAGACCTCCGCCTGGACCCGCCGGCGTGGCGCACCCCGCCGGCCCCCTGGCGCGTGCTCCGCGAGACCGCCCTGGGCGGCAAGAGCCGCAACGTGCCGCCCGCGCTCGCCGGCGCGCTGGCGCGCGCGATCCTGGAGGGCGGCCGCTACCCGCGGCCGCTGCTGGCCGCGACCATTACACGGATGAGGAAGGACCGGGAGGTCAGCGGGCGCCGCGCCGCCATCCTGAAGGCGTGCATCGCCCGGGACCACCGGCTGGGCCTCGAAGAGGAGAGTGTCCCAATGGGACTCGACGAGAACGAAACGAACCAGGCCTACCGCCTGGGCCGGCTCTTCGCCCTGTACGAGCGCCTCGAGCGCGCCACGGCCGGCAGCGGCGCGCGGACGGTCCTGAGCGGCCGGCGGTTCGCCGCCGCCTCGGCGGCGCCGGCCGCGGTCTTCCCGCTCCTCGAGCGGGACTCGGTGAGGCGCCTGGCCAGGCTGCGCCGCGCCGGCAAGGGCGGCCTCGCGGACTGGTTCAACACCCTGATCGACGCCGTCGTGGACGGCCTCGACACCTCGCTCCCGCGCAGCCTGAGTCTCGCTGACCAGGGGCGCTTCACCATCGGCTACCACCACCAGAGGACGGCGGGCCGCGACGCCGGCGCGGCCGGCCCGGAGGCCGATCCCGGCCTCCATCCCCCCGGCGAGGACGAATGATGACCCGGACGACGACCGCACTGACCAACCGCCACGACTTCGTCTACCTGTTCGACGTCGCGAACGGGAACCCGAACGGCGACCCCGACGCGGACAACGCTCCGCGGCTCGACCCCGAGACCAACGCCGGGCTGGTCTCGGACGTGTGCCTCAAGCGCAAGGTGCGCAACCACGTCGCGATGACCCGGGGCGACGCGCCCGGCTGCGAGATCTTCATCGCCGAGCGCGCCGTCCTCGAGCGGCAGCAGAAGCGGGCCTGGGACATCGTGGTCCCCGGCCATGAGGCCGAGGACCGCAAGAAGCTGCCGAAGGACGAGAAGACGGCGCGCGAGCTCACCGCCTGGATGTGCGCCAGGTTCTTCGACGTCAGGACGTTCGGGGCGGTGATGTCGACCAAGGGCGCCAACTGCGGCCAGGTGCGCGGCCCGGTGCAGCTGACCTTCGCGCGCTCGGTCGAGCCGGTCCTGCCGATCGAGGTGACGGTCACCCGCATGGCGGCGACGACCGAGGCCGACGCCGAGGCGAAGGGCGACGTGCGGACGATGGGCCGCAAGCACATCGTGCCCTACGGGCTGTACCGCGCGCACGGCTTCGTCTCGGCCTGCCTCGCAGGCCATGGCGGGCGGGGGACCGGCTTCTCCGAGGAGGACCTCGAGCTGTTCTTGAGCGCGCTCGAGACGATGTTCGACCACGACCGGTCGGCGGCGCGGGGCGAGATGACCGCGCGGCGGCTGGTCGTCTTCCGGCACGAGAGCGAGCTCGGCAACGCGCCGGCGCACCGGCTCTTCGAGCGCGTGACGGTCAGGCGGGTCGTCGACGGCGAGGTGCGCTCGCTCGGCGACTCCGGCCTGCCGCCGGCGCGCTCGTACGCCGACTACACGGTCCACGTCGACGAGAGCGGACTGCCGCCCGGCGTCACGTTGATCGACCGGATCTGAGCGGCGGCAGGGAGAGCGGCCCGGGTGCGCGGACCGGCAGCGGGCAGGGCGGGGCCGGCCAGCTCGCGCACTCCGGGAGGCAACGCGTTGCGGCCGGCCGGACGGGCACGTCCCGCCGTCCGGCTGGCCGGGAGCGGCAACAAATGGACGTTCGCGCGAACAGGCACCCGGGCGGTTCGGTTGCAACTGTTTGCACGGACGGAGTCGCTCCCCGCGCGGGGGCGAGAGTTGAAACTACGAGGCGCGGCGCGACGACGGATACCAGCACCGGACGGCCGCTCCCCGCACGGGAGCGCGGATTGAAACTACCGCGCGTAGTCTCCACCGACTGCCGAGGCCATCGAGGAAGTCGCTCCCCGCGCGGGAACGGGGATTGAAACCGGAGGAAACGCCGCAGTCTGACCTGCGCAATCCAGGTCGCTTCCGGCGCGGGAGCGGGGGTTGAAACATCGAGCGGGCCGAAGTGTTGCGGCAGCAGGCAGATCGCTCCCCGCGCGCGGGAGCGACTGTTTGCACGGACGGAGTCGCTCCCCGCGCGGGAGCGAGGATTGAAACTGCTGAACCGGATCTGGAGCCCGGCGGTGTCGCTCCCAGCGCGGGGGTACGGGTTGAAACTACCGCGCTTGGCCCGGTGGCCAGAGTCGCTCCCCGGGCGGGAGCAGGGATTGAAACGGCGACTGGTGGCTGGCGCGACCGGCACGCCGACGGCCCCGCTCCCCGCGCGGGAGCCGAGGGTTGAAACTGGGTTGAAACGCCGAGCAAGTGCCGTACGGCTGGCAGCGTCCGGCGCGCGTCGCTCCCCGCGCGGGGGCGGGGATTGAAACTACCGCGCCTGGCCGTCGGGCAACTGCCAAAGGCGCAACCCACTCGGTAGCACGGATTGAAACGCAACGGGAGACCGAGGCGTGGGCAGCAGCACTCCCGCCGCCCCCCCGCAGGAGCGCGGATTGAAACGATTGAAACTAGAACACGTCCAGCAGCCACAGGACGGCGGCGCCGAGAAAGATGAGGATTCCGGCCAAGACGGCGCAACCGGTCAGGACGAGCCCGTGCTTCTCCAGTCGCGGGTGCTCGGCCCATAGGCGCTAACTTGTTTTCGGAACGAGACCGGCGTATCCTGACATGCG
>CAYGCV010000063.1:0-15827 GCA_964348425.1 uncultured Vicinamibacteraceae bacterium | reverse complement strand
GGCGCGGGGCGAAGGGGTCCCCGCAAGCGGACGCCGGGGGTTCGGGGCGCAGCCCGTCTGATGGAAGCTGCGCACGGCGCGCCTCGGCGGAAGCGGCGCGGGGCTGTTGGGTCCCTACCGCGACAGCATGTAGGTCATCTTGATGGCGAGTTGCCGGTTGCGCACCCACAGCGGCCGGCGGATGTGCGGATTGAGCATCAGCGGGTCGCCGTCGAGGCGCAGCTCGTCGTAGGCGATGTAGATGTCGCTGCCCGGGCTGTAGATCCAGTTGAAGCGGATGCTGTTGCTCAGCTCGCCCGTCGTGGAGTTCCACTGCGACAGCGAGCGGAACGTCATGCGCGGCGACAGCGTCAGGTCGAGCCGCAGCGAGGCGAGATCGGCGAAGAACTCGCCCCAGGGCAGCTTGATGTCGCTGCGGTTGAAGATGGCCTCGGCGGAGATCCGGCTCGTCGCGCGCACGCCGAGCGTCGCGCGCACGTCGGTGCGCGTCCCGTCGAAGAACGTCTGGGGCGAGTAGCGCGCCTGGTAGTAGAACCGCTGCGACGGGTCGGACTGGTAATCGAACATCCATTCGTCGAAGCGGTAGGTGCCGGTCGGGATGGTGACGTCGGGGCGGATGTGGAACGGCACGTCGAGCTGCTCGAAGTAGTCGTTGTACCACCACATGAAGCGGGAGCCGTCCTCGAAGTAGACGCCGATCATGTTGTGGATGCGCCGCGTCACCAGCCGGTTGCGCTGATCCGTGGTGTAGGTGAGGCTCCACATCGGGTCGAGCATGCGGATGTTGAAGCGGTCGGGCCGCGGGTTCCACTCGGCGTGGGCCGAGGACTGCCGGATGCCGAGGCGGGGGACGAAGCCCACCTCCGGGTTGAAGTGCTCCTGCAGGTCGGCGTACTCGGTGTAGAAGTGCCACGACGGGCTGAGCCATGTCGTCCGCACGTACCCAGCCATGTCGCGCGCCGCGGCGCCCGGCTCGAGCGGCTCGTAGCGGCCCCCGAACGACTCGTTCGGCGTCTGCGTCTTGGCCAGGAAGGCGGTCATCGAGAAGTTGGGGTGCAGGGCCAGCGTGGTGTCCGCCGCGAACGTGCGGTTGTAGTGGCCGCCGCCCACCGCGTCCTTGTTGATGACGATGGCGCCGACCTTCGAGCGGTCCAGGATGTCGCGGCTGTAGCGCCCCACGAAGAAGTTGTCGCCCGGGTTGCCGAACGCCCCCTGCGTGGAGATGTTCATGGCGGCGATGTTGTGCCGGCCGGTCTTGCCGGTCAGCCGCGCGCCGCCGATGATCGGGATCGGGTTGCCGCCCTCCGACAGGCCGATCCGCCGCGTGAAGAAGAGGTCGACCGAGCGTCCGAACCCGCCCCCGCCGCCGACGTTGAACATGCCGGCGTTCTCGAGGAAGAAGTCGCGCTTCTCGGGGAAGAAGAGCGGGAAGCGCGTCAGGTTGACCTGCTCCTCGTCCACCTCCACCTGGGCGAAGTCGGTGTTCAGCGTCAGGTCCAGGTTGAGCCCGGACGCGACGCCGTACTTCACGTCGATGCCGTACTCGTTGAATCCGGACGGGTCGAGGCGCGCGCCGACCCGGTCCTGCCGCCCGCCGGCCAGCACGTACGGCGTCAGCCGCAGATCGAGGCCGCGGTTGACGGCGCCGATGCCGGTCAGCGTCCCCGCCTGGCTGACGCGGGTCAGCGTGTACTCCTTCGAGATGGGCGCCCAGAAGATCTGCTCGTTCTTGCGCCGGATGTTGCGCATGAAGTTGGCGCCCCAGATCTGGGCGTCGGCGGCGGGGAAGCGCAGCGTGACCATCGGGATCGCGATCTCCGCGACCCAGCCTTCGGGCGTGCGGCGGGCCACGGCGTCCCAGACGCCGTCCCAGTTCACGTTGATGTTCGGGCTGTTGTTGCCGCGGAAGCCGCCCTCACCCTCTTCGGCCACCTGCTGCTCGAGCTTGGCGCCCAGTGGGCTGATGACGAACATGTAGCCCGAGCGGCGGTCGTGGAACGTGTCGAGGATGATCTGGAAGTTGTCCTCGTCGAACAGCCGCGGCGAGTCGCGGCGCATCTCGGTGGCGATGACGCCCGCGGGCTGCGAGTCGTACGCCTCGACCCCGATGTACAGGGCGCGCTCGTCGTAGAGCAGGCGGACCATCGTCTGCTCGGTCGCGGGAGCGCCCTCGTTGGGCTCCTGCTGCGTGAAGTCGTCGATGACGACCGCGTCCTCCCAGACCGCTTCGTCGAGGCGCCCGTCGATGTCGGGGGGCTGCGCCGCGCGCGGCGTCTCGACGCGGTACAGCTCGCTGGGCGGGCGGAATCCTGACTGGGCGAGCGCCGGCCCGGCCAAGCCCAGCGTCCAGCAGCAGGCGACGACCAGCGCGGCGTGGCGCACCTGCCGATTATAGCCCCCGCGTGTGGTATGAGTGTGTGCATGCCACGCCGGGTCACGCTGTTCACCGGCCAGTGGGCCGATCTGCCGCTGGCCGGCGTCGCCGCGAAGGCGGCCGACTTCGGGTACGACGGACTGGAGCTCGCCTGCTGGGGCGACCACCTCGACGTCGGGCGCGCGGCGGCGGACCCCGCCTACTGCGCGGCGCAGCGGGCGCTGCTCGAGGCGCGGGGACTCGGCTGCTGGGCGATCTCGAACCACCTGGCCGGACAGCTCGTCTGCGATCCGAACGACGAGCGCTCGGATGCCTTCGCACCCGCGCCGCTCGCCGGCGACCCGGAGGGCAAGCGCGCCTGGGCCGTCGAGGCGATGAAGCACACCGCGCGCGCCGCCCGCAACCTGGACGTGCCGGTCGTCTGCGGCTTCACCGGTTCGCCCATCTGGCATCTGCTGTACTCGTTCCCCCCGGTCAGCCCGGCCACCATCGACGCGGGCTTCGCGCGCTTCGCCGAGCTGTGGCAGCCCATCCTGGACGTGTTCGAGGAGTGCGGCGTGCGGTTCGCGCTGGAGGTCCACCCGACGGAGATCGCCTTCGACGTCGTGACCGCCGCGCGCGCCCTCGACGCCGTCGGGCGGCGCGCGGCCTTCGGCTTCAACTTCGACCCCAGCCACCTGCAGTGGCAGGGCATCGATCCGGTCCGCTTCATCGACGAGTTCCCCGACCGCATCTACCACGTGCACATGAAGGACGCCGCCGTCACCCTCGACGGGCGCAGCGGCCTGCTCGGCTCGCATCTCGACTTCGGCGCGCCCGGGCGCGGCTGGGACTTCCGATCGGTCGGCCGCGGCGACGTCGACTTCGAGGCGATCATCCGGGCCCTGAACCGCAGCGGCTACCAGGGCCCGCTGTCGGTCGAGTGGGAGGACTCGGGCATGGACCGCGAGCACGGGGCGCGCGAGTCGTGCGAGTTCGTCAGGCAGATCGACTTCGCGCCGTCGGGCCGCGCCTTCGACGCCGCGTTCGAGCAGGCCTGATCCCCACGCGATGCCGACGTTGGGCCGGACGCTGAAGATGGGCATGGCCGGGGGCGGCCCCGGCGCGTTCATCGGCGACGTGCACCGGCGCGCCGCGCTGCTGGACGGCGGCGTGGATCTGGTCGCCGGCGCCTTCTCGTCCAGCCTGCGCAAGTCGCGGGCGAAGGGGCGCGAGCTGGGCCTGGACCCGGCGCGCGTCCACGGCTCCCTCGCAGCCATGCTCGCCAACGAGCGGACGCTGCCGCCGGCCGAGCGGGTCGACTTCGTGTCCGTCGTCACGCCCAACCACCTGCACTTCCCCATGGCCCGGGACCTGCTGGCCGCCGGCATCCACGTCGTCTGCGAGAAGCCGATGACGTTCGACGCCGCCGAGGCGCGCCGCCTCGCAAGCTGGTGGCGCGGTCCGGCCGCGTGTTCGCCCTGACCCACAACTACACCGGCTATCCCATGGTGAAGCTGGCCCGCGACCTCGTGCGGGCAGGCGAGCTGGGCCACGTGCGCAAGGTGGTCGCGGAGTACGCGCAGGGCTGGCTCGCGACGCCGCTGGAGCGGACCGGCATGAAGCAGGCGCGCTGGCGGACGGACCCGCGGCGGAGCGGCGCCGGCGGCGCTGCCGGCGACATCGGCACGCACGCCGCGAACCTGGCCGAGTACGTCAGCGGCCGGCGGGTTGCGGCGGTCGCGGCCGACCTCACGACGTTCGTCCCGCGCCGGAGGCTGGACGACGACGCCAGCGTGCTGCTGCGCTTCGATGGCGGCGCCCGCGGCGCGCTGCTGGCCAGCCAGGTCTCGGTCGGCGAGGACAACGGCCTGTCGCTCCGGGTGTACGGCGAGCGGCGCGGGCTGCGCTGGCGGCAGGAGGCGCCGGACAGCCTGCACCTGACCTCCCTGGACGGCCCCGCGGAGATCTGGAGCCGCGGCCACGGCTACGTCGCGGCACGCAGCCCGGCCGCCGCGCGCGCCACGCGGCTCCCGCCGGGTCACCCCGAGGGCTTCATCGAGGCGCTCGCCAACGTCTACGCCAACGCCTGCGACACCATTCGCGCGCGCCGGCAGGGCACGGACCCGGACCCGCTCGCGCTCGACTTCCCGACCGTCGACGACGGCCTGCGCGGCATGCTCTTCATCGAGGCAGTCGTCGGGAGCGCCCGCGCCGGGGGCACGTGGACGCGGCTGCCGCGGTCGTAGCACACCGCCGGGTGGGCGCCCTGCGGGAGGGCGGGCCGGCGGTAGGCAACCCTGAAATCTCTGCGGCTGTCGCCGAATTATCCTGCCAGGTGACCGAGCCCGTGGACGGGGCGCGCCGCCGTCAGTCGGTCTTCGCAATCCGCCAGAGCGACGAGACGGTGCGGATGATGAGGCTGCCGCGCAGGACCGCCGGCGTGGCGTTGACCATCTCCTCGAGCGGGTTGACGCCCAGCAGCTCGTAGTCCGGGCCGGCCCGGATGACGTAGGTGTCGCCGTCCTCGCTCAGCGCGAACACCTTGCCGTTGTACGCCCAGGGCGACGAGGTGAAGCCGCCGGTGCCGCGCGCGATCCGCACGCGGCCGTAGACCTCGTCGCCGCTGCGGGCATCGTGGGCGGTCAGGAAGCCCTGCGTGTACAGCCCGTAGAAGAGGCCGTCGTAGACCAGCCCCGAGGGCATGTACGTGCCGGCGTCGTCGTGGAACCAGACCACGTGCTCGTTGCGCGTCTCGCCCGCCTCGAGCGAGATGTCGCCGCTGGCGCCGGGCCGGATGGCGTAGACGGGACGGAACAGCATCGACGGGAAGCCCGAGCTGACGTACAGCAGGCCGTCGGCGGCGAGCGGGGTCGGCGTGGTGCTCACCGACAGGCCCTCGATCTCCCACAGCCGGGCGCCGTCGAGGCCGAACGAGCGCACGCGGTTGTTGCCCAGGATGACGACCTCGGTGCGCAGGTCGTTCTCCCAGACGAACGGCGACGACCAGCCGTACGCCTCCTCGGTCTTGCCCTCGTGCACGTGCCACAGCTCCTCGCCGGTCTGCGTGCTGTAGGCGGCGAAGAACCAGGAGCGCGCCTCGTGGTCGGCGGCAATGAAGATGCGGCCGTCGTGCAGGGCGGGGGAGGCGGCCTGCCCGATGCCCGCGAAGTAGCCGGCGTCGAGCGTGCGCCCGGGCTCGATGCGGGTCTCGGTCGCCAGCTCGGGCGGCGCGGCGGGCACGGTCACCTCGCGCGACCAGGCGATGTCGCCGTTGAAGTCGACCGCGAACAGGCCGGCGTTCGCGTGGAACACGTAGACGAACCGGCCGTCGGTCACCGGCGTCTCGGACGCGTAGGTGTTCTTGGGATGCTTCGGGTTGGCCGGCAGGCCCGTGCGCAGCGCGCGCTGCCAGCGCGTCGCCCCGGTGGCGAAGTCGATGGCGTGCAGCATCCACGTGTAGGGCGTGGCCAGCGGGGGCGCGCTGGCGATGCCGTCGATGGAGGTGACCGGCGCGCCTTCCTGGCCCGGCTCCGGGATGAGGTCGCGGCCGGGCTCCTGGCGCGGCTCGTCGCTGAGGACCGACGTGACGAAGATCAGATCGCCCCAGACGATCGGCGAGCTCCACCCCTGGCCGGGAATCCCGACGTTCCAGACGACGTTCTCGGTCCGGCTCCACGTGTCGGGCAGCGCCGCGTCGTCCGCGACCGCTCCGGCGTTCGCGCCCCGGAACTGCGGCCAGTTGTCGCCGGCGCCCGCCGTCTGGCCGGACGCGGCCGAAGCGGCCAGCAGGACGAGGCAGGCGCTGGCGGCAGCGAGTCGACACGGGCTCCGGCGGCCCGTCAAATGCAATGGCACGAATGCCTCCTGCAGGGGGAACGAGGTGCTGGTGTCGTAGAATAGGCCCCGTCCTGATCCGCGTCAAGCGTCGCGGGCGACCGTCCGGACCCTGTATCGAGGAGGCGATCGTGTCACGATTCAGAGCGACCAGCCGCGTGTTGACCATCACCACCGCAGCCGTCGTCGTCGCTGTCGGCGCGGCGGGCGCCCAGGAGTCCGGGGGCGGGCGCAGCCTCGAGGTGGCGGCGACCATCGCCTTCACCGAAGGGCCCACCGTGCACGAGGACGGGTCGGTCTACTTCACCGACATCACCAACAACCGGATCCTCCGGATGGCGCCGGACGGCGCGGTGACGACCTTCCGCGAGCCGAGCAACCGGGCGAACGGCCTGATCTTCGACGACCAGTGGCGGCTGCTCGCGTGCGAGGGGAACGACGGCTCCACCGCGGATGCGCGCATCACCCGTACCGACGTCGAGACGGGCGAGGTCGAGGTGCTTGCCGACCGCTACGAGGGCAGGCTGTTCCACCGGCCGAACGACCTCACGATCGACGGCAGCGGCCGGATCTACTTCACCGACCGGCCCGAGCCGGAGCACGGCGACGAGTACACCGGGGTCAACGCCGTGTATCGCATCGATCCGGACGGCTCGATCGAGCGCATCCTGACCGAGCCCGAGGTGGTGCGCCCGAACGGCATCGTCGTCTCGCCCGACGACACCACCCTCTACGTGATCGAGACGCAGCAGCAAGAGGGCGGGGCGCGGATGATTCGCGCCTTCGACCTGGCCGCGGACGGCACGGCGAGCAACATGCGCGTCTTCCACGACTTCTACCCGGGGCGCAGCGGCGACGGGATGACGATCGACAGCGAGGGCAACCTCTACGTGGCGGCCGGCCTCAACCGCCTGCGCGGCACGAGCGAGACGCTCGATACGCCCGCCGGGGTTCACGTGTTCGCGCCCGACGGCGAGCTGCTCGAGCTGATTCCGGTGCCGGAGGATTCGATAACGAACGTCGCGTTCGGCGGCCCGGACCTGCGGACGCTCTACATCACCGCCGGCAAGACGCTCTTCCGGGTCACGACCGACATCGAAGGCACGCGGCGGTAGCGGACGGCGATGGGACGGGAAAGCTGCTGCGACAGCCTGGCCGCAGGAATACGGTGAACGCCGCAGACCCGCCCCAAGGCGCGCACAGCGCGCCTCGGCGGGAGCGGCGCGGGGCTATGGGGACCCCGCAAGCGGACGCCGGGGGTTCGGGGCGCAGCCCCGTCTAAAGGAGGCCGGTGACGTTGACCGTGATCTCGCGGGTGGTCTTGAGCCCGCCGTCGTGGGCCATCGCCCGCAGGACGTAGGTGCCCGGCTCGCTGAAGGTCGCCGTCACGGTGATCCGGCCGTCCTCGGGTATCGCGTTCCGGGCCCACTCGGGCGTCGGGGGGAACTTCGGGCACATCGTGATGCCCCGCGCGCGCCCCCGGAAGTCGGGGTTGAACTGCGCGGGATCGAAGCTGACGTGCGCGGCCTCGCCGCGATAGACCAGCCAGCCGAACATCAGACCGGCCGCGTCCGAATCCTCCTGACCGCGCCGGGGGCGCGGCAGGCCGTCGTCGCTGGTGATTGCCGTCAGCTCGAGCGGCTCGCCCACCCCGACGGTTCGCTCGCGCTCGCCCTCCACCCGCAGCTCGGGGTGGAGGCTGTCCGCCTCGCCGGCCCGCTGGCCGAACCCGGCCTCGTTCATCATCGTGATGCGCTTGTCGATGATGTACTCGGGGTGGAGCGTGGCGTAGGCCTGCTCCGTCCTGCCGTGGGCGGTCAGGGTCCAGACGAGCTCGCTGGCGCCGAAGTCCGCCGGCACGGGCACCCGGAAGATGAACTTGCCGCGGCGCGGGAAGAAGCGGGTCGGCTGTCCGCGGTCCGGTCCGCCCGGCTCGATGCTGTTGTCCGGCCCGACCGGAACGTGGAGCACCTCCGTGCAGTTCCGGTTGAAGAAGCCGAACACCATGTTGAACGAGCCGTCCGGATTCGGCTCCCAGCCCTCGAACACCGGGGCGATGTTCTGCCCGTGCGTGAACGCCTGCTGCCCGCTGGCCGCGGCGGGGGGCATGAACGCCAGCACCGCGGCCGCCAGAACCGCCATTCTTGCCATGCTGCCTCGCTCCGTGGGTCGGGGACGTCCAACCGGGGAAAGGCGGCCTCGAGGCCCGGGCGCGGCGGTGCGCGCCCGGAACCGCCGAGAGCCGATCGTCCTGCCTGCTAGTTCTGCTGGTTGGCGGTCTGCGACGCGCGCAGCATCTCGCGCTCGGCCAAGACCTCCGCGTACTGCTCCTCGTCGAGGAAGGTCACCTTCGGCAGCAGCAGGAACATGTCGTCGATCGACCGGTTGCCCCAGCCCTTCCAGTTGCGCGGATCCACGACGTTGCGGTTCTTGGGCGTGTTGTCGTACCAGCCGACGATGTGCAGCACCGTGCCCTGCGGCAGGATCGGCGCGTGGTCGTCCTCGTAGACGTAGACCCGCGCCCAACTGTGGTCGTACTTCGAGCAGTTGAGCATCTCGCGGGTCTGGTTCGGGTAGACCGCCTCGACGCACATGCGCTTGCCGCTCGAGTGCATGTGCGGCTCGTAGGTGGTCAGGATGCCGTGCTGCGGCATCGTGTAGAACCCGTCGAAGCGGACGTTGTCCTCGCCGGCCGGAATGTCGAGCCCGTCGCCGATGTTGCCCATGGCGAGGAAGCCGGACTGCTTGTACTTCGGCTCGAATCCCGCCGGATGGAACTTGAAGCCGACGTCGGCGCGGACCGGGATCTCCACGCCCGAGGAGTAGAGGTGCACGGTGAACCGCAGCTCCGAGCCAGCGGCCAGCGTGACGCCCGTGTCGTCCGGGTAGATGGTCGCGTTCTGACCGAGGCTGTAGACCATGCGGAACCGGCTGCGATCCTCGAGCGAGAGGTCGGTCTGCTCCGTGAACACCTGGCTGCTGTGCACGCCGATGTGGTGGATGGTGAAGTTGCCGAAGCCGTCCCGCGACTTCGCGCGCGCCTCGGCCATCTGGTCGTCATCGAGCAGCCGGACCTCCTTGACCTCGACGGCCTTGACGTAGCGGTCCTCGGTCAGGCCCGTCGGCACCGGCCCCAGCTCGTCGTGGTAGTCGGCCGCGACCGCCGGCGCCACCATCCGGGGCGACGAGACGATCAGATCGGGCTCGCCGATGGTCCACTCGTCGGCGTCCGCCCACTCGACGGGCGGCGGCATGTCGGCCGGGTTGCCGCGCGGCGCACCCGCGTCGGCCCAGGCGCCGATGGTGGCGATCTCCGCGTCGGTCAGCGAGATGTCGTCCTTGAAGTGCTGGACGCCGATGTTCTTCTCGATGAACCAGGGCGGCATCTCGCGCAGCGCGGTCTTCTCCTTCATCGCCCGGGCCCAGGGCCGCGCCTCCTCGTACGTGACGAACGAGATCGGGGCGAGGGCGCCGGGGCGGTGGCAGGCCTGGCAGGAGCGCTGCAGGATCGGGGCGACGTCGCGGGTGAACGTCACGTCGGCCGCCGCCTCCGCGGCGCCGGCGGCGACCGCGGGCGCGTTGCCGAGCAGCAGTGCGAATCCGGCGGCGATCAGGCAGGCCTGCTTGAGCATGGATTGCATCGTGAACGGCCTCCTCTCGGGGACGCCCATCCGCCGGGACGGGTGGAGCCCTTGCGCGAGTACGCAGCTATGGCGACGGAGAATCGCGGGTATGGTACGTGACGCCTTCGCGCAGTGTCAATCGGCCGCCGGCCCGCGCGCAGCCCGGGCCGCGGCGGCGCGGGACCTGCCCGGTTCAGTGCACCGTCACCGCGACGTCCTCGTTCGTGATCAGGCCGCCGTCGTGCGCCATCACGCGCAGGACGTACGAGCCGGGCGCGGCGAACGTGGCCGTGACGGGGAACCTGCCGTCCGCCGGAACCGGCGGCGGCGCCCAGCCGGGCGACCAGGGCGAGTTGCCGCGATAGTCGGTGTACACCTTGAACTGCTCGGGCTCGAACGACACCGCATCGCCGGCGCCCCGGTAGACGAACCACGCCACGCGCAGCCCCCACGCGTTGTAGTTGACCGGCGTGCGCGGCGCGGCCGGCTTCGGCTCGGGGATGCCGTCGTCGCTGGCGACCGCGGTCAGCGCCAGCGGCTCCCCGACGCGCACCGCGCGCGCGGCGGCGCCTTCCACGCGCACCGCGGGCGCGCGGTTCCGGCGCTCGATGGCCCGCACGCCGAGCCCCCCGATGTCCTTCATCCGCAGCAGGTCGTCGATGACGTAGTCCGGCCTGAGGCTGGCGTACGCCTTCTCGGTCCGGCCGTGCGCGGTCAGGGTCCACACGAGCTCCCGCTCGCCGAAGTCGTACGGCACCCGGACGCGGAACACGTAGCGGTTGCGACGGGGCAGGAAGTACGTCGGCTGCCCCTGGTCCGCCGGGCCCGGCTCCAGCCTGTTGCCCGAACCGATCGGAATGTGGAGCATCTCGTCCATGTTGCGGTTCATGTACCCGAACACCAGGTTGAACGAGCCGTCCGGGTTCTGCTCCCAGCCCTCGAACGCCGGCGCGACGTTCTGGCCGCGCGAGTAGATGATCGTCTGGCCGCTGGCCGCGGTCAGGCCCGCCAGGCACACGACCGCCGCCAACGCCGCCGCCCGCGTCCACTGCCGCTTGCCGCGCATCGTCCGCATGGCGCTACTGCTGGTCCTGCGAGGTCGCGAACGCCTGCCGCACGCCGCGCGCCGCCACCTCGGCCTCGAACTGCTCCTCGCTCAGGTAGACCATGCGCGGCAGGTGGTACAGCATGTCGTCGATCGACCGGTTGCCCCAGCCCTTCCAGTTGCGCGGGTCGAGCACGCGCGGGTTGCCGGGCGAGTTGTCGTACCACGCCAGCAGGTGCAGGACGGTGCCGGCCGGCAGCAGCGGCGCCGCGTCGTCCTCGTAGACGTAGACCTTCACCCAGTTGTGGTTGTAGTCGGCGCAGTTGAGCATCTCGCGCGCGTTGTTCGGATAGATCGCCTCGAGGCACATCCGCTTCCCGCTCGAGTGCAGGTGCGGCTCGAAGGTCATCATGAGCGCGGGCCGGTCGAGCCGGTAGAAGCCGTCGCGCATGATGTTGTCCTCGCCGGCCGGGATGTCGAGCTCCAGGTCGAAGGCGCCCGACTGGGCGCCGAAGCCCTGCAGGTACTTCGGCTCGTACTTCCTGGGATGCAGCTTGAACGCGGTGTCCACGCGCACGCGCACCTCGCGGCCCACCGAGTGGTAGTGCATCCGGTCGTAGGTCAGGACCGAGTCGGCGGGCAGCCGGATGCCGACCCAGTCGGGGAAGTACGTCGCGTTCTGGCCCAGCTCGTGGGTGATGTTGAAGTTGCCCATCTGGCCGAAGCTGCCGGGCTGGTCGTCCTCGCGATCCGTCACGGCGGCGATCACCGCGTGATGGACGACGAACAGGTTGAGCTCGGCGCGGCCCGCGTCGCCCGCGGCATCGCCCGCCGACGCGGCGGCCGGCCGGATCTCCAGCCCGTCGTCGTCGAGGAGCACCTCCTTGACCTCGACCGCCTGCACGTAGCGGTCCTCGGTCAGCCCGGTGGGCGACGGCGGGTTGATGCCGCCGAACCAGTCGGCCGCCACCGCGGCCACGGTCGCCACCGGCGACTCGACGATCAGATCGGGCTCGCCGATGGTCCACTTGCCGGCCGGCCACTGGCGGGGCGGCGGCAGGTCGGCCGGGTTGCCGCGGGGGGCGCCCGCGTCGACCCAGCTCGCGATGGACGCGATCTCGTCGGCGGTCAGCGACGGGTCGTCCTTGAACGCCTGGATGCCGATGTTCTTGTCGATGAACCAGGGCGGCATCTCGCGCGCCAGCGTGCGCTGCCGGATCGACCGCGCCCAGGGGCGCACGTCCTGGTAGGTGATCAGCGACATGGGCGCCCCGCCGCCCGGGCGGTGGCAGCTCTCGCACGACCGCTGCAGGATGGGCGCGATGTCCCTCGCGAACGTCACCTCGTGCTCTGCCTGCGCCGCCGCGGCGGCCGGCGCCGCGACGAGCAAGGCGGCGCAGCCGGCCAGCAACGGCATGCCCGCCCGGCGGGCGCTTCCGGACCTCGTGGTCATCGTGGCATTCCCCATGTCTTCGCCTCCACGCGGCCTGCGCGCTGCATGCCGCACCAGCCATTCTAGCGCAGGGCCGGCGGCGTGCGGCGCGCGGCCGGGAAGGGGGCGTTGAGCGTGTCGCGACGGCGATGATACGCTGGAGTTCCTGGGCTACACCGCGGACAACATGTCGAAACTCGAAGACAAGTACGCGGCGCCGGGGCCGGCGCCCAGCCACACGCGCTACGGCTGGATGCGGACCAGGGCATGACGCGCGGCAGGGTGGCCTGACCCGATGCGTGCGGCGTGGTCCGCCCTTGGTCCCGGGCTTTTCTGTCCGGCCGCCGTGGCGCGCGCGGGCGGCGGCGTCGTGTTGCTCGCGCGCGCGGGCGGCGGAGAGTTGGTCCGGGTCGACAGGGACGCCGCCGGCTGGCGGCCGCCGCGCTCGCTCGGCGTGCCGGTGGCGCGCAGTCGGGGCGGCAGCATCGCCGTGCCTGTCGACTGGCAGATCGCGGCGTGCGCCGGGGACCCGGACGCGATCGAACTGGCCGCGCGCAGTCCCGACGGCGACCTGCTGCACCTGAGCCTGACGCCGGCGGGACCCGTGGAGTTCGAGTGCCTCGGCGCACCGGCGGCCGCCCCCGCCGGCCGGGCCATTCCGGTCGGGCTGGCCGGTCCGCCCGCCATCTGCCGTTCCGGCCCGGGTCGCCTCGACGTCCTGGCGGTGGGGCAGGGCGGGGAGGTGCTGCACGCGATTCGCAGCGGAGGCGAATGGGGTCCGTTCGATTCGCTGGGCGCGCCGCCCGCGCCGTCCGAGGGGCGCCGTGCGGGGCGGCCGGCGGTGGCCGAGGCGGTTGCCGCGTGCCGCTGCGGGCCGTCGGGCATCGCCCTGTTCCAGCGCGGTGCGGAGGGGCAACTGCTCCTGAAGTGGTGGAACGGCGCGGATTGGAGCGACTACGCTGCGCTCGGCTCGCCGGAGGTGCCCGACGAGTCGTATCCGGCAGTGACGGTGCCGGCCCCGCTCACCGGACCGCCCGCCGCCTGCAGCGGAGGGCCGGACCGCCTCGACGTGTTCGCGCGCGGCCCGTGGGGCGACCTGGTGCACACAGGGTGGGACGGCGCGGACTGGAGCCGCTTCGCGTCGTTGGGGATGCCTGCCGACGAGGAGCAGTCCGTTCCGCTGACCGGCGCGGTAACTGCCTGCAGCGCGGGCGGACGCGCGTGCGACGTGGTCGCCGGCGCGGTCGACGGACGCCTGTACTACTTGAGATGGAGTGACGATGCAGACGATGCGTAGGATGCGTTGCGTGGCTTCGATCGATCTCGTGCGCCGCTCGGTCGCGGCGGTCGCCGTTGCGGGCTGCGCCCTGGCGGCCACGCAGCCGGGCGCGCAGGAGGCGCCCGCCTACCGCCCGGTCACCGACGCCGAGCTGCGCGACCCGCCCGCCGGCGACTGGCTGATGTACCGGCGCACGTACGACGGCTGGGGCTACAGCCCGCTCGACCAGATCACGACGGACAACGTGGCCGGGCTGCGCCCGGTCTGGGCGTTCGCCACCGGCCTGACCGAGGGCCACGAATCGCCCCCCATCGTCAACGACGGCGCGATGTTCCTGACGACGCCGCAGAACAACGTGATCGCGCTCGATGCGCGCACCGGCGACATGCGCTGGCGCTACGTGCGGCAGCTTCCGGAGGGGCTGCGTCAGATCCACCCGACCAACCGCGGCGTGGCGCTGCTCGGCGACAAGGTCTACCTGGCGACGGTGGATGCGTTCGTGGTCGCCCTGGATGCCGCGACCGGGCGCGTGGCGTGGGAGACGTCGGTCGGGGACTGGCGGACCGGGTACTACATGACGATGGCGCCGCTCGCGGTCAACGGCAAGGTGCTGATCGGCGTGTCCGGCGGCGAGATGGGCATCCGCGGCTTCGTCGCCGCCTTCGACGCGGCGACCGGCGGCGAGGTCTGGCGGACCCATACCATTCCCTCGCCGGACGAGCCGGGCGGCGACACCTGGCCGGGGGATACCTGGCGCACCGGCGGCGTGCCGGTCTGGGTGACGGGCACGTACGACGCCGAGACGAACCTCACGTACTGGGGGACGGGCAACGGCGGCCCCTGGATGGGCGACCTGCGGCCCGGCGACAACCTGTACGCGAACTCCGTCATCGCGCTCGATGCCGACACGGGCGAGCTGAAGGGGTATCACCAGTACCACTGGAACGGGTCGTGGGACTGGGACGAGGTGGCGCCGCCGCTCCTGATCGACTTCGATCGGGGTGGGCGCACGGTGAAGGGACTGGTGCACCCGGGCCGCAACGGCTACCTCTGGCTTCTCGAGCGCAGCGCCGGCCGGATCGGGTTCGTCGATGCGACCGCGTACGTCCACCAGAACGCCTTCACGGGCATCGATCCGGAGACGGGCCGGCCCGAGTACGACCCCGAGCACACGCCGCGGACCGGGGAGCGGGTGATGTTCTGCCCCTCGGTGTGGGGCGGCAAGAACTGGCCGCCGGCCGCGTACAACCCGGTCACCGGCTACCTGTACTTCTCGGCCAACGACAACCTGTGCGCCTTCATGACCACGCGCGACGTGGAGTACACGCCCGGGGAGGTGTTCACGGGCGCGTCGTCGCAGATGTTCGTGCGCGAGGGCGCGAGCCACATCGGCGAGCTGCAGGCCTGGGACCTGAGCAGCGGGGAGGAGGTCTGGACCCGCGAGTTCGAGTCGCACAACTGGGGTCCGGTGCTCACCACCGCGGGCGGCCTCGTCTTCGCCGGCGGCACGAACGACCGCTACTTCCGGGCCTTAGACGCGCGGACGGGCGAAACGCTCTGGGAGCAGCGCACCAACTCCGGCGTCATCGGCGTCCCCGTGTCGTACCGGGTCGACGGCGTGCAGCACATCGCCGTGCAAGCCGGCTGGGGCCTGGACCCGGCACGGATGCAGAATGCGCTCGACCGCAGCCGCGGCACCACGACGCTCCTGCCCCAGGGCGGCGTGCTGTGGGTGTTCGCCCTGCCAACACCCGATTGAGCAGGCGGTAAGCTGATCGTGGGCGACTACATCTACGGCATCGGCAGCCACGGGCATGTGCGCGGGCTGCGGGCGGACACCGGCGAACGCATCTGGGAGGCGGAGGGGGCTGACCACCCGCAACCGCTGGGGCTCGGCCCACTTTGTGCGGCACGAGGACCGCTACTTCGTCTACAACGAGAACGGCGAGCTCATCATCGCCCGCTTTACGCCGGAGGGCTACGTCGAGCTCGACCGGACCCACCTTCTGAACCCCACCTCGCGGACCGGCTGCGGCCCGTCGCGTCCCGGCACCCGGTCACGAAGGCGTCACGGGCAGAGCAATCGCCTGGTCGTCTGGGCCCATCCCGCGTTCGCCAACCGCCACGTCGTGCTGCGGAACGACGAGGAGATCATCCGGGTATCGCTGGACGAGACCGACTACTAGGCTTCCGTCAGATGGGGCTGCGCCCCAAGCCCCCGGCGTCCGCTCGCGGGGGCCCATCGCCCCGCGCCGCTC
>CAYGCV010000062.1:0-15897 GCA_964348425.1 uncultured Vicinamibacteraceae bacterium | reverse complement strand
GATGAGGCTGCTGCACTACCTCGAGATCCGCAACTTCAAGCGTTTCGGCGACACGCAGCGCATCGAGCTCGACCACCCGGCGGTGCTCATCGGGCCGAACAACTGCGGCAAGACGACCGCCATCCAGGCGCTTGCCTTGTGGTCCCAGGCAGTGAGGGCCTGGCAGGAGAAGAAGGGGCAGGCGCCGCCCAGGGAGCGTACCTCGACGTCGCTCAACCGTCTCAACATCGTCTCGGTGCTGGTGCAGCGCACGCGCTACTTCTGGCACAACGCCGCGGTGCGGACGGGCAACCGGGACATACACCTGCAGATCAAGGTCGGCGTGCTGCACGACAGCCGCGTCGAGCCGGTCACGATGACCTTCCGCAACCAGGGCGAGGACCTGGTGTACTGCACTCCCGATGTCGAGACGTTGGAGCGTCGCGAGGTGATCGAGACCGCGGCAGAGCTACAGGTCGAGCTGCTCTACCCGATGTCCGGGCTGGAGACCGAGGAGCCGGTGCTGCAACGCGGGCGGATCGACGTGCTCCTCGGACAAGGGCAGACGGCGCAGGTGCTGCGCAACCTGTGTCTGCTGGTGTGGCAGGACAACCGGCGGCACTGGGCACGGATCGTCGGGTGGATGAAGCGACTGTTCCATGTCGACCTGCGGGATCCGGTCCAGACCGGGCGGGGGAGCATCGATCTGCATTATCGCCAGGACGGGGTGAAGGAACCGCTCGACATCGCGCTGGCCGGACGCGGGCTGCAGCAGATGCTGCTGGTCTTCGCGTACCTCTACTCGCATCGCGGCAGCGTGCTGCTGATCGACGAACCGGATGCGCATCTGGAGATACTGCGTCAGAAGCAGGTCTACGTGCTGCTGCGCGAGCTTGCGGCCGAGAACGCATCGCAAGTGATTCTCGCCACGCACTCGGAAGTGATTCTCGGCGAAGCCCTCGACCACAACCTCACGCTGCTGGCCGGTCGCAGCGACGACCTCGCGGCAAAGAGGGACATCAGGAGCACGCTCAGGCACTACGGCGCCGAGCACTACGTTCGAGCGCGGCAACGAGGCTACGTGCTCTACGTGGAAGGCGGCACGGACGTAGAGATATTGAGAGCCCTGGCCAGGAAGGCCGAGCATGCGGCGGCGACAGTGTGGGACGAGCGGATCAACTCGTTCTACGTCCAGGACAACTTTCCGGAGGGCGGCCTCGACGCGGAGCTGGCGCGAGTCGAGGGAGGATTCGGTCTGAGTCCGCGGGAGCACTTCTTTGCGTTGCGGAGCATGGTCCCGGAGCTCCGGGGGCTCGCGCTGCTGGACAGTGACGGCAGAGAGCGCGCCGATTCCGATGACGGAGGGCTCCGGATCTCGTACTGGCGGCGCTACGAGTGCGAGAACTACATCGTGACGCCGGAAACATTGAGGAGCTTCGCACAGCATCGGTACCGCGACGCGCCACCCCGGTTCGAGGGGCACGGAGAGGAGAGTGCCGAAGTCCTCGACGCCCTGATCCTGGAGCGGGTCTTCGAGGGGCGCGAAGGCGACTTCGCCGTGTGGAAAGCGGCGGATCCGGCTGCCCGCCGACTCGTGTGGACAGGCCAGACCGAGCGAGTCAAGCTCAGCGACTTCGCGGAGGACTTCTTTCGACGGCTTGCCGACCGGCTCGGGCACGCGATGTTGTTGCGGAAGGGCGAACTGTATCGACTCGTGGATTTCATGTCGAATGACGAGATCCCCGAGGAAGTCGCCACCAAGCTGGATCTGCTTGAAGACCTGTTCAGGAATGCGCGGCCGGAAGAGGAGTCCTGACGCCGTGACCACATTCTCGCCGCACACTGCCGACGCCGAGCGCATCATCGCCGCCCTCGACCCCCTCGCGATGAAGCTGGGCGTCCGATACGGGTTCCGAGCGACCGAACCGGAATAGCGTCGTCCGGCTTCCCGTTTTGACAACCCGGCGACAAGTGACCATGCTGGTCATGTGAGCATTGCAACGAACGTGGCGGCGCTCAAGGCCCGGCTCAGCGAGTTCCTGAGGCGGGTCAAGACCGGCAACGACGTCATCGTCACGGAGCGCGGCGTTCCGATAGCGCGCCTGACCGGTCTGGATCCCCTCGAGCAACCTGCCGCCCGGCGTGTCCGCCTGGCGCGGGCCGGCGTGCTCGCGCTGGGCCGTGGAACACGAGCGGCAGCACTGCACGTCCCGCCTCGCGGCGAGCAGGTTGGGCGGGACGTGCTCGATGCCTTGCTCGCGGAGCGCGCCGAGTCCCGGTGATGTTCCGGGACAGCTCCGGTCTCCGAGGCGCCGCCCTCCCTACGGCGCCCGGAACGTGTCCGGCAGGATCGACTGGAACTGCAGGCCCCACTCGCCGTCCTGCCGCGTGATGATGAACAGGGACGGCACGGTGCGGTAGACCGTGCCGTCCGCGTGGCGGCGGCTGAACACCACCTCGAAGTGCACCTTGTCCGGGGCCACCTGCAGGGGCTCGGCGCGGTCGATGGTGCTGTGGTCCCAGCCTTCCGTCTGCCTCAGGCGCGCGAAGTCGGTCACGACGTCGGCGGGACCCTCCCGCACGCTGACCTGCCCGTTGCGGCCCAGGCTGAACCGCGGGTAGTTGCAGGCGGCCGCGATGGCCTCGTTGTCCTCGGCGTTCCACGCGCGGAAGTACTCCTCGAGCGCCGCGCGCGCGTCCTCCAGCGGATCCTGCGCCGACAGCGGCACGGCCAGCGCCGCGCCGAGGGCCAGGAGTGCGCCGTAGAACGGCTTCCTCATGACGTCAGCCTCCCCGGTCAGAAGATCGCGACCGGCACGACGGTCGAGCCGGTGGCGCCCTGGATCTTGAGCGGCTGCACGACGAAGGCGAACTCGTACACGCCGGCGGCGGCCAGCTCGTCCAGCCGCATGCGCTCGACGAGGTGGATGCCGTGGACGACGAGCATCATCTGGTGAATCGGCAGCGAGACCTGCGGATCCGGGTTGGGCGAGACCTCGATCGGCTGGTTGTCGGCGCCGAGCAGCATGGGATCGTGCTCGACGAGCCACTCGGCCGCCGCGACGCCGATGCCCGGGTTGGTCGCCATGAAGCGCTCGCCGTCGGTGTCCCAGAGCACGCCCCAGCCGGTGTGGATCAGCACGGCGTCGCCGGGCTCGAGCGCCACGCCCTGCCGGTCGAGCGCCTGCTGCAGGTCGTCGACCGTGATCTCGTACGTGTCGGGCAGCATGTCGACGCCCTTGAGCGCCGCCACGTCGATCAGCACGCCGCGCGTCATGAGGGTGCCGACGTTCTCGACGCCCAGGCGCGTGAAGCCGGAGCGGGTCATAACCTCGTTCTGGTCGAAGCAGTTGTAGAAGCTGTCGCCGATGGTCTGGTGGGCGAAGCCGTCGAACTGCGTGCCCACCTGGCCCATCTCGGCGACGACGAGCTCCTCGTTCGAGGCGCGGCGGTTGGTGCCGGCGGGCGCGCCGGTGGGCTTCATGTAGACGTCGAAGTGCCGGGCGCCGAGCGGTATCGCACCGTGCAGGACCTGCCCGAGCTCGACGACCCGTCCGGTCCGGATCAGGCCGGCCGCGCGGAGCACGGTCTCCGGACCCATGTGATTGGCCGCTCCCCGCTCGTCGCCCGCGCCCCACTTGCTGGGACAGCGTTCGTCGGGCGACGGCGGCGTCCAGGACTGGGCGGGCGCGGGCGCGGCGGCGGCGAGGACGAGAACGAACGAGGTGACGGCGACGGCGGCCAGGATGGTGAATCTCATGACTTCCTCCGTGAACTGGTCCGGTCAGCATTCTGCGGCGCAGAACGGCGCAGGCGACCATGTCCGCGCTAGTCTAAACCACCCTGGACTCCCTCCGGCCAGCCCCGTTTGACAGTCTTGCGGCGCCTGCACTAAGGTACGCGGCAGCATGCAGCGCACGGCTCACCATTCGGAACATCATCGGCCGCGACATGGCGGGCACAGGTGGTGCGCGTGAGCTAGGCGAGAGAACCGGGATTGTTGGCGCAACAGACGGCCTCGCCGAGCATCGGCGGGGCTTTTTTTGTTGGGCGCGGAGACACACGCGATGGACTTCACGAAACTCGATGGGCTGATTCCGGCGGTCATACAGGACGACGAGAGCAACGAGGTGCTGATGGTGGGCTTCATGAACCCGGAGGCGCTCGACCGGACCACCGCCTCGGGGTTCGCGACGTTCTTCAGCCGCACCCGCAACACGCTCTGGATGAAGGGCGAGACGTCGGGCAACCGGCTGCAGGTCGTGCGCATCCTGACCGACTGCGACGACGACACGGTGCTGGTGCGCGTCAAGCGCCTCGGGGAGGGCAACGTCTGCCACACGGGGACGCGCTCCTGCTTCGTCCGCGAGCTCGACGCCGCCGCGGTGAGCGCGTCATGAAGCTGCGGCTCGGACTCCCCAAGGGGTCGCTGCAGGACTCCACCGTTCAGCTCTTCGCGCGCGCGGGCTTCAACATCTACGTCGGCCCGCGCTCCTACTTCCCGACGATCGACGACCCGGAGATCGAGTGCACGCTGATCCGCGCCCAGGAGATGGCGCGCTACGTCGCCGTCGACGCGGTCGACGCCGGGCTGACCGGACAGGACTGGATCGCCGAGCACCAGGCGGCCACCGGCGACCGGGTCGTCACCATCGCGGACCTGATCTACTCCAAGCAGAGCTTCCGCAAGGTCCGCTGGGTCCTCGCCGTGCCGGAGGAATCGCGCTTCCGCGCCCCGGAGGATCTGCAGGGGGCCACCATCGCCACCGAGCTGGTGCGCGCCACCGAGTCGTACTTCGCCGCCCGCAACGTGAAGGTCAACGTCGAGTTCTCCTGGGGCGCGACCGAGGTGAAGCCCCCGGAGCTGGCGGACGCCATCGTCGAAGCCACCGAGACGGGCTCGACGCTGCGCGCCAACCACCTGCGCATCATCGACACCGTCCTCGAATCGAACCCGCAGCTCATTGCCAGCGAGGCGGCCGCCGCCGACCAGTGGAAGCGGGAGAAGCTCGACAACATCGCGCTGCTGCTCAGGGCCGGCATCGAGGCGCAGGACCGCGTGGGGCTGATGCTCAACGTGCAGCGGGCCGACCTGAGCCGCATCCTGACCCTCCTGCCGGCGTTGCAGCGGCCGACCGTGGCGCCGCTGAGCGACGACGAGTGGGTGTCCATCACCACGGTGCTCGACGAGCGCACCGTGCGCGAGCTGATCCCCAAGCTGAAGGCCGCGGGCGGCCACGGCATCGTGGAGTATCCTCTGAACAAGATCGTGCTGTAGGCGACCCAACCCGCATGCAGGTCACCTCCTCCTCGAACGCGCGCACCCGGCGGCGGCTGCTCGACAGGCAGCAGGCGTCCGACCCGGACGTGACCAGGCGCGTCGCCCGCATCGTCGCAGGCGTCAGGCGCCGCGGCGACGCCGCCCTCGGCGACTACGTCCGGCGGCTCGACGGCTGGAGCGGGCCGCTCGAGGTCCCGCCCGACGAGATTCGCCGGGCCGCCGCCAGCGTGCCGCCGGCCGTCCGGCGGGCCATCAAGGCCGCCGCCCGGCACATCCGGCGCATCGCGAAGCGCCAGGTGCCGCAGGGCTGGAAGGTGTCCACGGCGCCCGGCGTGGTCGTGGAGCAGCGCGTCACGCCGCTCGGGCGCGTCGGGTGCTACGTGCCCGGCGGACGCTACCCGCTGCCGTCGTCGCTGCTGATGACCGCGATCCCGGCGCGCGTCGCCGGCGTGACCGAGGTGGTGGCCGCCAGCCCGAGCCTCGATCCGACCGTCTGCGAGGCCGCGCTGGAGGCGGGCGTGTCGCGGTTGTTCCGGATGGGCGGCGCGCACGCCGTCGCCGCGCTGGCGTACGGCACGGCGACCGTGCCGCGGGTCGAGAAGATCGTCGGCCCCGGCAACGTCTGGGTCGCGGCCGCGAAGGCCCTCGTCGCGACCGACTGCCCCATCGACTTCCTCGCGGGGCCGACCGAGATCGTCATCGTGGCCAGCCAGGGCAACGCCGCGTGGCTCGCGGCCGACCTGGTGGCGCAGGCCGAGCACGATCCGGACGCGCGCGCGGTGCTGCTGACGCCGAGCGCGAGCCTGGCGCGCGACGTGGCCCGCGAGGTCGACCGCCAGCTCGCCGAGCATCCCGCGGCGCGCCCGTCCATCGAGAGCCACGGCCTGGCCGTCGTCACCGCCAACCTGGACGAAGCCGTCGAGCTGGCCAACGAGATTGCGCCCGAGCACGCCGTGTGCGACCTGGAGACGGTCGCGGGGCGGCTCACGTGCGCCGGCACGGTCTTCGTCGGTCCCTACGGCGCCCAGGCGGCCGGCGACTACGCGACCGGTTCGAACCATGTCCTGCCCACCGGGGGGGCGGCCCGCTTTCGCGGCGGGCTCGGCGCCGCGGACTTCGTGCGCGTCGGCAGCGTCCAGCGCCTGACCGCGCCCGGACTCCACCGCCTCGCGCCCACCGTCATCTCGCTGGCCAACGCCGAGGGCCTCACCGCCCACGCGGCGTCGGTCGCCGTCAGGCTGCGATGAGCACGGCGGAGCGGCGCGCCCGGATCGACCGGCACACCCGCGAGACGCGGATCGGCCTGCGGCTCGACCTCGACGGCCAGGGCGAGTTCGAGGTGCGGACCGGCATCCGCTTCCTGGACCACATGCTGGAGCTGGTGGCCCGGCACGGCGTCATGAACCTGACGGTGGATGCGGAGGGCGACCTCGACGTCGATCAGCATCACACCGTCGAAGACGTCGGCATCGCGCTCGGCGAGGCGGTGAGCCAGGCGCTCGGATCGCGGCGCGGGATCAACCGGGCCGGCTACTTCGTCATGCCGATGGACGAGACGCTGGGCGTCGCCGCCATCGACCTGAGCGGCCGCGTGCACACGGTCGTCGACCTGCGGGTGCGCGCCCGGCTCGTGGGCGACCTGCAGACCGAGCTCGTCACCGACTTCTTCGAGGGGTTCGCGCAGGGCGCGCGGGCCAACGTGCACCTCAGGGTGCTTTACGGCCGCTCCAGCCACCACAAGGTGGAGGCCGTCTTCAAGGCGTTCGCACGCGCGTTGCGCGTCGCGTGCTCGCGCGACCGCCAGCTCGGCGAGAGCCTGCCGAGCACCAAGGGACTCCTGTAGGGACCGCCCATGATTGCCCTCATCGACTACGGCGCCGGGAACCTGACGTCGGTCCGCAAGGCCCTGCGGCATCTCGGCGCGCGGTTCGCGACGCCGGCCGCGACGGCGGAGCTGGACGGCGCGTCGGCCATCATCGTGCCGGGCGTCGGGCACTTCGAGGCCACGGCCGCGCTCGCGCCGGACTGGCGCGACGGGATCGCCGCCGCCGTCGCGCGCGGCACCCCGCTCATGGGCATCTGCGTCGGCCTCCAGTGGCTCTTCGAGGGCAGCGACGAGGCGCCGCAGGTGGGCGGGCTGGCGGCCATGCCGGGCACCTGCGCCCTGATCCGCGGCGACGGCTACGACGGTTTCGGCAGGTTCAAGGTGCCGCACGTGGGCTGGAACAGCCTGCACGTCACGCGCGACTCGTGGCTGCTCGACGGCGTGCGCGAAGGCGACCAGGTCTACTTCACGCACTCGTACGCCGCGCCGGTCACCGCGGACTGCGTGGCCTCGACCCGCTACGGGGTCGATTTCGCCAGCGCCGTCCAGCGGGACCATGTCGCGGGCGTCCAGTTCCACCCGGAGAAGTCCGGCGCGGTCGGCCTGCGCATCCTCGGCAACTTCCTCGCGCGGGTGCCGGCGTGACGCAGGACGCGCCCCCGCCCGTCTGACGGCCATGCTCTCCAAGCGCATCATCGCGTGTCTCGACGTCCGCGACGGCCAGGTCGTCAAGGGCATCAACTTCGAGGGCCTGCGGTCGGCCGGCGACCCGGGCGCGCTCGCGCAGCGCTACAACCGCGAGGGCATCGACGAGGTGGTGATCCTCGACGTCACCGCGACCATCGAGAAGCGCAAGGCGATGGCCCGCACCATCCGGGCGGTGGCCCAGGAGATCTTCCTGCCGCTCTGCGTCGGGGGCGGGATCAACGACGAGGCGCATGCGGACGCGGCCATCGAGGCCGGCGCCGACAAGGTGAGCCTGAACACCGCCGCCATCGCCCGCCCCGAGCTGCTCACGGCCCTGGCGCGGCGCTACGGCAGCCAGGCCGTGATCGTCGCCATCGACGCGAAGCGCGAGGGCGGCGCCTTCCGCATCTACGTCCGCAGCGGCCGGCAGGCCACCGATCGCGACGCCGTCGAGTGGGCCCGGGAGGCGGCCGACCGCGGCGCGGGCGAGATCCTGCTGACCTCGATCGATCGCGACGGGACCAAGCGCGGGTTCGACTGCGAGCTGACGGCGGCCGTCTCCGAGGCGGTCTCGATTCCGGTCATCGCCTCGGGCGGGGCCGGCACGTTCGATCACTTCGTTGACGTGTTCACGGCGGGCCGGGCCGACGCCGCGCTGGCCGCGTCCATCTTCCACTACGCCGAGCGCGCGGTCGTCGACCTCAAGCAGCATCTGGCCGGTCGCGGCATCCCGGTCCGGCTCTGACCCGGGCGATGCTCATTCCCTCCATCGACCTCAAGGGCGGCCAGGTCGTGCAGCTCATCCAGGGCGAGCGGCCCGCCCTGGCGTCGGACGACATCGCGGCCTGGGTGCGCAAGTTCCAGGGATTCCCCCGCGTGCAGTTGATCGACCTCGACGCCGCCCTGGGCTCGGGCACCAACGATCCGCTGCTGCGCCACATCGCGCCGCAGCTCCCCTGCCGCGTGGGCGGCGGCATCCGCACCCTCGACCGCGCGCGCGCCGTGCTCGACTACGGCGCGAACGCCGTCATCGTCGGCTCGTCGCTGTTCCGGGACGGCCGGCCCGACCTCGCCTTCGCCGCGGCCCTCGCCGCGGCGGTCGGTCCCGAGCGCATCATTGCCGCCGTCGACAGCAAGGGCGGCCGCGTGGTCGTCAAGGGCTGGACGGAGGCGGCGGCGCTGACCGCGGTCGAGGCGGTCCGCCAGCTCGAGCCGTTCTGCGAGGAGTTCCTCTACACGCACGTCGACAGGGAGGGGCTGATGCAGGGCACGGACCTGGACGCTATCATGGCGGTGCGGCGTGCGACGGGCCGGCGGCTCACGGCGGCCGGCGGCATCACGACGCAGGCCGAGATCGACACGCTCGACGCGGAAGGGATCGACGCCGTCGTCGGCATGGCCATCTACACCGGGCGGCTGCCGCTCCCGAACGTTTCCGCGGGCTGAACGACTGCACGATGAGCGCCACGACGGGCATCCGGCGCACGCGGCCGGCGCGTTGGGTGTGGCTGCTGGCCAAGCTCGGGGTCCGTACGTTCTATCGGATCGAGCGCATCGGGGAACCGCTGCCCGCGGGCGCGCTGCTGCTGGTCGCGAACCATCCCAACGCGCTGCTGGACCCCGCGCTCGTCCAGGCCACCGCGGGACGCCCCGTCCGCTTCCTGGCCAAGTCCACGCTCTTCGCCGGCCACCCGCTGAGCCCGCTCATCCGCGCGTCCGGCGCCATCCCCGTCTACCGCCGGATCGACCCGGGCGTGGACACCTCCCGCAACGTCGAGATGTTCGCCGCCGTCGAGGCGGCCCTGCAGGCCGGCGAGGTCGTCTGCCTCTTTCCCGAGGGCATCAGCCATTCCAGCGGGCACCTCGAGCCGCTCCGGACGGGCGCCGCGCGCATGGCGCTGACCAGCACCGCCGCCGGCCACCCGGTGACCATCGTGCCGATCGGCCTCAACTTCGACCACGTCGCGAGGTTCCGCTCGAAGGTCACCGCGGTCTTCGGCCGGCCGTTCGACGCCGCCGACCACCTGGCGCTGCATGCCGCCGACGACGCCGCCGCCGTCCGGCAGCTCACCGAACGGATCACGCGGCGCCTGCGGCGCCTGATGGTCGAAGCCGAACCGCGCCTCGACCTGCCCATCGTCGTGCGCATCGACCGGCTCTACGCCGCGGCGCGCGGCGTGTCGCGCGACCCGCGCGAGCAGCTCGCGCGGCGCCGGCTGATAGCCGACGGCATGTTCCAGCTCCGGGAGCGGGACCCGGAACGGCTGGCCGCCATCACGGCGCGCGTGCACGACTACGACGCCAATCTCGCGCGGTTCCGGCTGCGCGAGCGCGACGTCGACCGCCGCATCCCGTTCGCGGCCGCGGCCCGCTTCGTGGCCCGCGAAGGGCTGCTGGCGCTGGTGCTGGCCCCCCTGGCGCTGGCCGGTCTCGCGGTCTTCGCCGCGCCGTACTGGCTCACGGGGCGGATCAACCGGCGGACGTCCGATCTGAAGAGCCGCGCCGCCTGGCAGGTGTTCGGCGGCGCCCTGATCTACGGTGCCTGGATCGGCGCCCTGGGGGGCGCGGTCGCCAGCCAGGCCGGGGCGGCGGCCGGGGGAGCGACCGCCGCGGGCCTGGTCGCCCTGGCGTTCGCCGGCGTGCACGCCGTCGAACGCCAGGCGGCCGTGGTGCGCACGGTCCGCGCCTTCTTCGCCCTGCGCCAGACGCCGCGGGGCGCCCGCGCCGCCTTGCGCCGCCAGCGCGCCGCCCTGGCGGCGGTCCTCGACCAGACCCACGAATGGCTGGAGGAACGCGCGGCTACTCGAGAGCGCCCAGGCTGAGGAGGTTGGCGAGGAGCTGATAGGCGCCCGCGGTGCCGGCCGGCAACTGCCGCCAGAGCCCCAGACCGACGTAGAGCCAGCGCCCGCGGCCGTACCGCGTCTCGACGAGTGCGCCCCGCTTCACGCCCGGGTTCCACTCGAACGAGTCCTCGAGCTCGACCAGATCGACGTACGCCGGGTCCTTCTCGCCGAGGAAGTACAGCCCCCGCTCCTGCACCCAGCCGCTCCACGTCCGCGCGTCCACCGGGTTGGGCCAGGTGAATACCGGGTGGTCGTGCGCCAGGATGCGGACAGGCGCCGCCTCGTCCGTCACCCGGTTGCGGCTAACCAGCACTGGGTGGGGCCCGTACTGGGCCCGGTTGAAGTCGAACCGGTTGTACTGCACGATGACCGTGCCGCCGTTCGCCACGTACTCGAGCAGCCGGTCGTTGTTGGCCCGCAGATCCTGGCGGCTCTCGTACGCCCGCACGCCGGTCACGATCACGTCGAAGCGCCCGAGATCGCCCCAGGCCAGGTCGTCGACATCGACGAGCTCCAGCCCGGCGCCGAGCTGCTCGATGGCGGCGGGCACGGCGTCGCCGACCCCGTCGATGTAGCCCACCCGCAGCTCGGGTGCGATC
Source organism: uncultured Vicinamibacteraceae bacterium (assembly GCA_964348425.1). Classification (GTDB taxonomy): domain Bacteria; phylum Acidobacteriota; class Vicinamibacteria; order Vicinamibacterales; family UBA8438; genus JAAXGX01. Next base: position 4,683 of record CAYGCV010000062.1, on the reverse strand, counting down.
GACACGTCGACGACCTTGAACGCCCCGGCGGCCGGGCGGCCCATGTGCCGGCGCTCCGTGTGCGGATACTCCACCACCTGATAGCCGCGGCCGTAGCGCCGGCCGGCGTGCTCGACGACCGCGGCGACGCGGTACTCCCCGGCCGTCGCGCTGGCCGCGCGGACCTCGAAGCGCACCGTCCGCGACTCGTCCTCCCGCGAGAACGGCACCCGCGCCGAGGCCGGCGTCGCCTGCCAGCCCGCCGGCAGCTCCAGGCTGACCGTCCCCTCGGCGGCGGCCGGCCACGCGTTCGTCACCGTGACGCGCACCTCGCGGGCCGCGGCGCCCACCGGCACCACCGCGATGGCGGGCGTCATCGACACGGCGAGGCGCGGCACGACGTGCAGCGCCATCCGCTTCTCGCCGGTGATGACGTCGGCGGAGTAGCGGTGCTCCACGGGATGCTCGACGGACAGGCGGGCGCCGCCGAGCTCGATGTCGAACGTCGCGCGGAACGGGGTCGGACGGAACGGCAGGCCGAAGGGCACGTCCGGGTCCAGCGCGTAGCGATCCGCCCCGTCCACATGGCGCCAATGGATGTCGGTCATCGCGGCATCCGCCGGGATGCCGACCTCGCGCCCGCAGGCGTAGACGCCGCCGGCGCCCAGCGTCTCCGGCTCGCACGCCGCGCCGGCCCCGGCGAAACCGGACAGCCGGACGCCCCGCACCGCGACGCCGACGTCGCCGCGGTTGGCGGCCAGCGCGGAGATGCCCACCGCCTGACCCGGCGCCACCACGCCGTCGTCCGCCAGCACCTCGAAGCGCAGGCCGTACGCCAGCACGGCGGCGTGCTCGAGCTGGCGCTCCTTCGCGGCCAGGCGGAAGTCGATCTCGCGGCGGGCACCGTCCGCGAGCGGCATCCCGCCCAGACCCGCGCGCAGGGCGCGCACCGCCTGCAGGCCGGCCACCACCGGCCCGCGCGCGCCGGCCATGCCCTCCGCCTCGAACCGCGCGAGGGCCTCGCGAGCGTGCCCGGCGAGCGCGCCCAGGCCGCGCGTGAGCCCCGCCGGCGGGTTGGCGCCCGCGAAGCGCGCCAGTCCCGGAATGGACGTGTCCACGCCACCGAAGAGCGACGACTCGCGGTCACCGGCAGGGCCGGGCAGCGTCGTTTCCGCCAGCCGGTACTGCCCGCCGGCCGCCGCGGCCGGCAGGGCGATCAGTTGCGACATGCCCTGGCACTTGTGCATGCTCCGGGCGCGGCTGCCGATCTCCGCGTACGTCGCGCCGAGCAGCGGGTCGTACCCGCCCAGATCCACGGTGGTCAGGCCGGGGTCCGCCGCCGGCTGCGGGTCGAAGCCGGGCGGCGTGGCGCCGACGCCGAACGGGAACCCGACCCGGAAGTAGAACTTGGCGGCCTGCCACGGATGCAGCCCGGCGGCGATCTGCTCGGGGAAGCGCGCCGGATCGGCGGCGGCGAGGAACGCCTCGCGCGCCAGAATCGCCGAGGCCTGGTGGTGCTGTCCGCCGAACCGCCCCTCGGGGCTCAGGGCGGAGACCACGTCCGGGCGCACCGTGCGGATCAGGCGCACGAAGTCGGCGAGGATCTCCTCGCGGCCCCAGCGCGCGAACGTCTCCTCGCGGCTGAACGAATAGCCGAAGTCCACCGCCCGGGTGAAGTACTGCTCCGCGCCGTCGAGCCGGTGCGCCGCGGCCAGCTCCTCCGTCCGCAGGACGGCCAGCGCGTCGAACAGCTCGGTCCCGATCTCGTTCTGCCCGCCGTCGCCCCGCGTCGCGCTCACGAGCACGGTGCGGTGGCCTTCGCCCTTCGCCAGCCGCGCCAGCAGCGCATTGTTCTCGTCGTCCGGGTGGGCCGTGATCATCATGAACGTGCCCACGGTGTTGAGCCGGCGGAGCGCGACGCCCAACTCGACCTGTCCCGCGGCCGAAGACAGCGGCTGGCCGAGCGCCGGCAGCACCGCGGCGGGGGCGACCGCGAGCAGAAGCAAAGCGGCGGCGGCAGCCGCCGTGCGGTGGAGCGACATGGATTTCGAGTATACACCTGCGCCGCACGGGCGCCGGCGGCTGCCAGGGGTAGTCCAGAAGTTGGTGCCGCAGAACGGCGCGAAGGCGCGCACAGCGCGCCTTCGGCGGGAGCGGCGCGGGGCTGTGGGGTCCCCGCAAGCGGACGCCGGGGGCTTGGGGCGCAGCCCCATCTGAAGTTAGACCGACGCGACGGGGGACGTGTCGCGGGCGAGCACTTCCTGGTAGAGCGCCTCGTAGCGCGGAACGATCTCCTCGGCGCAGAAACGCTGGTGCACCGCGCGCAGGGCGTCCTGCGCGACCCGGCGGTGCAGGACGGGATCGGACAGCAGCCGCACGGCGCTGGCGGCCATCCCCTCGATATCGTCCGGCTCGCGCAGGAAGCCCGTCTCGCCGTCCGCAATCACCTCGGGCAACCCGCCGACGCGCGATGCGACGACCGGCACCTCGCAGGCCATCGCCTCGAGCGCCGCAACGCCGAAGCTCTCCTGCGACGACGGCAGCAGCAGGAGATCGGCAATCGACAGCAGCGGCACCACGAGCTCCTGCTCGCCCAGCGCCTCGACGTCGTCGGCCAACCCCTGCGCACGCGCGCGCCGGCAGGCGGCGGAGAGATCGGGGCCGTCGCCCACCAGCAGCAGCCGGGCCGGCATCCGATCGCGAATGCGGCGGAAGATGTTGATGACGGCATCGGCCCGCTTCACCGGCCGGAAGTTCGAGACGTGAATGACCAGCTTCGTCGCGGGGTCGGCGCCGCGGTAGCGCGCCAGCAGGCGCTCGTCGAGCGTCCGCCGATGCTTCTGGCAGTCCAGGAAGTTCGGGATGACGCGAATGTCGGCGCGCACCGGCAGGTGCCGGTAGGTGTCGTCGCGCAGGCTCTCGGAAACCGCGGTGACGCCGTCCGACTGATCGATGGAGAACGCGGCCGCCTCGACGTACGAGGCGTCGCTCCCGATCAGCGTGACGTCCGTGCCGTGCAGCGTAGTGATGACGCGCGGGACGCGGCCGCCGCCCGCCGCGGCCAGAATCCGCCCGGCGAGGTACGCCGCCGTCGCGTGGGGAATCGCGTAGTGCGCATGCACGATGTCGAGACGGCTCTGGCGCGCCACCTCGACGATCTTGCTGGTCAGCGCCAGGAGATACTGGGGCTCGCGAAAGAGCGGGTAGCCCGGCGTCCGGACGGCGTGGAACGCGAGCCCGGCCTGGAAATCGCCCAGCCGGACGGGCGGATCGCTGCTGAGGAGACGGACCTCGTGGCCGCGGCGGGCGAGCACCTTGGCGAGCTCCGTCGCCACGATGCCGCTGCCGCCAACCGACGCATAGCACACGATCCCGATATTCATGACGGATCGCGGGCGCCCAGCCACGCCGCCAGGCCTCCGCGCCGTTCGGCGGCGCGGAGGCCTCGCCCGCCAATCCTCGCCTGACGGCTCCGCTTGGCGCCCAACCGCGCCGGCAGGCATCCGCGCCGTTCGGCGGCGCGGATTCCTACGTGGTGCCGAACGTCAGCCAGGTCCCCTTCAGGCCGGTCTGGCCGACTCCCGGCCGGGTCCAGTCGCAGACTCCGTCGGGAAAGATGCCGTGCAGCCGGTTCATGTCGTCCGCGTTGAAGCTCACGGCGTAGTCCGCCGCATCGACCGGCTTGAGCTGGCACTTCGCGATGTCGCTCGCGAGCGGCGCGCCAGCCACCTCGCGCGGCGACGGCGACGACGGATACAGCTCCTCGCACCGACCGCGGCCCCAGCGCTGCGGCTCCGTGATCTTCCGCGGCTCCTCGTCGCGCGTCCAGCATGCATCGGTCAGCTCGGCCGGCTTCGCCCGCGCGACCTTCTCCGCCAGCGGGTCCGACGACGTGTCCGCGGCCAGGTTCTCGAGCCACTGATCCATCTGCCGCAGTGCGCCGCGCAGCACCGGGCTCGCGCTGCTGTAGAGCCCGTAGCGGGAGTCCTCGACCAGCATCACGTGGTTGTCGACCCGCGCGTTGGCCTTGCGCAGCCGCTCGCGCATGGAGAACGAGTGGTAGCGCGTGTGCACGTCGCCGTTCTCGCGGTCGTCGCTGTAGGCGCGGTAGTCGATGATCGGCGTCGTCGCGAGCCCGCCGCCGCCGCTCGTCAGGCGCCCGGTCTCGTACGCGATGCGGAGCGCCTCCGGGTCCGCCTCGGTGCGGGCCGGATGGAACCGGCCGTCGCCGTCGTAGCCGCCGATGCCCTCGTTCAGATCGAGGAACTGGGCCACGGTGATCGCGCCGTCGTTGAGCGCCTGCAGGCCGTACTGCACGCCGGCGTTGTCGAGCGTACGCCGCGCGAAGCCGCTGGCGGCGTCGCGCCCGTAGATGTTGACGTAGTGCTCGTACACGTCGCAGCGCGCGCCGCTCGGGTTGTCCGTCGGGTGGTACTCGAGCGCCTCGGGCAGCACGTCCGGGCAGAATTCGCCCACCGTGATGCGGCCGGCGTTGATCGACACGTTGGGCATCGTGGCCAGGACGAGGAAGCCGGCGACGGCCCGCTGCTCCTCCGCGGTGAACCGGCCGTGCCCGGCGTGCGCGAAGTAGTTGTCCAGCAGCCGGGCGTCCGTGATCATCGGGATCGTGCCGAAGCCGACGTCCGGGAAGCTGCACCCGGGAATGATGCCGTCGAGCAGGCCGGGGTAGTTGTCGGCGATCTG
>CAYGCV010000061.1:0-15961 GCA_964348425.1 uncultured Vicinamibacteraceae bacterium | reverse complement strand
GTGGAGGAGTCCGGCGGGCCGCGCGGCCCCGCCGCGGGCGGCCGGGGCCCGGCCGCACGGACCGCCGCGGCCGCAACGCCCGCGGCGTCGCCCCCGGCGCCGCCGAAGCTGAACCCGTTCACGGGGGACGCCGACCGGGCCGCGGAGGGCCGGACCCTGTACTTCGAGGTCGGCTGTCAGGGCTGTCACGGCGGCGGCGGGGGCGGCGGGATGGCCACCTCGGTGATCGACGACGCCTGGACGTTCGGCAGCGACGACGAGGTGCTGTTCCGTCTCATCAAGGGCGAGATCCCCGAGCAGACGATGCCGACCGTCTACAGCGTGCTCGAGGACGACGAGGTCTGGAAGATCCTGGCGTTCATCCGCTCGGTCTACGCCGGCGACCCCGCCAGAATCGACTGGTGAGGGCGGCCTCCGGCTGCTGACGGGACACGCTCATGGCTCGCGCGGCCGATCCGCCACCGGCCACGGTATCCGAGGCGCTCGCGCTGCTGAACACGGAGTTCCTGCTGCCGCTGATGGAGCTGCTGGCGATAGCCAGGCCCCGCCCCACGCGCAAGGCGGACATGGTCAAGGCAATCGAGAGCCACCTCGCCGGCGACCGGTTGCGGAAGCTCTGGGACAGGCTCGACGAGAAGCAGCAGCTCGCGGTGCGCGAAGCGCTGCACGCCCCGTTCGGCGTCTTCGATCGACAGCAGTTCGAGGCCAAGTACGGCAGCCTGCCCGCCGGCCTGGGCACGACGCACACGCGCCGGCGGGCGCGGCCGCTGCACCTCTTTCTGTACCCGCGGTTCCGTCAGGCGATGGAGGTCTCCCTCGTTCCGCCGGAGCTGGCCCGCCGCCTGGCCGCGTTCGTGACGCCGCCGCCGGAGGCGACGGTCGCCGCCGCGGACGAGTTGCCCGAGGCAGTCGAGCTGCCGCAGTCCGGGCCTGTCCGCCGCGGCGAGAAGCCGAGCCTCGCTCGGGTGTCCCTGACGCGGCGCGACATGGAGCGGACCGCGCCGCACGATCTGCTTGCCGTGCTGCGCCTGATCGACGGCGGTCGCGTCGCCGTGAGCGCCACGACGCGGCGGCCGGCGGCGGCGGCCAGTCAGCGCGTCGCGGAGGTGCTCTCGGGCGGCGACTTCTTCGAGCCGACGACAGGCAACAAGCCCAAGCGGGTCCAGGCAATCGGTCCGATCCGGGCGTTCGCCTGGCCGTGCCTGGTGCAGGCAGCGAGGCTGGCCGAGCTGCGCGGATCGAGGCTCGCGCTGACGAAGGCCGGCCGCGCCGCCCTGGCCGCGCCGCCCCCGCAGGCGCTACGGCGCCTCTGGGAGCGCTGGCTCAAGAGCACGCTGCTCGACGAGTTCAGCCGCGTCGAGAACATCAAGGGCCAGTCCCGCGGCAAGGGTAAGCGGACGATGACCGCCCCGGCCGGCCGCCGGGTCGCGATCGCGGACGCGCTGGCGCAATGCCCGGTCGGCCGCTGGGTGCGCTTCGACGACTTCTCGCGGTTCATGCAGGCGGCGTCGTTCGATTTCGACGTGACCCGGAATCCCTGGAACCTGTACCTCCTGGAGCCGGGCTACGGCGACCTGGGATACGACGGCTCGCACGATTGGCACATCCTCCAGGGCCGGTACCTGCTTTGCCTGCTGTTCGAGTACGCGGCCACCCTGGGCCTGATCGACGTGGCGTACATCGACCCGCGCGGCGCGCGGGAAGACTACACGCACATGTGGGGCGCGGATGACCTGGAGTTCCTGAGCCGCTACGACGGCCTGCAGTACTTCCGCCTGAATCCGCTGGGCGCCTACTGCCTGGGCCTCGCCGACGCCTACGAGTCGAGCGCGCCTCCGGCGCGGGCCGCGCTGACCGTCTTTCCCGGCCTCTGGCTGCAGGCCGGCGCGCCGCTGTCGCCGGAGGAGCGCCTGCTCCTCGACACCTACGCCGACGCCGAGGCGGACGGCGTCTGGCGCCTCAGCCGGGACAAGACGCTGTCCGCCCTCGAGAGCGGCCACGACGCGGACGAGCTCCGCAGGTTTCTCGCCGCCCGCGACGATCAGCCGTTGCCCGAAACGGTCGAGGGCTTCCTGCGCGCTGCCGAACGCGGTGCGCGCGCCCTCACGCTGCGGGGCGCAGCGCTGCTGATCGAGTGCGCGGACGCGGAGATCGCCGCCCGGCTCGCCACGGACGCGAGCACGGCCGGGGTGTGCCTGCGCGCCGGCGAGCGGCTCCTCGTCGTGCATACGACGTCGGAGAAGGCGTTTCGCAAGGCCGCGCGCGCGTTGGGCTACGGCGTGTCGCCGACGTGAGCGCGCGCGGCGGTTCAAGCGCGCGGCCCGGCGCCGGATCGGCTATGCTTAGGGGTTGCTCCGTCTCCGGAGTCGACCGACCATGCCCGTGCGCCAAGTGCTGGATCGGGGCGGCGTCCCCGTCAAGATCTTCACCGACGACGTCGACGAGGCGTCGATCCGGCAGCTTGCCGCCGTCTCGCGGCTGCCGATCGTGGTCGGCCACGTGGCGGCGATGCCGGACGTCCACCTCGGCATCGGCGCGACGGTCGGATCGGTGATCGCCACGCGGCGCGCCCTGATCCCGGCCGCGGTCGGCGTCGACATCGGGTGCGGCATGAGCGCCGCGCGGCTCACGCTCGACGCCGCGCGGCTGCCCGACTCGCTGCGCCCGCTGCGCGAGGCGATCGAGGCGGCCGTCCCCGTCGGCTTCGCCGCCCACGAGGAACCCGTCGCCGAGCGCGGCGTGCTGGCCGCCCTGCGGCCCGGGCTCGCCCGCATCCTGGCCCGCCACGAGCGGATCGCGACGATGGTCCGCGACGTGCACGCGAAGTGGCCGCGCCAGCTCGGCACGCTCGGCGGCGGCAACCACTTCATCGAGGTGTGCCTCGACGAAGCGGAGCGGGTCTGGGTGATGCTGCACTCCGGGAGCCGCGGCGTGGGCAACGTGCTGGGCCGCTACTTCACGCAGCTCGCCAAACGGGACATGGAACGCCGGGGCGTCCGACTGCCGGCGAAGGATCTCGCCTGGCTGGACGACGGGTCGGCGCACTTTGCCGACTACGTCGACGCCCTGACCTGGGCGCAGCGCTACGCGCTGGAGAACCGCCGGCTCATGATGACGCGCATCCTTGCGGCGCTGCGCGGGCTGCTGCCGCCGTTCCGGGTGACGGCCGCTGCGGTCGAATGCCACCACAACTACGTGGCGGAGGAGGAGCACTTCGGCGAGCCGGTCTACGTGACCCGCAAGGGGGCGATTCGCGCCGGGCGCGGCGAGCTGGGCATCATTCCCGGCAGCATGGGCTCGCGGTCTTACATCGTGCGCGGACGCGGGTCGCGGGAAGCGCTGGAGTCGTGCGCCCACGGGGCCGGGCGGCGGATGAGCCGGTCGCAGGCGAAGGCCGCCTACACGGCCGCGGACCTGGCGCGGCAGACGGCCGGCGTCGAATGCCGCAAGGACGCCAGCGTCATCGACGAGATTCCCGACGCCTACAAGGACATCGATACGGTCATGGCCCATTCCTGCGACCTGGTGGACGTCGTCCACACGCTGAAGCAGGTCGTCTGCGTCAAGGGGTAGGGTTGCAGGAATTACGACGTGCAGCGGGGAATTACATGGAAGTAGCTGCCAGCGTGTCACCGATCGCGGTCGGAAGAAGCTCGCCGGGAGTTGCCCCCCTGTGACGCGAAAGTATTTCGAGAGGCTCGTCGCCCAGGCGCTCCGCGACATTCCGAAGAGTTTTCGCGAAGCGATGGAGAACGTCGCGCTCGTGGTCGAGGACTACCCGCAGCCCGAGCTGCTCGAAGAGATGGGAATAGAGCCCCCCGACACGTTGTACGGTCTCTACCAGGGCACCCCGCTACCGGAGCGGGATTGGTCCCACGGCAACGTACTGCCCGACACGGTGACGATCTACCAACAGCCGATCGTCGAGGACTGCGGCGACGACGACGAGATTGTCCGCGCCATCCACGAAACCGTGATTCACGAGTTCGGTCACTACTTCGGTCTCAGCGAGGCGGAAATCGAGGAGATCGAGTCGCGCTACTGGCGCGGCGAGACCGACGGAGACGACCGCTGACCGGCGCCGGTGCGCCTACTCCTTGCCTTCGGCTTCCGGGGTCTCGGCAGCCTGCCTCCTGCGCTCCGCCCAGTAGTTCTTCATCCGTTCCGACACGGCCTTCTTGGCGTCCGCGGACATCTTGCGCCGCTTGCGCGGAGCCCGCTCGGCAGTTCCGGAGGCGGCGGCACGGCCCGGCTTGACGCCGCCCAGCGCGGCGATTGCCGCATCGATCCGCGCCACGTTGTTCAGCAGATCGGCCCGCTGTTCCTTCAAGACGGCTATGACGTCTTTCATCGTCTTCCTTTTCTCCTCTATGTCACGGGTGGCGACAGAGTGGAAAGTATACCGCGAGTCGATCGTTATCCAAAACGGGAGGCCGCGTTACCCGCGAACTGTGCGAATCCCCAACCATTAGGAAGCGCCGCCAACTTGCCGCCCGATTGTGCGCAGAGCCTCCGACGGCCCTGGCGGCGCGCCTTGCGCCGACCGGGCGCGGCTGGTAGGCTCGACAGCACTTGCATGCGGCCCGCCCACCGCCGGGCGTGCCCGCCGGGAGACCGATTGCCATGCTGCAGACCGTCCATGGATCGCGAGTGTCTGTCGCCTGTCTGGCGGCCGGGTTCGTGTTCATCATGACGCTCGGCAGTGGCGTGCCGGGTCTGCCGGGCTCCCCGGCGCTGGCGCAGGCGCAGCCGGCCGAGGCCAGCATCCGCTCGGGCATGCGGATCTACCGCCAGAAGGCAGACTGCCAGGCGTGCCACGGCTGGGCGGGCGACGGCCGCAAGATGGACTACCAGATGCCGGACGGGGCCAATCTGCGGGAGAGCCGGCTCAACCGCGAGCAACTGGTCTTCGTGATCAGGTGCGGCCTGCCGGGCCGCAGCATGCCCGCCTTCGACCGCTTCGCCTACCGCGACGACCGCTGCCTGGGGCGCACGCAGGCCGACCTGCGGCGGCAGGGCCTCGAGCTGCCCGACCCGGCCGCCACGCTGCAACCGCGCGAGATCGAGCGGCTCGCCGACTTCCTGTTCGCCAAGGTCATGGGGCGAGGCCCGATGGACCGCGCCGCCTGCGTCGACTACTGGGGCGAGGACGTCGAGATCTGCCGCACGGAGTTTCCCGAGTAGGGAGTCCGCGCCGTGCTGCGGCGCAGACTCCTGGCCCGCTCGTCCGCTTCTTACTGCCCCAGCGCAAACACGAACAGGTAGCTCGAGTTCTCCAGGTTGTCGTACCGCACCGGATGCAGGTGCCGCCCGCTCGCCTGCACCGCGAGGTACTGACGCGGGCCGACGGCATAGGTGACGGGCGCCCCCTTGAGCGGCGTGCCGACGTTGAAGCGCCACAGCTCCTGCAGCGTCTCGTCGTGGTAGCCCACGATCCAGCCGTCCTGCAGCGCCGTGAACACCAGCCCGCCCGCCGTGGCGAGCATGCCCGAGCGGACCTCGATCTCCGTTATCGCCTTGGCGATGATCTGGTGCGTGTCGGCGTCCACCGCGGTGACCGAGCCGTAGTACAGGTCGCTCGTGTACTCGCGGCGCTCGCTCGCCGCGCGGTCCACCCCGCCCTCCGGAGACAGCGGCACCACGGCGGCGCCGCTCTGCGAGAAGCAGCCCTCGGTGCCCGCGCCGTAGGCAATTCCCTTCTCCGGGTTGAACGCCGTCGGCTGGTGCGCGATGCCGCCGTGCCACGTCGGGCAGGCGCGCTTCATCGTGTCGCGATCGGCGCGCAACGCGCGCGCCTCGGGGTTGTAGATCTGGACGTCGAGATTCGGGTCGTAGTCCAGCGGCCGGCCGGTGACCGGATCGAGGCCGGCGGTCCAGTTGAGGTCGTTCACGTACTGCTCGCCCTTGATGAAGGCGCCATCGGTGCGGTCGAGCGAATAGAAGAATCCGTTGCGCGCGTAGTGGGAGACGACCTTGCGCAGCCGGCCGTCGATCATGGTGTCGTAGAGCATGTGGATGCCGACTTCGTCGTAGTCCCACGAATCGTTGGGCGTGTACTGGAAGTGCCAGGCGCGCTCACCGGTGGCGACGTCGACGGCGACGACCGAGTTGGTGTAGAGGTTGTCGCCCGGGCGATACTCCGGGTCGTAGATGGGATACGGGTTGCCGGTGCCGAAGATGTACAGGTTGCTCTCGGGATCGTAGGAGCCGGTCTGCCAGACCCCGCCGCCGCCCGTCTTCCAGGCGTTGTGGTCGTCCTTCCAGGTCTCGCTGCCCGGCTCGCCGGGCTCGGGCACCACGTACCAGCGCCACTTCTCCTCGCCGGTCTCGACGTCGAGCCCGGCCACCCAGCCGCGCGTCCCGGCGTCGCCGGTGCCGTTCTGGATGATGACCGTGCCGTCGGCCACGAGCGGCGCCGCGCGGAACGCCTCGCGGCCGCCGAACTCGTTGGTGGCGGCTATCTCGTGATCCCAGATGATCTCCCCGGTATCGCGGTCGAGCGCGATGACCCGGCCGTCCGGCAGGTTCGCCAGGACGCGCTCCTCCCACAACGCGATGCCGCGCGTGCGCGAGCGGTTGCCCTCGTGCTCCACGCCCGGATCGGTGATCCACACGAACTGGCCGTAGTCGGCTTGCCGTGCGTCGATCTTGTAGATGGTGCCCCAGCCGTCGCTGGTGTACATGAAGCCGTTGTCGATGAGCGGGTTGAGCTCGTTCTCGGGACCGTTCTGGCCGGTGTCCTGCATGCCGCCGAGCGCCAGCGCCCACACCATCCGCAGATCTTTTACATTGTCGCGATTGATCTGCGTGAGCTTAGAATAGCGCTGGGAGCCGTAGTCCCCGTTCATCAGGAGCCAGTTCTGCGGCTCGTTCTGGGCGTTGATCAAGCGGTCCCGGTTGACGGTGATCGTGTACTGGCCGCCCAGCGTCACGGCCCAGGCGGAAACGACGAGCGCACACGCGGCAGCCGTTCGTAGCAGCAAGTGGCGATGCATGGCGTATCTCCTCCGGGGTTGTCGAGGCCGGTACATCTTACAGAGATTGCGCGGGGGCACGATGAGAATCTGGCTTGTGCCGGTAGCGTTGACGGTCGCCCTCGGCGTCTGGCCGGGGGGCGGACCGGCGGCCGCCCAGTCGGACGCCGCGTGGACCGCGACCCGCACGGCCTGGGGTGATCCGGACCTGCAGGGCATCTGGGACTTTCGCACGCTGACGCCGATGGAGCGTCCCGCCGAGCACGCCGACAAGGCCGTGCTCACCGCCGAGGAGGCAGCGCTCTACGTGCAGGAGCTGCCGTTCACCAACTGGGACGACCGGGACCGCTGGGACCGCACGCAGGGGTTCAGCTTCGACAGCGACATCGAGCACGGCTACAACCGGTTCTGGCTGGACTTCGGCACGGGCGTCAACGCCGACCGGCGCACGTCGCTCATCGTCGATCCGCCCGACGGACGCATCCCCTGGGTGCCCGGCACGGCGTTCCTGCCCGACGGACGGCTCGCCTGGGTGGAGGGCGAGGAGCGCCCGGGCGGCTACGGCGACGCCTTCCTCGGACTGAACGCCGCCGGCCCCGAGGACCGACCCCTGGGCGAGCGCTGCATCCTGGGCATGAACTCCGGACCGCCGATGAACCCGGGCGCGTACAACAACAACGTCCAGTTGCTGCAGACCCCCGACACGGTGGTCATCTTCAACGAGATGGTCCACGACGCGCGCATCGTGCCCCTGGACGGGCGCCCGCACCTGCCCGCCGGACTGCGCCAGTGGATGGGCGACTCGCGCGGGCGCTGGGACGGCGACACCCTGGTGGTCGAGACCACCAACTTTCTCCGCGAGACGAACTTCGAAGGCTCGAGCGCGCGCCTGTACGTCGTCGAGCGGTTCACGCGCACGGGTCCCGAGGCGCTCGTCTACGAGTTCACGGTCGAGGATCCGCGCACGTGGACGCAGCCCTGGACGGCGCGGATGCCCATGCAGCGGACAGCGGGACCCATCTTCGAGTACGCCTGTCACGAGGGGAACTACGGGCTGTTCAACATCCTGACCGGGGCCCGCGCCAGAGAGCGCGCGGGGCGCTAGAGACGATCGGAGCCTGTCATGACACGAGCACGAGCACTGCTGGCACGCACCTTCCTGGCCGTGGTCCTGGCCGGGGCCGCCGCCGGCGGCCTGTCGGCCCAGGTGCCCTTCGACCGCCTGCTGGAGGCAGAGGCCGAGCCGCACAACTGGCTCACCTACTCGGGCACCTATTTCAGCCAGCGCTACAGCGAGCTCGACCAGGTGACGGCGGACAACGTCGGCGACCTGGAGCTGCAGTGGGTCTACCAGAGCAACGTCTTCGGCCCGTGGCAGTCGACACCGCTGGTGGTCGACGGCGTCATGTACGTGACGCAGCGGCCCAACGACATCGTCGCGCTCGACGCGCGGACGGGCCGCGTCTTCTGGATCTACCGCTACAACCCCTCGCCCAACCACCGGGCCTGCTGCGGGGCGAACAACCGCGGCGTGGCCGTGCTGGGCGACCGGCTCTTCATGGCGACGCTCGACGCGCACGTCGTGGCCATCGACGCCACCACCGGCACCGAGCTCTGGGACGTCGTGCTGGCGGACATGGACCTGGCGTACGCCTTCACGCTGGCGCCGCTGGCCGTCGACGGCAAGGTGATCGTCGGGACGACGGGTGCGGACTCCGGTATCCGCGGCTTCATCTCCGCGCTCGACGCGGCGACCGGCGAGGAGGTGTGGCGCTTCTACACCATCCCGGGACCGGGCGAGCCGGGACACGAGACGTGGGAGCCGTGCCCGCCGGACCCGGAGACCTACTGCGACCCTGAAGCCTGGAAGCACGGCGGCGCGTCCGCCTGGCTGACCGGGTCGTACGACCCGGAGCTGAACCTGGTGTACTGGGGCATCGGCAATCCGGGCCCGGACTTCAACCGCGAGCAGCGGCCGGGCGACAACCTGTACTCGGACTCGGTGGTGGCGCTCGACGCCGACACGGGCGAGATCCGCTGGCACTTCCAGTTCACGCCGGCCGACCCCTACGACTACGACTCGGTGCAGATCCCGGTGCTGGCGAACGTCGTGCGCAACGACACCGAGTTCAAGGTGATGCTGTTCGCCAACCGCAACGGCTTCTACTACGTGCTGGACCGGGCCACCGGGCGCTTTCTGAGGGGCCTGCCGTTCGTGCGGGTGAACTGGGCGGAGGGACTCGACGACAGCGGCCGGCCGGTGGAGACGCCGCAGCCGCCCGGCTCGCCGACCTATCCCGGCGTGCAGGGCGGCACCAACTGGTTCTCGCCCTCCTTCAGCCCGCGGACGGGCCTGTTCTACATCCCGGCCTGGGAGGACTACGCCACCGTCTTCCTGGGCGAGCCGCAGGAGTACGTGGCGGGCGAGTCGTTCCTGGGGGGCCGCCTGACGGAGTTCGAGGATTCGCCGGAGGGCCGGCAGGGACCGGGCATGACGCGCGGGCCGATCAACGACTGGACGAGCGTGGTGGGGCGCGGGGCGGTCATCGCGCTCGACGGGCTGACCGGCGAGCCGCGCTGGAAGTTCGAGATGACCGACGTCATTCGCAGCGGCATCCTGACGACGGCCGGCGACGTGCTGTTCAGCGGCGCGCGGTCGGGCTACTTCCAGGCGCTGCACGCGGCGACCGGCGAGCTGCTGTGGAAGGTGAACCTCGGCGCGCAGATCCTCAACGGCCCGATGACCTACGAGGTGGACGGCCGGCAGTACGTGGCCATCATCTCGGGGCACGCCCTGACGACCTTTGCGCTCCGTGACTGACACGGCGTCAGGCACGCCGGGAACGCCGTTATCGATTCATGACTTCGCCGACCTGGTGCCGACGTGCCTCGCGGATCGGTCGGGGAAGGTGTTCTATTCGGGCCGACTTGCATTCGGATCGCCGTCGAGGGGCAACCTGCCCCATGGCCGCCAGAGTGCTGCACCTCTTCCAGAGGCGCGGGCGCGATCCCGGAGAGGCACCCGCGAGCAACGTCGTCTTCGCACGCTCCAGGCGCGAGGATCATATTGCAGAGGACGAGTTCGAACGGCTGGCACAGGAATGCTGGCCGTTGCACCAGGCTGTCGTCGATAAACTCGGAGTACGGGTAATCGTTTGTCCGGGTCGACGCGCCGGCGATTTTGTACGCGAGCGGTTGGGCGCCCACACGCTCATCGATCAGTTCATCGAAGCGAACCGTCGCCGCTGGCGAACCTGCACCCACGAATGGGTATCCGGAGGCGTTGTCGTAACGGAGACACATCCGAGCATAGCGGATTGGACAGCTCCCGCGACTGATCCCGGGGTCCTCGTGCAGAATGCGCTCGCGAGAACCGGGACCCTCGACAGTTGACTGTCCGGCCGCTCGAACCGATAGCAGCGCACATCGCCCCGCTGGATTCAGTCTGGCCACGCCTGCTCCCGCTCCCATGCGTCGAACTCGCCGCGGCGGACGGGATGACGTTCGTAGCCGCGGCGGTGCTGCCGTTCGCAGGCGTCTGCCTCCAGTTTGTCCAGCGCCGCGGTCAATGCCTCGCGCGTGAAGGCCGACCTGGTTGTCCCGAGGCGCTTCACTGCCGCGTCCACGGCTTCGACGAGCTTCCGGTCCAACGTCACCTGGACGGCTCGCATGCGCAGCACGACGGCAATTGTAGCCAGTGAAATGAGTGGTAGAGTAGCTGCGATGAACGTCGACGGTCAGGCCCGCCCGCCGCAATGATCAATCCGATCGCCAACGCCGCCGGGCGGGCGGCCTGCTGCTGTGTCCTGACCATGGTGCTGGCGGCGAGCGGAGCCCGCGCCGGCCAGCCCCCCGCCTCAGCCTCCCCCGCTCGGCCGGTCGTGGTCGGCATCGTGCCGTTCACGAACCTGAGCCGTGCCGAGGCGGACCGCTGGATCGGCCGGGGCATCGCGGAAACGCTCGCCGCCGACCTGCGGCGCGAGCACGGGCTCGTGGTCCTCGATCGCGCGGTCTACGGCCCCGAGCGCGCGCCCGCGACGGCGTTCGGCAGCGGCTCCGGCGACGAGGATGCCGCCCTGCGGCTCGCCCGCGAGCTGGGGGCGCGGTGGCTCGTGGCCGGAGACTACCAGCGCGTCGGCGACCGCCTGCGCATCACCGCACGCCTGATCGACGCGGCGACCGGCGTCGCGGCGCACGCAGAACGGGTTGACGGTGCCCTCGGCGAGCTGTTCGCCCTGCAGGATCGTCTCGCGGCGGCGCTCGGCCCCCGCATGCGGAGCGGGGGCGCGCCGGCCCGGCCGGCAGCGACCCGGACCGCCGCCGGACCGCCCGCCACAGCCCTGCCGGCGGCCGACCCGCCGGGCCCGGCGGGCCCGGTCCGCGCGCCCGCCAGCGGCCTGGCCGCGCCGACCCTGGCCATCTACGGCCCGCCGCCGCCGGTGGCGCCCGACGTCGTCGCCCGGGACGCCGCCGGCCGCCTCACCATTCGCGCCGTCCGGCTCGCCGCACCCATCGCGTTCGACGGGCGGCTCGACGACGAGATCTACGCCACCGTTCCGCCGCTGTCCGACTTCATCCAGCAGGAGCCGCAGGAGGGCGCGCCGGCCACCGAGCGGACCGACGCGTGGGTGTTCTTCGACGACGAACGCGTCTACTTCTCGTTCCGCGTCTGGGAGACCGCGCCGGAGCGCGTCATCGCCAACGAGATGCGGCGCGACAACTCCAACGTGTACCAGAACGACCACATCGCCTTCGTCATCGACACGTTCTACGACCGCCGCAACGCGCTGGAGTTCCTCGTCAACCCGATGGGCGGCCGCATGGACGGCCAGATCACCAACGAGCGCTTCTACAACGGCGACTGGAACCCCATCTGGGACGTCGAGGTCGGCGAGTTCGACGGCGGGTGGACGATCGAGACCGCCATCCCGTTCAAGTCGATCCGCTATCGGCGCGGGGCGGCCCAGATCTGGGGCTTCAACGTGCGCCGGGTGAGCATCTGGAAGAACGAGCACTCGTTCCTCACCCGCGTGCCCAGCTCCATGGGCGGCTCGGGGATCTTCCTGATGTCGCGGGCGGCGACCCTGGTCGGGCTCGAGGCGCCGGTGCAGTCGACGAACCTCGACATCAAGCCGTTCGCCATCATGGACCTGACCAGCGACCACCTCGTGCGTCCAGCCATCTCCAACGCGTTCGGCGGCGACGCGGGCCTCGACGTGAAGTACGGCGTCACGCAGAACCTGGTGGCCGACCTGACGGTCAACACGGATTTCGCCCAGGTCGAGGCGGACGAGCAGCAGGTGAACCTCACGCGGTTCAGCCTGTTCTTTCCCGAGAAGCGCGAGTTCTTCCTCGAGAACCAGGGCCTGTTCGCGTTCGGCGGCGCCGGCTCCGGCGCGTTCGGGGGGAGCGGCAGCACGCCGATACTCTTCTACAGCCGCCGCATCGGCCTGCACGAGGGGCGCGAGGTCCCGATCCGGGGAGGCGGCCGGCTGAGCGGCCGGATGGGCCGGTTCAGCGTCGGGGCGCTGAACATCCAGACGGGCGACACCCAGCTCGGCGGCGCGCCGGCGGACCGGGTGCAGGCCGCCAACTTCACCGTGGTGCGGGTCAAGCGCGACGTGCTGCGGCGCAGCAGCGTCGGCGGCATCTTCACGCGGCGCGCCGGATCGAACGGCGGACCCGCGTGGAACGAGGCCTACGGCCTCGACGGCACGTTCTCCTTCTTCGACGACCTCACCATCAACACGTACTGGGCCCAGACCCGCGCCGCCGAGCGCCTGGAGGACGACGTCAGCTACCGCGGGCAGCTCGACTACGCCGGCGACCGCTACGGCGTGCAGCTCGAGCACCTCGTGGTCGGCGACCACTTCAATCCGGAGGTGGGATTCCTGCAGCGCGACGACTTCGAGCGGAGCTACGGCGCGTTTCGCTTCAGTCCGCGCCCGCACGCCATCGCCGCCATCCGCAAGCTGTACTTCGAGGGGCGGCTCGACTACTTCACCGACCGGGCGGGCGTCGTCGAGACGCGGATCGGCCAGGGGCTCTTCTCCATCGAGTTCGAGAGCAGCGATCGGTTCGACGCCACCTACACGCGCAGCTACGAGTTTCTCGACCAGCCGTTCCGGATCGCGTCCGACGTGACGATCCCGGTCGGCGGCTACCGCTTCCAGGACGTGGAGCTGCTCTACAGCTTCGGCCTGCAGCGGAGGCTGAGCGGCGGGCTGGGCATCCAGCACGGCAGCTTCTTCGGCGGGGAGAAGACGACCGCGCGGCTCGGACTGGGCGGATTCCGCCGCAGCGGCCGGCTGGAGGTGTCGCCGCAGGTCTCCGTGGAGCCGGGCTTCGAGTACAACCGCATCACGCTGCCCCAGGGGCAGTTCACCACGCGGCTCGTGACCACGCGGACCACCTATACCGTCACGCCGCTCATGTTCGTCAGCGCGCTGCTGCAGTACAACTCCACGAACAACTCGCTGGGCGCCAACGTCCGGCTGCGCTGGGAGTACCAGCCGGGCAGCGAGCTGTTCGTGGTATACAACGAGCAGCGCGACACGTTGACGCCGCGCATGCCCGTGCTCCAGAACCGGGCCCTGATCGTCAAGTTCAATCGGCTGTTCCGGTTCTGAGCGGGCGGCCGGCGAGTGCGGGCCTCGGGCCTGTGCGTATCGTGAACAAGCACCTGATCAAGAGGCACGGAAGCCGAATGACGATCGAACGAAACGAGGACGGCGCGGATGTCGGGCACGCCGCGAATGGAAACGGCGAGAGAATCGAGGGGCGGCTGCCTCGCAAGGATGGGCGCTACCCCCTGAGAGGAAAGCCTTATCGGTACGATCGTCCCTACGATTCCGTCGCGGTGCGCGACTGGGAGGTCCAGGGATGATCGTGTTGGATTCCATCGGGAGGTCTTGCATGGGAAACCGCGCCAACCGTCGCCAACGCCTTGCGGCAGCGTCGTGCTCGATCGCCGCGGCCTTCCTGCTCGCGGCCGCGCCGGCCGCCGGTCAGGCCGACAGTCCGTCGACGGCGGCTCGCACGCCGTGGGGCGACCCCGATCTGCAGGGAATCTGGTACTTCGCCACCGTCACGCCCATGGAGCGCCCCGAAGAGCTGGCCGGCCAGGCGCTGCTGACCGAGGAAGAGGCGGCCGCCTTCGAGCAGCGTTATGCAACGGCCCGGGACCGGCCGAATCCGCGCGTCGGGGAAGAGTGTCCCGAGGAGTTCTTCGCCTGCGAGGGATCGGGGCTCGCGTACGAGTGGCGCATCTGGCTGGACCTCGGCACCACGGTCGTCAGCACGCGGCGCACGTCGCTGGTGGTGGACCCGCCGGACGGGCGCATCCCCGCGCTGACGCCCGCGGGCGAGGCGCGGCGGCAGGCGGCGCTGGCCGCGTACGCGCGCGCCGCCGGTCCCGAGGATTTCTTCCTGCACGACCGCTGCGTCGTGGGCTACAACTCCGGACCGCCCCTGACGCCGGGGCCGTCCCTGAATCTCGTGCAGGTGTTCCAGAGCCCGGGATTCGTCGCGATCCGGCCGGAGATCGGCGATGCCCGGGTGATCCCGACGGACGGACGCCCGCGGGGCACGTTCCGGCAGTGGCAGGGCCAGCCGCGCGGCCGCTGGGACGGCGACACGCTGGTCGTGGAAACCCGCCACGCGCGGGTGTTCATGAACGCGACGCAGGCGACCCCGTGGCTGCGCCTCGTCGAACGCTTCACGCGCACGGAGGCGGACACGCTGCTCTACGAGGTGCAGGTCGAGGATCCGACGACCTGGACGCGGCCGTGGGCGTTCGAGCTGCCGATGACCCGCAGCGCCGGCCCGCTCTACGAGTACGGCTGCCACGAGGGCAACTACTCGCTGCCGGTCATGCTCGGCGGCGCCCGGCTGGCCGAGCGAAACGCCGCGACGGCGCCCGCGCGCTGAGCGGCCTCGACTCCCCGCTCAGGAGGTGACTCGATGCGTAGCCGTAGCCTTCCCGCTGGTGCCGTGTCGTATTCGATCGCCGCCGCCTGGCTGCTGCTCGCGGCCGCGCCGGTCGCAGGTCAGGCCGCCGGCCAGACCCCGCTGACGCCGTGGGGGACGCCCGACCTGCAGGGCATCTGGAGCTTCGCCACCCTGACGCCGATGCAGCGGCCCGCGGAGCTGGCGGGCCGGGCGCTGCTGACCGAGGAGGAGGCGGCCGCCTACGAGCAGCGCGACGCCGAGATCCGCAGCCGGCCGAATCCGGCCACGTTCGACGAAGCGTGTCCCCAAGACTTTCCGTTCTGCAGCCAGGCGCCGCTGGCGTACGAGTTCCGCATCTGGCTCGACCGCGGCACGACGGTCGTGAGCACGCGGCGCTCGTCGCTGGTCGTGGACCCGCCGGACGGACGCATCCCGGCGCTGACGCCCGCGGCGCAGGCGCAGCGGGCGTCAGCGCGCGCCGCCAGCCTGCGCGCCCACGGCCCGGAGGACCGCAGCACGGTCGACCGCTGCATCGTGGGCTTCAACGCCGGGCCACCCGTGACGCCCGGACCGTACCTGAACCACCTGCAGGTGTTCCAGAGCCCGGGCGTCGTCGCGCTCCTCCCGGAGATGGGCGACGCCCGCATCATTCCGACGGACGGGCGCGCGCACAGCGGGCTGCGGCAGTGGCGAGGCGATGCGCGTGGCCGCTGGGAGGGCGGCACGCTCGTCGTGGAGACCCTGCACGCGCGCACGTTCATGCGCGACCCGGCCAGCCCGGCGCTGCGCCTCGAGGAACGCTTCACGCGCGCCGGCGACGGCACGCTGCTCTACGAGGTGCGGGTCGACGACCCGACCACCTGGACCCGGCCGTGGGCGTTCGAGGTGCCGATGACGCGCAGCGCGGGCCCGCTCTACGAGTACGCCTGCCACGAAGGCAACTACGCGATGCCGAACATCCTCAGCGCCGCCCGCGCCGAGGAGCGCGCCGCCAGCGCCCCATCACCGCACACCCGCTGACGCCCGCCCCAAGGCGC
>CAYGCV010000060.1:0-16191 GCA_964348425.1 uncultured Vicinamibacteraceae bacterium | reverse complement strand
CCGCTCCCGCCGAGCCGCGCCGTGCGCGGCTTGACGAGTCTGCCGGGCCGGGCTGATCAGGCGTACAGGGCCTCGATGTAGTCGCGCCACTTCTCCGTGACGACGCGGCGCTTGATCTTGAGGGTCGGCGTCAGCTCGCCGCCCGCTATGCTCAGCTCGGCCCGCACGAGCACGTGCTTGCGCACCTGCTCGTGCGGGGGCAGATCGGCGTTGACCGCCTCGACGGCCGCGTCGAACCGGCGCTGGACGTCCTCGCGCGCCACCAGCGCGGCGCGATCGGCGCCCGCCGGCTCGCCCACGGCGGCCGCCAGCGCCGCGAAGTCCGGCATGATCAGGGCCGAGACGAACGGCCGGCGGTCGCCGATGAGGACGGCCTCGGCGACCAGGGCGTGCTGCTTGAGCTTCTGCTCGATCGGCTGCGGCGCGACGTTCTTGCCGCCGGCGGTCACGAGCAGCTCCTTCTTCCTGTCGGTGATCACGAGATAGCCGTCGTCGTCGAACCGGCCGATGTCCCCCGTGTGGAACCAGCCGCCGGCCAGGGCCTCCGCCGTGGCCTCGGGCTTGCCGTAGTAGCCCTGCATGAGGTTCGGACCTCGTGCGAGGACCTCCCCGTCGTCGGCCAGTCGCAGCTCGACCCGCGGCAGGGCCTTGCCGACCGTCCCGAGACGCGGTGCGTGCTCGGGGTTGACGGTCAGCACGGGCGCCGTCTCGGTCAGGCCGTAGCCCTCGATCACCGGTATCCCCACGGTGAACAGGAACTCGCCCACCGCGACCGACAGCGGCGCGCCGCCGGACACGACGTAGCGCAGCCGCCCCCCGGTGCGCGCGCGCACCTTGGAAAGCACCAGCCGGTCCGCCAGCGGGAGCGCCGCGCGCGCGTATCCCGAGGGCCGCTCGCCGCCGAGCGGCGCGGCGTTGCACGCGCGGCCAACGCCCATCGCCCACCGGAACAGCCCCTGCCGCACGGCCGAACCCTGCGCGACCGCCTCGAGCACCCGCGCGTGCAGCTTCTCGTAGACGCGCGGCACGCCGGTCATCACGGTCGGCCGCACGCGGAGCATGTCGCGCGCGATGGTGTCCAGCGATTCCGCGAAGGTCACGGTGGTGCCCCTGAACAGGTACAGGTAGATGACGATGTGCTCGAACGCGTGGCTCAGCGGCAGGAACGACAGCGCCTCGTCGTCCTCGGTGACGCGCACCATGGTGCCCACGTCGAGCAGGTTGGCGACGATGGCGCCGTGCGTGAGCATCACGCCCTTGGGGTCGCCGGTCGTGCCGGAGGTGTAGATGATGGCGGCGAGCTGGTCGGGCGCGATTGCCGCCACCGCCTCCTTGTAGCGCCGCGCCAGCCCGTCCTCCCGCAGCAGCCGCTGACGGCCGCGCGCCTGCACCGCGGCGCAGGTCATCTCGCGCCCCGAGGTCGGCGCCTCGTCCGGCGCGTCGATCACGACCAGCGCCCGCAGGTCCGGCAGCTCCGGCCACACGGCACGCACCTTCGCGGCCTGCGTCTCGTCGGCCGCCACGACCACCGTCGCCCCGGAGTCGGCCAGGATGTACCTGATCTGCGCCGGCGGCAGCGTCGGGTAGATGGGCACCGTGACCGCGCCGCACGTGAGAATCGCCAGGTCGGCAATCACCCACTCCGGACGGCTGTCGCTGAGCAGGGCCACCCGCCGGCCGGGACGAACGCCGAGCCCCGTCAGGCCCAGGCTCAGGTCCCGGATCTGCTCGAACAGCTCGCGACTCGCGTAGCGGTCGTAGCCGTCGGCCGTGCAGCGCCGCACCAGCTCGGGCTTCGGATACCGGCCGGCAACGTGGAAGGGGAGATCGGCCAGTGTCGAAATCGTCGGCTCGTCCATGGCATTACCCGGCCCGATAGGTTCCCGACCGCCCGCCCGTCTTCTCGACGAGGCGGATATCGCCGATCACCATCGTGCGATCGGCAGCCTTGATCATGTCGTACACGGTGAGTGCGGCGGCCGACACGGCCGTCAGCGCCTCCATCTCGACGCCCGTCTGCGCGGTCGTGGCGACGCGCGCCTCGATGTCGTACCCGGCGTCCCGCTCGCGCAGGTCGACCTCCACGTGCGCGAGCGGGATGGAATGACACAACGGGATGAGCTCGGCCGTGCGCTTGGCGGCCAGGATGCCGGCTATGCGGGCTGCCTGGAGCGGATCACCCTTCGCCGCGGCGCCGCTGCGGACCAGGGCCAGCGCCTCGGAGCTCACGCGGATATGCCCGCGCGCGACCGCCACGCGCGTCGTCGCCGCCTTGCCGCCGACGTCGACCATGCGGACGCGGCCGCCGGCGTCGACGTGCGAGAGCGTGCCGCCCGCCTGCCCGGCGCTCGCCGCCTGCGCTCCCCGGCTGCGCTCGCTCATGGCTGCTGGCCGCGACCTGCCTCGTTGGCCAGGTAGAACGAGAGGCTCTCCAGCGACACGGTCAGATCGACGCTCTTCAGCTTGACGTGCGGCGGCACGCGCAACGCTCCCGGCGAGAAGTTGAGGATCGCCTTGATCCCCGCCTGCACGACGGTCTGCAAGACGTCGCGCGCGGAGGCCTCCGGCACGGCGATCACGGCAATCGTGATCCCCTCGCGGCGGGCAACCGGCTTCAGATCACGAATGTCGTAGATGGTGACCCCGCTGCGGGAGATGCGGCCGACCTTCTCCTGCAGATTGTCGAACAACGCGACGATGCGAAACCCTTCCTGACGAAACCCCGGATAGTCGGCCAGGGCCAGCCCCAGGTTGCCCGCCCCGACGATGGCGACGCCCAGACGGCGGTCGAGACCGAGAATCGAGCGGAGCTCCCGCCGGAGGTCCTCCACGACGTAGCCGACCCCGCGGACGCCCAGATCGCCGAAGTGCGACAGGTCCTTCCGAATCAGGGCCGCATTCAGCCCGAACTGCTCCGCCAGCATCTTCGACGACACCGTCTTCACGCCCCTGCCGTCGAGCTCGTTGAGAAAGCGGAGGTAGAGAGACAACCGGCTGGTAGTCGGTTCCGAAATCTGCTCGGGCATCGGACACAGGAATGGGCACGGATTCTATGGCTCTCGCCGGCGCCGGTCAAGGCGCACAGCCGGCCGGCGCGTGCTAAGATGCGGCCAGGCGGCAGCTTGGAGCCAGGGAGCATTGCCGATGCGCCGATCCCCATGGTCCGCGGTCGCGTTCTGGATCATCGTCGCGGCCTGGATTCTCCCCGGGACGGGCCAGGCCCAGACCGCGGGCCGCCGCGCCGCGACCCTCGCGTCGCTGTCCGGCTCCCCCATCTTCTTCCACGGTCAGCAGGTCGTCGTGCAGGCCGACGCGGTCCGCGACGGGGTGCTGACGTACCTGGTCGACGGCGAGGACCGCCTGGTGGCCCTCGACGTGCCGCCGCCGCCCGCCGGGACGGCCGAGCGTCTCGAGGTGTCGGGACGATTCTACGACGTGGGCCGGCTCGAGCCCGACGACTCGCGCATGAGCGGCCTGCCGTTCGCACGGCTCTCGGAGTCGCTCCTCGGCAAGCCCTGGCCGGGCGTTGGCGAGCTGCTGGTGCTGGCCGCGTCGGCCACGCGCAACGTGACCGTCACGCCCGCCGTCACGCTGCGGACGCTGGCGCTCGACCCGGCCGCGCACCTCGATCGGGACGTCACCGTGAGCGGCCGCTTCCGGGGCCGGAACCTGTACGGCGACCTGCCGCGGCCTGCCGGGCGCAGCCGCTGGGACTTCGTGCTCACGTCGGTCGACGCCGCGGTGTGGGTGGTCGGGAAGGAGCCCAAGGGTGACGGGTTCGAGCTGGACGTCCAGGCGCGCATCGACACCGGACGCTGGCTGCGGGTGACCGGGCGCGTCGAGTCGCAGGCCGGCATGGTCGTCATCGCCGCGGCCGAACTGGCCCTCGCCGACCCCCCCGCGACGCCCCGGCCGCAGCCGCGCGCCGCGGCGCGCCGGGGTCCCCCGCCGGAGGTCATCTTCAGCGCGCCGCTGCAGGACGACACGGACGTCCCCCGCGACACGACGGTCCGCATCCAGTTCTCGCGCGACATGGATCCGGACTCGTTCGAGGCGCGGGTCGCCGTGTCCTATGTCGGCCGGCGTCCGGACGGCAGCGTGGTCCCGGGCGAGAGCGTCGCGTTCGAGACCGCCTATCGCGCGCGGAACCGCGTGCTCGAGATCCGCTTCGACGAGGAGCTCGAGCTGTTCCGGACGCTCGACGTGCGGCTGCTCGACGGGATCACCGCAACCGACGGCCAACCCCTACCGCCCTGGGCGCTCTCGTTCTTCGTCGGCGGCTGACGGCTGCGGCGCGAGCAGGGCCTGCACGGCTGCCCGGGTGCGGTCGATCAGTCGATCCCGCTCGGCCAGATCTTCCGTCTCGACCTCGACCGGCGGCCCGATCCGAACGCTGACGGTGACCGGCCTGATTATCGCGCTGCCCCGGCGCATGGCGGCGCGCGCCCCCGTGATCGCCATCGGCACCACCGGCGCGCGCCCCTTGATGGCCATGATGAAGCCGCCCTTCTTGAAGCGCTGCAGTCGGCCCGTCCGGCTGCGGGTGCCTTCGGGGAAGATGAGAAACGAGGCGCCGGCGCGCAGGCCCGCCGCCGCCCTGTCGATCGCCTGCATGCTCTGCTCGCGATTCTGCCGATCGATGGGCACGAAACCGGCGATGTCGAACGCGCGGCCCAGAACCGGCAGCCGGTGGATCTCGGCCTTGTAGAGAATCCGGAGTCGCGGGTGGAGCGCCGCCAGCGCCATGTACAGGATGGGCGGCTCCAGGTTGCTGGAGTGGTTCACGCAGTACACCGCGGCCCGGTCGCGCTGGATGTGCTCCCCGCCGGCGACTCGGCAGCGGATGCCGGCGGCCGCGAGGCCGAGCCGCACGCCGCCCCGCCCCAACCAGTAGAGGACGTCGGGCCAGCCGAAGCACAGGGCGAGCAGCATCCCGGGCGGACCCAGGACGATGACCCACAGGCTGACGCCGACATAGGCCGCCGCGGAGCGAATGGCCGCGACCACCGTACCCGGGAATTCGGCCATGCGCCGTTGCAGCACCGCAGGCAGGAACGGCCGGTCGCGCCGCGGTCGTCGAAGGGGAGGGGCTACGAGGCCTGGGCAGTACGACGCCCGGCGACCCGGGCCGCGGTCTTCTTGACGCCGGCCTTGGCCGTCTTGGACTTGGCGAGCTGACGGTCACGATTGGCCAGACACCGCTCGAGCGCCTTGTTGACCTTTTCCTCGATGGTTTCGGCAGGCTGGCTCGTCACCTCGGAGACCTCGGACACGACGAGGAACTTGGCCCGATCGAGCATTCGCTTCTCGCGAAACGAGAGGTTCTTGGACTGGCTCAGAAGATTGAGGCTCTTGAGAACGTCCACCACGTCGTAGATGGAGCCGGTCCGCATCTTATCCGAGTTGTCCTTGAACCGGCCCTTCCAGTTCTGATGGTTCTCGATCTTGCCGTTGCCGAGCAGCGTGAACAGCTTCTTGACCTCGTGGTCCGCGATCGCCCCGCGGAGGCCGACGCTCTCCACGTTGTCGATGGGCACGAGGACCGTCGTGTCGCTGGACGTCATGCGCAGCGAGTAGAATCCGCACGTGGTGCCCAGAATGGTCTTGGTCTCGATCCGCTTGACCACGCCGATTCCATGATTCGGGTAGATGACCTTGTCCCCGACCTCAAATTCCAACGTGCCCTCCCGGGGTAGACGAGACGCGGGCGCCGCCCTCGCGGGCAGACGCTCATTTTAACGCAAACACCCCCGGCTGACAACCGGAAACTACTCAAAACAGGCACTTTGCCCGGTTCCGACGACCGCTCCGCGCCGCCCGTCGGCATTCCTCCGCGCGGTATCGGAGCGACGATCCCGCGCGCCGCGCGGGGCCCGGCCACCGCGTCGCGTGCGTCCTGTTGTAAAGTAGGCACGCGCGGAGGAGTTGCGATGATCAAACGCCTGATGATGCTCGGGCTGGTGGCGGTGCTGGTTGCCGCGTCCCCGTGGGCTCCCGTCGAGTCGCCGCGGCTGGCGGCCCAGGAGAACAGCTTGGCCCCGTTCGTGCCCACGCCGCAGGATGTCGTCGACCGCATGCTCGAGCTCGCGGGGGTCACCGAGAACGACGTGGTCTACGACCTCGGGTGCGGCGACGGCCGCATCGTGATCACCGCCGCCCGCCGCTTCGGCGCGCGGGGCGTCGGCGTCGACATCGACCCGCGCCGGATAGCCGAGTCGAACGCCAACGCGGCGCAGGCCGGCGTTCAGCACCTGGTCCGTTTCGTGGAGCAGGACGCCATGACGGTCGACGTTTCGGAGGCCACCGTCGTCACGCTCTACCTGCTGTCCTCGTCGAACGTGAAGCTGAGGCCGCTCCTGACGTCCCAGCTCCCGGTCGGCGCACGCATCGTCTCGCACGCCTTCAGCATGGGAGACTGGGCGGCCGACGAGGTCGACCGGTTCGAGGACGTGCGCGGAAACACGCGCACGCTCTACCTGTGGAGGCACGACGGCACCGCGCGGCCGTAGCAGCCCCCCGGGCGGGCCACCCCCCTACGCCGGAGTGGCGAAATTGGCAGACGCGCTGGACTCAAAATCCAGTGAGGTTCACCCCTCGTGTCGGTTCGACCCCGACCTCCGGCACCACATTCAGACCCCTGTCGCCTCCAGCAGCGTGCCGCCGCCGAAGCTGAGGCGCTCGGGCGCGGGACCGCCGCTCGTCACCCGGATCGCGCAGTACTTGAACTCCGGAATCTTGCCGAACGGGTCGAGCACCGGATTCGTCAGCATGTTCGCCGCCGCCTCGTAGTAGCAGAACGGCACGAACACCGCGCCGCGCGGCGTGCCGTCGTCCGCCCGCGCGTACAGCGACACGCTTCCCCGCCGGGACTCGACGGTGATCGTCCCGCCGGGCGCCACGCCGAGCTCGTCCAGATCCAGCGGGTGCAACGACGCCACCGGCTCGGGCTCGATGTAGTCCAGCACCGACGCGCGCCGGGTGATGGCGCCCGTATGCCAGTGCTCGAGCTGGCGTCCGGTGATGAGCACCAGCGGGTACTCTTCGTCCGGCCGTTCGTCCGCGGAGATGAGATCCGCGGGCACGAACCTGGCGCGTCCCGTGGGCGTCGGGAACTTCTCCACGAACATCACGGGCTGCCCCGGGTCACCCTCCTTCACGCAGGGATAGGTGACGCACGATTCGCGCTCCAGCCGATCCCAGGTGATGCCGGCGATCGTGTCCATGCACCCGCGCATCTCGTTGAACACCTCGCTCGGATGCGCGTAGTTCCAGTCCAGACCGATGCGCCGCGCCAGCTCGTTGATGATCCAGAGATCCTCGCGCGCGTCGCCGGGCGGCTCGAGCGCCTTGCGGCCGAGCTGCACCATGCGATCCGTGTTCGTGACAGTGCCGTCCTTCTCGGGCCAGGCGGTCGCCGGCAGCACGACGTCGGCCAGGTACGCCGTCTCCGTGAGGAAGATGTCCTGCACGACCAGATGGTCGAGCGCGGCGAGCGCCTGGCGGGCGTGATCGACGTCGGGATCGGACATCGCCGGGTTCTCGCCCATGATGTACATGCCCCGAATGTCGTGCCGCTTGGCCGCCCTCATGATCTCGACCACCGTCAGGCCCGGATCGGGATCGAGCTCGACGCCCCAGAACTTCTCGAAGCGCTGCTTCGACTCGGGCTTGGCCACCGCCTGATAGTTGGGGTAGACCATCGGGATCAGCCCCGAATCGGAGGCGCCCTGCACGTTGTTCTGGCCGCGCAGCGGGTGCAGGCCGGAGCCCGGCTTGCCGATCTGGCCGGTGGACAGCACCAGGGCGATCAGGCAGCGCGCGTTGTCGGTGCCGTGCACGTGCTGGGATATCCCCATCCCCCACATGACCATCGAGGCCCGCGACGTGGCGTAGAGCCGGGCCACGTCGCGAATGGTCTGCGCGTCGACGCCGCAGATGGGCGCCATGGCCTCGGGCGAGAAGTTCTTCACGTTCTCGACGAGCGCCTCGTAGCCTTCCGTGCGGTCGCGGATGAACGCCTCGTCGACCAGCCCTTCCTGGACGATGACGTGCAGCATCGCGTTGAGCAGGGCCACGTCGGTGTCGGGGTTGAACTGGAGGTAGTGCGTGGCGTAGCGCGCCAGGCCGGTGCGGCGCGGATCGGCCACGATCAGCGTCGTGCCGGCCTTGGCGGCGTTCTTCATCCAGGTCGCGGCGACCGGGTGGTTCACCGTGGTGTTCGAGCCGATGACGAGGACCACCTCGGCCTTCATCACGTCGCGCACCTGGTTCGACACGGCGCCCGAGCTGATCCCCTCCATCAGCGCGGCGACGCTCGAGGCATGGCACAGCCGGGTGCAGTGGTCGACGTTGTTCGACCCGAAGCCGGTGCGCACCAGCTTCTGGAAGAGATAGGCCTCCTCGTTCGTGCCCTTGGCCGACCCGAAACCGGCGAGCGAGCGCTTGCCGTGCACGTCCCGAATCTCGCGCAGGCCCCGGGCCGCGACGTCGAGCGCCTCCTCCCAGGTGGCCTCGCGGAACACGGTGTTCCAGGCGTCCGGGTCGACCTTGAAGTCCTTGTGCTTCTCCACGCCCGGCTTGCGGATGAGCGGCGTGGTCAGCCGCTGCCGGTGCTGGACGTAGTCGAAGCCGTAGCGGCCCTTGACGCACAGCCGGCCCTGGTTCGCGGGGCCGTCCCGCCCCTCGACGAAGAGGATGCGGTTCTCCTTGATGTGGTACGTCAACTGGCAGCCGACGCCGCAGTACGGGCAGACCGAATGGACCTCCTTCTCGGCCTCGATGGCGCCCGCGCCGCGGGCGGGCATGATGGCCCCCGTCGGACACGCCTGCTCGCACTCGCCGCAGCCCACGCAGGTGGAGTTGCCCATCGGATCGTCGAGGTCGAAGACGATCTTCGACTCCCCGCCTCGAAACGCGTACCCGATGACGTCGTTCATCTGCTCTTCGCGGCAGGCGCGCACGCAGCGCGTGCACTGGATGCAGGCATCCAGGTTCACGGCGATCGCCGGGTGCGAGAGGTCGTGCACGGGCTGCTCCCGGGCCGGGAAGCGCGGCTCGCCGACCGCCAGCTTCCGGGCCCACCGATCGAGCTCGGAGTCGAGCGTGTAGGAGCGGTCCGGAATGTCCGACAGCAGCAGCTCCAGCACCATCTTCTGGCTGACGAGGGCCCGCTCGCTGTCGGTCGTGACCTCCATCCCCGTCCTGGGGTGGCGGCAACAGGAGGGCGCGAGCACCCGCTCCCCCTTGACCTCGACCACGCAGGCGCGGCAGTTGCCGTCGGGACGGAGCCCGTCCTTGTAGCACAGATGAGGAATCTCGACGCCGTGGCGCCGCGCCGCCTGGAGGATGGTCTCCTCCTCGCTGCCGACGACGGTCCTGCCGTTCAGCGTGAACTCGACCGGCGTCGCCGCCGTCTCCGTGCCGACGTTGTTGCCGTTGGTCCTGATGTCGATCGCCATCGTCGTTCCTTGGGCTGAGGGCCGCCCGGTTCAGCGGGCGGCCGTTACTGGATCTCCTGAGGAAAGAACTTGACCACCGAGCGCACCGGGTTCGGCGCCGCCTGCCCCAATCCGCAGATCGAAGCGTCGATCATCGCCTGCGACAGCTCCTCGAGCAGCGCCTCGTCCCAGTGCGGCTGCTCCATGAGCTTGAGCGCCTTGACGGTGCCGACGCGGCACGGCGTGCATTGGCCGCAGGATTCGTCCGCGAAGAACTTCATGACGTTCCGCGCGGCATCCGTCGCGCGGTCCCGGTCCGAGAGGATGACGATCGCCGCCGAGCCGATGAAGCAGCCGTGCTCGTTCAGGGTGTCGAAATCGAGGGGCACGTCGCCCAGCGTGGCCGGCAGGATGCCGCCCGAGGCGCCGCCGGGCAGGTACCCGTAGAACGTGTGCCCCTCGAGCATCCCGCCGCAGTACTCGTCGATCAGCTCCCGCGCGGTGATGCCGGCCGGCGCGAGATGCACGCCCGGCTTCCGCACCCTGCCGCTCACCGAGAACGATCGCAACCCCTTGCGGCCGTGCCGGCCCTGGCCGGCGAACCAGTCCGGGCCCTTCTCCAGGATGTCGCGCACCCAGTGCAGCGTCTCCATGTTGTGCTCGAGGGTGGGCCTGTTGAACAGGCCGACCTGGGCCACGTACGGCGGCCGCATGCGCGGTTCGCCGCGCTTGCCCTCGATCGACTCGATCATCGCGGATTCCTCGCCGCAGATGTAGGCGCCGGCGCCGCGACGTAGATGAATGGGCGGCACGCGGCAGGGCGGGTTCGCCTGCAGGGCCGCGATCTCGCGTTCGAGGATCGCGCGGCAGCCGTGGTACTCGTCGCGCAGATAGACGTAGATCTCGGCGATGCCGACGGCCCACGCCGCGACCAGCGCCCCCTCGAGGAAGCGGTGCGGATCGCGCTCGAGATAGTACCGATCCTTGAACGTCCCCGGCTCCCCCTCGTCGATGTTGATGGCCAGCAGGCGCGGCGCCGGCTCGGCCGCGACCAGCTCCCACTTGCGGCCGGCCGGGAAGCCCGCGCCGCCCAGGCCCCGGAGTCCGGAGTCCTGCATGGCGGTGATGACCGCTGCCTGCGTCCTGCCGCCGTCGCTGCAGGCCCTGGCCAGCTCGTAGCCGCCCTGCGCCCGATAGGCGGCGTAGTCGACATGCCCCGGGGTCACGATCTCGAGATGCGGGTGCGACCCGTCGGTCTCCGGATGGGTCACCGCGTTGGCCTCGACCAGCTTCGCGACCTTCTCCGGCGTCGCGTGGGGCACGGGGTTCTGTCCCACCACGGCCGCGGGCGCCGTCTCGCAGCGGCCGATGCACGGCGCGTGGAGCACACGGACATCGTCGCCCAGCAGCCCGGGCAGGCTGGCCAGCAGGCGCTGCGAACCGGCGAGCTCGCACGCGATGGAATCGCACACGCGCACCGTGACCGCCGGGGGTGCGGTGTCCCCCTCCTTGACGACGTCGAAGTGGTGATAGAACGTGGCGACCTCGTAGACCTCGGTCATCGCCAGGTTCATCTCGGCGGCGAGCGCGACCAGATGGGGTGCGGCGAGGCAGCCGAAGCGGTCCTGAATCCTGTGCAGGTGCTCGATCAGGAGATCGCGGCGGCGCGGGGCGTCGCCGAGGAGCTCGGCCACCTCCTCGCGCGCCTTCGGGTCGACCTGGCGCCCCTTGGGCGTCGCTCGCACGCGGGCGGGCATCGCCGACTGTTTTGGGCTCATATCCTTGCTCGATGACGACCGGGCAGAGGCTCGACCCCGGCTTGTCGCAGTTTTGCAAGGATAGTGAAAGGGTTCACCCTGACGCAAGCGGCGACCGGCGCGGTGCTATCATGGCCGCAGCCATGCAGGTCGAGCTTCTCGGCATTCCGCGGCAGCGCGCCGGCGTGGCGGAGATCGAGATCGAGGCGGCCACGCTGGGGCAGCTCCTCGACGCGCTCGCGGCCCGCTACCCGTCGCTGGCCGACCTCGTCTCTGCCGGACCGGCCGGTCGGCTCGGTCCGTTCGTCGCCGCCAACCTGAACGGTGACCGGTTCGTGAGCGATCCGCGCACACGGCTCGCCGAGACGGACCGCGTCCTGATCCTCTCCGCCGACGCGGGGGGCTGAGCGGAGCGCCGCGTGCCGCCCGGGTATCACGGCTGCTATCTCCGGATCGACGTCTCCGACGGCAGCGCCGACCGCGTGCCGCTGCCCGCGGGCGTGCTGCGCCGGTTCATCGGCGGCGCCGGGCTGGGCGCCTGGCTGCTGTCGAGGGAGAGCGGCACCGGCCCGGACCCGCTGGCGGCCGGGGCCCCGCTGATCTTCGTCTTCAGCCCGCTGGTCGGCAGCCCGCTGACCACGTCCGCCAAGTTCGCGGTGGTCAGCCGGAGCCCGCTGACCGGCCGCATCAACGATTCGCTCGCCAGCAGCGGCTTCGCGCTGGCGGGCAAGCGCTGCGGCTGCGACGCCGTCGTGGTCGTCGGGCGGGCGGCCAGGCTCTCGGTGCTGGTCATCGACGATGGCCGGGTGCGGCTCGATCCGGGCGGCGACCTGCGCGGCGCCACGTGCGGCGCGGCGGAGAAGACGCTGCGGACCCGGCTCGGGCCCGACTACAAGATCGCGTCCATCGGTCCGGCCGGGGAGCGGCTCGTGCGCTACGCCACGATCTCGCACGACGGCCGCCACGCCGGCCGCGGCGGCAGCGGGACCGTGCTGGGCAGCAAGAACCTGAAGGCCGTGGCCGTGCGGGGCAGCCGCTACGTCGCCTGGGCGCACCCCCGGGAGCTGACCGAGCGCAGCAGGCAGCTCTCGAAGCGCTCCTTCGGTCCGGCCACCGCCAAGTACCGCGAGCTGGGCACGGCGGCCAATCTACTCACGTTCAACCGCTTCGGGGCGTTGCCGACGCGCAACTTCCAGACCGGGACCTTCGACGCGGCCGCACAGGTCTCGGCCGAGCAGATCCGCGCCACGCACACCCGCACCCGCGCGAGCTGCGCGGCCTGCACCATCGGCTGCGAGCACATCTACTCGATCGAGGACGACGCGGGGACCCGGCTCGAGTACGAGAGCCTGTTCGCGCTCGGACCGCTGTGCGGCGTCGGCGATCCGGACGCCGTGCTGCGCGCGTCGAAGCTGTGCGACGAGCTGGGGATCGACACGATCAGCGTCGGCGGCACGATTGCGTTCGCCATGGAGTGCGTCGAGCGCGGTTGGCTCGACGAGCCCTGGCTGACCTTCGGCCGCGGCGAGTCGGTGCTGCGCGCGATCGAGCTCGCGGGCCGGCGCGAGGGCGTGGGGCGCCTGCTCGCCGAGGGCAGCCGGCGCGCCGCCGAGGCGATCGGTCACGACAGCATCCGCTTCGCGCCCCAGGTGAAGGGGCTCGAGATTCCCGGCTACGAGCCGCGCGCGCTGCAGACGATGGCGCTGGGCTTCGCCGTCGGCACACGCGGCGCGGACCACAACCGCAGCGGCGCGTACGAAGTGGACTTCTCGGACGCCGTCGATCGACGGCGCGTGACCGTCGACGCCGTCCGCCACGCGATCGACACGGAGGACCGGGCGGCCCTGATGGACTCGCTCATCCTCTGCAAGTTCCTGCGCGGCGTGTTCGACGACTTCTACGGCGAGGCCGCGGAGATGCTGAACCTGGTCACCGGCTGGGACACCAGCGCCGCCGAGCTGCGGCGGGCCGCCAAGGGCATCGTTCACGCCAAGCGGGAATTCAACCGGCGCGTCGGCTGGACGCCGGCCGAGGACACCCTCCCGGAGCGCTTTCTCCAGGGCGCGCTGCCGAACGATCCGGCCGCGGCGCTCAGCCGCGAACGGCTGCGGGCCGTGGTGGACGAGTACCACCGTCAGCGCGGGGGCGAGGAGCCGAGCCCCGCGGTCGACAACGCCTCGGCGTAGTCCGCGGGCGTGTTCACGTTCCTGAGCGTGAGCAGCTCCGGATCCGCGTCGGCCACCTCGCGCGGCGCGACGCGGCGCGTGCGCGCGGCCTCGAAGAGAAAGACCGGACGCAGGCGGTCGGCCGCCAGCAGCGCCTCGATGTGCGGCAGCGTTCGACGTCGATAGACCGCCGCGAGCGGGTGCGCGAAACCGTCGGTCTCCAGCACGGCCACGTCGTGGCCGTGGGCCAGCTCCAGCATGCGCCGGACGAACCCGGGCACGAGCAGCGGCACGTCGCAGCTCGTGACGTACGCGACGTCGACCGCGTCCGGCAGGGCCCGCAGCCCCGCCCGCAGACCCTCGAGCGGCCCGCGCCCCTCCCGCTCGTCGCGCGCGACCCTCACCGTCCCCGGCAGCGCCGGCAGCGGCTGTCCGGGCGCGGCGACGACGACGACGAAGGCGACGACCGTGTCGAGGAGGCGGACGACGCGCTGGAGCATCGTCTCCGGGCCGAAGGCCAGCAGGGCCTTCGACGATCCCATGCGCGTCGACCGCCCGCCGCACAGGACGACGCCGGCCGCGGGCAGGCGCGCCGGCGCTAGAGACGGACCTCGCATACCGGCACGTCCTCGAGCGCGCAGGGATGGTGAGCCGCCACCACCAGGGCCGGCTGGCCGGCCTCGACCGTCCTGAGCGCGCACGCGCGCCACGCCGCAACCGCGTCCTCGTCGAGCCCGCCCTCCGGCTCGTCCACCAGCAGCAGCGCGGGACGCCCGACGATGGCCCGCGCCAGCGCGAGCCTGCGTTGCTCACCGTGCGACAGGCTGCGGGCCTCGCGCTCCAGCAGCGCCGAAAGCCCGAACTCGGCGGCGATCGCCCGCGCCTCCTCCGGCGCCGGGTGCGACAGATCGAGATTGCGCCGCACGCTGCCCGCGAACAGGTAGGGCACGGAATGGACGTAGATGGCGCCCCGGCGGCCCATCCCGCACGGCCGTTCGACCCGTCCCGAGACGGGCGGCAGAAGACCGGCGAGCGTCTTGAGCAGGGCGGTCTTGCCGGAGCCGTTGGGCCCGGTGACGTGCCACACGACGCCGCCCACCAGATCGAGGTCCTCGATCGTCGCGGCCGCCTTGCCGCCGTAGCCGACCGCCAGTTGCCGCGTCCGCAGCACGGGACCCCGGGGCGCGCTCATCGTTCCACCAGGACGGCCTGCATGAGCGAGTTGGCCACCAGCGCCACCGTGAGCAGGATCAGGCCCATCGCGATCGCCCGCGCATCGTCGCCGCGGTTGTACTCGAGCGCCACGAACGTGGTCAGCGTGCGGGTCGCCCCGCGAATGTTCCCCCCGACGATCAGGGCCGCGCCCAGCTCCGTGAAGGCGCGCGCGAACGCCAGCAGCGTGCCCGTGACGATGGCCGACCTGACCTCCCACAGCAGCCAGCCCATCTGCCGCGTCCACGGCACGCCGTGGGTGGCCAGCGATTCGCGCGCCGCGGGGGGCAGCCGGTGGAGCGCGCCGAGGACGATGGCCACGACCATCGGGAGGGCCAGGACGAGCTGGGCCAGCGCCATCGCCGCGCGCGTGTACAGCAGCCGCGTCCACCCCAGCGGACCGCTGGCCGAGAACACGAAGTACAGCGTCAGTCCGACGACCACGGTCGGCAGCGCCGCCAGCCCGTGGGCCACCCAGAGGCCGATGCGCGTGCTGCGCGGACCGGCGGCGGCCAGCAGGTAGGTCGCCGGCAGCCCGAGCGCGACCGCCGCGGCCACCGCGGTGACGGAGACCCCGAACGAGACGCCCGTGACCTGCCAGACCTCGATGTCCCCGCCGGCGATCAGCAGCAGCGCTCTTCCGATCTCAGCGAGCATGAGGTCGATGGCCTGGCTGGTCGCCGGGAGCGCCGGCGGGCCAGACGTGGAATACGGTGCGGCCGTTGATCAGGAAGCCGGCGACGCGGCGCCGGCCGTCGCCCTCGGCGAGCCAGTCCGTCAGCGCCGTCACCACCGCCCGCTCGGCGCCGGCCAGGCCCGCCCGCTCGAAGATCGCGTAGGTGTTCACCAGCTCCGGGCCGCGCGCGCACACGCTCGCCAACGCCAGCTTGGACCGCAACTGCTCGAACGTGGCGCCGTCGGTCAGCGTGTAGGCCCCGTGCTCGCTCGCCACCCGCAGCGTCGCCGCCATCCCCTGGCCGGTCTCGAGCAGGTTCTCCCGCGCCGGACGCCGCCCCGCCAGCGCCCACAGCGCCTGCTCGCGGGCGTAGGTGCCGGATGCGTCGCCGCGCGACACGAAGCGGGCCCGGCCGTCCACGATGCGCCGCAGGGCGTCCGCGATGCCCGACGCCCGCCCGACACCCGCGGGGTCCGCGGGCGGCCCGACGATCAGGAAGCTGTTGAACATGATCTTGCGATAGCCGGTGATGACGCCGGCCTCGAGCGCGGCGGCCTCGGCCCGCGGATCGTGCGTCAGGGCCGCGGCGGCGTCGCCTCGCCGCAGCAGGCCCAGCGCCCGGCCGCTGCCGATCGGCAAGGCGTCGATGCGGACGTGATGCGCCTGCTCGAAGGCCGGCAGCACCGCCGCCAGCAGGCCCGAGTTCTCGACGCTGGTCGTCGTGGCCAGGCGTATCCTCGGCCTCGAGTCGCAGCCCCACGCGCCCGCCAGGCACAGCATGAAGGCCGCGACCGAGCACAGGCGCCGGCATCTCATCTGTCGAGCTTACAACGCCCGCGGCGCCCGCCGCCGAGAGGAGTCGGTGCGCCGACTCCACAAGGCGCGCACGGCGCCTCGGCGGGAGCGGCGCGGGGCGAAGGGGCCCCCGCAAGCGGACGCCGGGG
>CAYGCV010000059.1:0-16387 GCA_964348425.1 uncultured Vicinamibacteraceae bacterium | reverse complement strand
CCACTTGCCGCGCAGCACCGGCGAGGTGCGGGTCGCGTACGACGTGACCGTCAGGATGCTGCCGTGGCCCAGCAGGCCGGCCCGCCGGCCGTCGGGGCCCAGCGCCACCCGCCGGAAGTGGTCGCCGTACACGTTCGGCACGTCGTAGTGCCGGGCCAGCCGCTCGTTGAGGAACGTGTAGTCGGCCCGCAGCAGGTCGAGCACGTCGCGATCCTCGTCGACGATGCTCGCGAACAGCAGCTCGGTCTCGCGCCGCATCGCGCGCCGCAAGTTGTCGTCGAAGTCCGGGTACAGCCGCAGGTTCGGTCTGGCCGCGTCCAGGTTCCGCAGGTACAGCCACTGCCCGGCGAAGTTGGTCGCCAGCGAGTGGGCCCGCGGATCCGCGAGCATGCGGGCCACCTGCGCCTCGAGCACGGCGGGGTCGCCCAGCTCCCCGCGCTCGGCGAGGCCGAGCAACTCGTCGTCCGGCAGGCTGCTCCACAGGAAGAACGACAGCCGCGAGGCCAGCTCGACGTCGCTCAGCCGGTACGGCGTGCCCGGGGGCAGCCCGGCGGGATCCTGCTCGATCCGGAACAGGAACTCCGTGCTGGTGAGCAGCGCGCGCAGCGCCAGCTCGATGCCGTCCTCGAACCCGCCCCGCGCGCGCCCCCGCGCGTGGAACGCCAGCGGCCCGGCCAGGTCCGCGTCGCTCACCGGGCGGCGGTAGGCACGGCGCGCCAGCGTGCCGATGATCGTCCGGGCGCACGCCGGCTCGTCGGCCGCGCTCGCGGGGCGGCAGACGAAGATGCGCCGGCGGCTGGGCGTATCGCCCACCCCCGCCGTGGCGAACGGACCCGCGATGGCCACCGAGCGCACGCCAGGTTGGGTGCGCGGGTGGCGGTCCATGTTGAAGTGGGCGTCGTACGGCTGCCGCTCGGTCTCGATCAGCGCCGAGCTCTTCTTCAGAAAAGCCGCGCCCACCCGGTGCGGGCCCGCGCCGACGGTCACCCGCACCTGCAGATGCTTGTCGATGTCCGCGTCGGCGTAGTATCCGGCCACCACCATCCGGTTCGGCCGGATCTCGAAGACCTGCAGCCGCTCGCCGTCCAGGGTGATCTCGAGATCGTGGGGGTCGTACAGGCCCTCGACGTTCTCGTTCCGGTTGCGGGACAGCCGGACCTGGATCTCGTACTCGCCGTCCGCCGGAAAGTTGTGGGTGACGGCCGTGCCGCCGCGCGTGCCGAACGGCAGGCCGTCGAAGTGGTCTTCCTGCGTGAGATCCGCGGGCAGCACGACCACGCGGCTCCCCGGCGCGGGCACGTCGCTGCCGACGGCCAGCCGGCTGACCTTGCCCGCCGCCGACAGATAGCGCTCCAGCAGTGCCGGCGAGAGGTTGACGGCGCCGACGTTGTCGAAGCCGTAGCTCGCGTCGTCGCGCGGCAGCAGCGCCGTCACGTCGACGTCGAGGGCCAGCAGATCGCGGATCGCGTTCTGGTACTCGGTGCGGTTGAGGCGCCGGAAAGTATCGGTGCGGCCGGGATCGGGCGCCGCCAGCGCCAGCCGGTCGAGCTCGCCCTCCAGGTACCCGACCAGGTCGTCGTAGTCGGCCTCGGCAGGCCGCCGCGACCCGGCCGGCGGCATCGCGCGGGCGCGCAGCTTGCGGACGGCCCGCTCCCAGAGCGCCGCGTCGTGGGCCACCCGCTCGACGTCGGCGCCGTCCAGCGCGACGCCGGCGGTCTGCAGCCGGTCGTTGTGGCAGCGGACGCAGTACTGGTCGAGCAACGCGCGGGCGGAGGAGGCGGCCGGTGCGGCCCCCGCGGGCGCCGCCAGGCACAGGACCGCCGCCGCAGCCGCGCCGCGAGTCAGCCAACGCGTTTCCATGCGCACCTCCGGCTTCCGCTACAGGACGCATCTTAACATCGCGATCCCGCCCGCCGCGATCTATTGTCGGGATTCCCGCGGGGACGCCGGCAGCCTGTACGCGAGCAGCGCGCCGCGGCTGGCCAGCGCGATGTGCTGCCGCCCGTTCACCACGTACGTCATCGGCGAGCCGGTGACCGGGCCCGCTACGGGCACGGCGCCGACCTCCCGGCCGGTCGCCTTGTCGTAGGCGCGCAGCATGGTCTCCGGCTCGCCCGCCGGTCCGGCGACTGCGCCCGCCTCCGCGGCGAGCAGCAGCGTGCTGGTCACCAGCGTGGCGGCGCGCCCCGCGCGTCCGGTCCGGGAAATCTCGACGCCGGCCAGCAGCGGGTGGTCGCGCACCTCGTCCGGCGTCGTCCCGTGCGGGATCTGCCAGGCGATCGTGCCCGCGTCGAGGTCGAAGGCGGTGATCCGCCCCCAGGGCGGCTTCACCAGCGGCAGCCCCGCGACGGTCAGCGCGCCGCCTCCGCCCGCACCGACCGGCGCGGGACCGCTCTCGACGTTGCCGGAAACGTAGGCCATGTCGCTCGCGTCCGGATCGGGCGGCACGAGGCCGCGGGAGCCGATGTTGGTCGACGAGAACAGGTACAGCCGGTTCGTTTCGGGATCCAGCGCGCCGCCGGGCCAGTTGGCGCCGCCCTGCTCGTAGGGCAGCATCAGCACGGCCAGCGGTCCCCCGGGCCGGCTGAGGATCGGCGGCGAGAAGAGCGGCCCGAAGGCATACCGCGAGGCCAGCTCCCTGGCGGCGGCCTCGATTTCGGGCGTGAGGTCGATGAGGTCGGCCGGCGTTACGCCCTGGCGCTCGAACGCCGGCGGCCGGGTCACGAACGGCTGCGTGGGCGAGTACCACTCCCCCGGCACGTCACCCCGCGGCACCGGACGCTCCTCGATGGGCCACACGGGCTCGCCCGTGACCCGATCGAGCACGTAGAGCCAGCCCTGCTTGGAGGGCTGAGCGAGCGCCCTGATCGGCCGGCCGTCGACCGTGATGTCGGCCAGGATCGGCGCGCAGGGGATGTCGAAGTCCCACAGCCCGTGGTGCACGAGCTGGAAGTGCCAGCGCCGCTCGCCGGTCCGCACGTCGACGGCCACCAGCGATTCGGAGAAGAGGTTGGCGCCCGGCCGGTGCCCGCCGTAGTAGTCCCCGGTGGGCATCTCCACCGGCAGGTAGACCAGCCCCAGCTCCGGGTCCGCGCTCATCTGGGTCCAGACGCCGGCGTTGCCGGCGTGCCGCCAGGAGTCGTTCAGCCAGGTCTCGTTGCCGACCTCGCCGGGGAGTGGAATGGTGTGGAAGATCCACAGCCGCTCGCCCGTGCGCACGTCGTAGCCGCGGACGTATCCCTTCACGTTGCGGCGGCTGGGCGGGGCCGCCCCGGCGCCGTGCATGGCGCCGATCACGACGACGTCGCCGACCACGATGGGCGCGGCCGTCAGGCCCACCTCGCCGCTGACCGGGTCGATCGTCTGGTCCATGTTCCGCTTGAGATCGACGATGCCGCCGTCGC
Organism: uncultured Vicinamibacteraceae bacterium; assembly: GCA_964348425.1. GTDB lineage: Bacteria > Acidobacteriota > Vicinamibacteria > Vicinamibacterales > UBA8438 > JAAXGX01. The sequence continues at coordinate 12,983 of CAYGCV010000059.1, read as the reverse complement.
CGAAGGCGGGAATCGGCTGGCCGGTCGCCGCGTCCAGCGCCACCAGCCGATAGCCGAGCGTCACGTACAGGATCCGCGCCTCGCTGCCGTCGCTCCAGTACGCGAGTCCGCGGCTCAGGGGTATCGGCGCCGCGCGGGCACGGTCGCCCTCGTCGAGATGGTGGCTCCAGAGGAGGCGGCCGGTGGCCGCGTCGACGGCGACGGCGGGACGGCCGGCGGCGCCCGTGAAGTACAACACGCCGCCGACCATGAGCGGGGTGGCGCGGCGCGGCCCCAGCCCGTCCTGGTCGAAGCGCCACGCCAGCTCGAGCGTGTCGAAGTTGCCGGCGGCGATCTCCGTGAGCGGCGCGTAGCGCGTGCTCGCCAGGTCGCCGCCGTAGGTCGGCCACTCGCCGCGCGGCGCGCCCGTCTGCGCCTGCGCGGGCAGCCCCGCGCAGAGCAGCAGCACCGCCAGCCGCGCCGCGCGGGCCCCCGCGTGCGAGGCGTGGGTGCGCACGATTCGCCTACTGCTGATCGTTCGTGCGCCGCCTGGCCTCCCGCTCGGCGACGATCTGCTCGTAGTCCTCCTGGGTCAGGTAGGTGACGTTCACGTGGGCGTGGTACATGTCGTCGTAGCTGCGCTGGCCCCAGCCCACCCACTGCCGCGGATCGGGGTTGTTGCGGTTGGCGGCCGTGTTGTCGTGCCAGGCGGTGATGTGAACCACCGTGCCGGCCGGCAGCACCGGCGCCGAGTCGTCCGTATAGACGTAGTTGACGTGCCAGTTGAAGTCGAAGTTCTCGACGTGGCTCAGCGTCTCCACGCGGCCGTCCGGCAGGATCGCCTCCATCGACATCGACTTGCCGCGGATGTGCATGTGCGGCTGGTAGTTCTCCAGGCGGGCCGGAGCCGGCAGCGGGATGTAGGCGTGGTGCACGGTCACCTTGCCGGGCGGCAGGTCCATGGTCTGCTGCGACTGCTGCGCGCCCATGGCCTGGCCGTAGACCCGGTACTTGGGCACGAAGCCCCGCGGATAGAACCAGACGCCCACGTCCGTCTGCGCCACCACCTCCTCGCCGACGGAGTGGTAGTGGTTGTCGAACGTGAACCGCGCCCCCGCCTTCAGCAGCTTCCCGGTGTTCTCGCGGAACACGTCGCCGATCTTGCCGATGGCGAACTCGCTGAAGTAGCTGCCGCGCGGGGTGACGTCGACGGCGGCGACGTGGTCCCCGGGCGCCTCCTCCTGCAGCAGGTACACGTTGGAGTGGTGCGTGACGCGGCGCGCCTCGATCGTCGGGCGGATCTCGATGCCGGTCGCCCAGCGGTCCTCGGTGAGCCCGGTCTCGACGACCGGCTGCCACCACTGGTCCTGCCCCTCGGCGCTCTGGGTCCACGGCGGCGAGGTCACGACCAGGTCCGGCGGCCGGCCGTAGCGCGCCTCGAGGCGCCAGATGTCGTCGGCGGGCCACTCGACCGGCGGCGGCATGGCGGCGGGATTGCCGCGCGGCGCGCCGGCGTCGACCCAGTCCACGATCGTGTCGATCTCGGCCTCGCTCAGCGAGATGTCGTTCTCGAACTCCTGGATGCCGATCGTCTTGTCGATGTGCCAGGGCGGCATCGAGCGCTCGGCCACCTTGGTGCGGATGGCCCGCGCCCACGGGCGGACTTCCGCGTAGGTCACCAGCGACATCGGCGCCATCTGACCCCGGCGATGGCACGTCTGGCAGCGCTGTTGCAGAATCGGTGCGACGTCCGCGCCGAACGTCGGCGCCGCCTGGGCGAACGCCGGCGCGGGCGAGAGCGGAACGAGGCCGGCCACGAGGCCGATCACGACTGTCCAACCGAGCGCCGTCTTGCTCATCCCCATCTCCTTCGGGCTTCAATCAAACGGGGCTGCGCCCCGACCCCCCGGCGTCCGCTTGCGGGGTCCCCTGCGCTCCGCGCCGCTCCCGCCGAGGCGCGCCGTGCGCGCCTTGCGGAGTCTATGCCGTTCTACGGCGCAGACTCCTGGCGCACGTCCACCGTGACGTACCCGTTGGTCCAGCAGCAGAAGAAGCCGCTGGCCATCACCGCGCGCTGGCCGCCCGACTCGTCCCAGACGAGGACGCGCAGCACGTACTCGCCCGGCTCCTCGAACGACGCGGTCGTCGTCGCGCCGCCGGCCGCGTCGAGCGCCGGCTGCGCATCGCTGAAGACCACCGGCCCGGGTCCGCGGTACTTGCTCCACCCCACCCCGCGCTGCCAGCGCATGCCGCCGCGGGCGCGCGAGATGCCGTCGTCGCTCGTCCAGACGGACAGCGCCACGGGCTGCGACGGCGTGGTCCGGGCGCGCGCCGCGACGCCGCCGGGCCCCTGCCCCGCCTCCCCGTCCGGCGCGAACCGCAGCACCGGGGGCGTGTTGCCGTTCGTGACTTCCTTCAACGCATCGATGCGCCACTCCGGGCGCAGATGGCCGGGAATGGCGATCGTCTGGCCATGAGCGGTCAGCGACCAGGTCAGCTCCTTCTGCCCGAAGTCGGCCGGCACGACCACGGCGAACACGCCGGTCTGGCGGCGGGGCAGGAAGTGCGTCGGCTGCCCGCGGTCCGCCGGTCCCGGCTCCATGCGGTTGTCCGGGCCGATCGGAATGTCCAGGTGCTCCTCGTAGTTGCGGTTGAGGTAGCCGAACACCAGGCTGAAGCTGCCGTCCGGGTTCGGATACCAGCCCTCGAACGACGGCGTCACGCTCTGGCCCCGCGCGTGCGGGCGCGGCGCGTCCAGCCGCGTGTCCTGCGCCGGCGCGGCTTCCGCGGCCGGAACGTCCGCGGCCAGGAGTGCCGCGACCGCCGCCAGCCCGACGATCAGCGGTGCGAGCTGTCGATGCATCAGTGGGTCACCCGTTACGTCGGTTCGCGCCGCCAGCGCGGCACGCGGCGATTGTACCACCCGCCGCGCACGGCCCCGCCGCGGGCCGTTGAACGGCCGCTGGCCGCGCAGTAAGATGCGCAGGGTCGCCGGCAGCTCGCCGGCGGAGAGCAGAAGAGAGGAAGACGAGACCATGCAGCGCACCCTGAGAATTGCCATCGCGTCCGTGTGCCTTCTGTCCGTGGCGTCGGTCGGCGCCGCCCAGGGGGACGGCGGCACGTTCACCGCGCAGGACTACATCGAGATCCAGCAGCTCTACGCCAAGTACGCGCAGACCCTCGACCTCGGCGACGCGGAAGGCTGGGCCAACACGTTCACGGCCGACGGCGTCTTCGGCGAGACTGTCGGTCACGAGGCGTTGAAGGCGTTCGCCGCGGGGTTCTTCACCAATTTCGACGGCGCGGCGCGCCACTGGAACAGCCAGTTGATCGTCACGCCGACGGCCGACGGCGCGGACGGCGGCTGCTACCTGCTGCTCGTCGACACGCGGACCCAGCCGGCCGGGCTGACGGTCGCGGGCATCTACGAGGACAAACTGGTCAAGACGCCCGCCGGCTGGCGCTTCCAGGAGCGCGTGTTCACCGCCGACCAGGTGCCCGCCGGCGATCAGTAGGTTCGCCGCCGCCACACCGCACGCCGCGGTGTGGCGGCGACTCCTCCCCAGGAGGGCGGCTTCACCGCTCCGCCGGCCCGTCCCGCTCGTCGAGCCCGTGCCGGGCCAGATACTCCGAAAGCAGATCCGCGACCGCCAGGTTGTTCAGGTCCGAGAACGGGAAGTGCGTGTTGCCGGCCAGCCCCGCGGCGGGCAGGTGCAGCAACTCGGCATTCCCGCCGCGCGCGTTTACGGTTGCCACGAACGCCTCCGCGGCCGGCACCGAGCGGACCCAGAGATCGACGCCGAAGATTCCCGCCGGCTCGGTCGCGATGTTGTCGCCGAAGACGATCTGAATCGGGATGCCGGTGAGCCTGTCGAACTCGGCGGGCGGCACCGGCACGGCCGGCGCGTAGCCCAGCGGCGGCGGGCTCTCCCCGGCGGGCGTCAGGAACACCGTCGGCTCGTAGGAAACGATCGCCCGGACGTTGCGGCTGCGGAGCGCCGTCTGCCAGCCGAGGACGCCGCTCGCCGAGTGGGTGATGAGGACAGCGGGGCCGATTGCGTCGAACAGCGCCGCGACCGCCTCGGTCGCCACGGCCGCGCCCTCGCCGCGCCCGGCTGCGCCGCCTCCGGGCGTCCCGGTGTCGGGCGTCACCTGCCGGAAGTACTGATCCAGCGCGTCCGGGTCCTGCGGAAACTGCACGCCCGGGAAGAACCTGGGGAGCTCCGGCGGCGTCCAGATGCCAAGGCGGAAGATGGTGAACAGGTTGGCCTCGTCGGGCACGCCGCCGGCAATCGTGGCGCCGGCGGTGCTGCGGCCCGCCCGGCCGCGGCGCGGCTGGTCGATGATGTACGTCGCGAATCCGCGCCGCAGGAAGATGCTCCGATAGCCGTCCCGCCCGTCCGGCGTCGTCTCCCAGGTCTTGCCGAACTGACCGCCGCCGTGCCACATGACGAGCGGATACATCCGCGCGTCGCGCGGGATCTGGACCTGCGCGTAGCCGTGGTCGCCGTGGAACGTATTGCCGTCGGCGCCCGTCACAACCGAGCCGCCGAAGGCGAAACTGCCCTGCGACTCGAGGACGATCGGCCCCGGCCGGTCCTCGCCGACCGCCGGAACGTCGGCCGTCGGCTGCGGCGCGCACGCCCCCGCCCCAAGCGGCCAGATTGCACACGCTACCGCGACCACCTGCACCCCAGCGCCGGCTCCTGTCCGATTCAGCTTGATCATCGTTGACTCGCCCTCCGCGGGGACGGGACGGCTCAATACGACTTGATACAATAGTCGTGCATCATTTCGAGGGACGGGATCATGAGCGCACTGAGCATGGCAGAGTTGCGAAAGGGGTTCGCGGCCGCCATCGGAAGAGTCCAACACGGCAACGAACGGATGATCATCACGCGCCGCGACCAGCCGGTCGCAGCGCTGGTGTCCGTACATGACGCTGCGCTGCTCCAGAAGCTCGAGGACCATCTGGACATCCTCGAAGCGCTGGAGACCGTTGAGGACTACCAGGTCGTCGGCGGCACCAGCCTCCGCCAACTCCGAGCGGATCTCGATCTCTGAGGCGAAGCGCGGCCCTCATCCCAACCGCCGCATCAGCCGCTCGTAAGCGTCCCCGCGCCGCCCGACAAGCACGACGAGCACGAGCAGCACACGTTCTCGAATCTTGCAGCACACCCGCCGGTCGCCCACGCGAATACGCCAGATTCCTCGGCTATCGCCGATCCGTGCGTGGACAGCGGAAGGTGACCGATGCGGCGGCGGACCGTCACGACACTTCGCCTTCCATCCCGAGCCGCTTGAGCAGCTTGGCCAGTCCCTGACGCGAGATGCCCAGCTCGCGGGCCGCCGCGGTGGGCCGGCCGTCGTTGCGGCGCAACGCCGCGCGCACGAAGCCGCGCTCGAACGCCTCCCGCGCCTCCGCCAGCGTCGGCCGAGCGTCGGCGGGTCCTTCGCGAACGGCGGCTGGCAGCAGGTCCGGGTCCACCCGACCGCGGCGCGGAGCCGCCACGACGAGCCGGGCCACGACGTTCTGCAGCTCCCGAACGTTGCCCGGCCAGGCGTAGCGGACCAGGACCTCGATGGTGGCGTCACCCAACGTCGCGCGTTTGCCGGCGCGCTTCAACTCGCGCGCCCAGAAGTGCCGCGCCAGCAGCTCCACGTCGCCCGCCCGGTCGCGGAGCGCCGGCACCTGCAGGCAGACCACGGCCAACCGGAACAGGAGATCCTGGCGAAACCGGCCGGCATCCACCTCGGCCGCCAGGCGGCGGTTGGTCGCGGCGATCAACTGGACGTCGACCTTCCGCACGGCGTTCTCCCCGAGCCGGCGGATCTCGCCGTCCTGGATCACCCGCAGCAGCTTGGCCTGCGCGCGCGCCGACAGCTCGCCGACCTCGTCGAGGAACAGCGTGCCGCCGTCGGCGGCTTCCACCAGGCCGGTACGCTCGCTCACGGCGCCCGTGAAAGCGCCGCGGCTGTGCCCGAACAGCTCGGCCTCGAACAGATCGTCGGTCAGGGCCGCGCAGTTGACCGCGCAGAACGCGCGCGCGTGCCGCGGCCCGCCGCGGTGGAGCGCGCGGGCGACCAGCTCCTTGCCCACGCCCGTCTCGCCCTCGATCAGGACAGGATAGGGCGCTGCCGCGGCGCGCGCGATCGCCGTCCGCAGGCCGACCATCTCGGGACTGCGTCCCAGCAGCGCATCGGGGCCTGTCCCCGCCGCGGCGTCGTCCGTCCACCGCACGCGCTCCTGCAGCTCGGGCTCGCAGACAGCGGCCGCGACGCGCGCCAGCACCATGAGCCGATCGAGAGACTCCGGCGCACGCGTCCAACGGAGGACGAGCGCGCCCGGCCAGTTGTCACCATCCTGGATGGGCAGCGCGGTGCGGTACTCGCGGCCGCACACCACGAGCGGCGCCATCCGGCCCCGGCCCACGATGTCCCCGACCGACTCGTGCACCTGGCGCTCGATGTCGCCGGCCGACGCCAGCACGGCGCCGCGGTCGCCCAGCCGATACACCGCCACGGCGCGGGCTTCCGCCTGCTGCCGCAACGCGGAGCAGACCTGCTCGAGGATGTCGCGGCCGACCGCTGGCATGCTCGCCCGCAGCAGCGTCGCCAGGTCCCCGGCCAACCGGTCCAGCGCGACGCCGGCCTGCCGGCCAGGCTCCGGCGCGGGAGGCGCCGCGTCGGGGCGCCTGCTCAGCAGCGCCTGCACCTCCAGGTAGTCCTCGTGCTCGCTGCCGGCGAGCGCGTGGCGGGCGTCGCCGGCGGCGTCCGCCTGAGCCGTATCGAAGAGCAGGCGCGCCTGCTCGAGCGCGGCCCCGGCCCGCTCGCTCTCGCCGCGCTCGCGCAGCAGCTCGCCCAGCGTCGCGGCGGCGCGCGCCGCGCCCGCGTAGCGCTGCCGGCGCTCGAGCACGCCGAGCGCGTCGCGCAGCATGCGCTCGGCCGACGCGTAGCGGCCGGCGCGGGCCACGGCCAGGGCATTGGCGATACGCGCCCGGGCACGCACCACCCGCCCGTCATCCTCATCCGCGCGGCCGCCTGGCCGGGTCGGGGTCACGAGCGGCGACGTGCAAGAATCCGGCCCGGACTGCCGGGCCGGCGCCGGGCATTCGCAGCCCGACCGCGGCCGAGGTCAATAGACCCACGGGTGGGAGAATCCTCGGCCGAACCGTTCCGGCCGGCGTGCGGGTTTGTCGATCGCCGAATGCCGGTACGCCGGAGCCGAAGGACTGCTACGATGGGTCACCCGGTCGTCGTCGAACACTGGAGGTATGGCATGCACGCTCGACACGCAACCCTGGCCGCCGTCGCCGCCGCGCTCATCGTCGCCGCGCAGCCTGCCGGGGCGCAGTACGGCGCGGTCGACGGAGAATGGCGCAGCTACGCGGGCGACTACGGCAGCACCAAGTACTCGCCGCTGGACCAGATCGACGCCGACAACTTCGACGATCTGCGCATCGCCTGGCGCTGGCAGTCGGTCGACAGCGCGATCGACATTTCCGTGCTGCAGCCCGGTGTGATGAATCGGCCCGTCTCGATCCTCGGCCTGCAGGCCACGCCGCTGATGGTCGGCGGCGTCCTGTACCTGACGACGGCGCTCCACCAGGCGGCCGCCATCGACGCCGGCACCGGGGAGACCCTCTGGGTCCACGATCCGCAGGCCTATCTGGGCGGGCGTCCGACGCACTTCTACCGCTCGCGCGGCCTGGCCTACTGGGAGGACGGCGACGACGCCCGCCTCTTCTGGGGCACGATGGAGGCGTACCTCGTCGCGGTCGACGCGCGCACGGGCGAGCCGGTGCGCGACTTCGGCGACAACGGCCGCGTCGATTTGATGGAGGGCGTGCCGCGGGCCGTGCGCGGGGAGACCAACTACCTGGACCGCAACCTGGTGGGCGTGGCCTCACCGCCGGTCATCACCCGCGACGTGGTCGTGACGCCGACCATCATCTCGGACTTCGTGATCCGCAAGGAAGCGCCGCCGGGCTGGGTCAAGGGCGTCGATGCGCGGACCGGGGACGTCCGCTGGGTGTTCCGGACCGTGCCGCTGGGCGACGACTTCGGCGCCGACACCTGGCTGAACGAGTCGTGGCGCTACTCGGGCAACGCCAACATCTGGCCGCCGCTCAGCGCCGACGACGAGCTGGGCTACGTCTACCTGCCGACCGGCACCCCCACGAGCGACTACTACGGCGGGCACCGGCTCGGCGACAACCTCTTCGCCGAGAGCATCGTCGCCGTCGACGCCGAGACCGGCCAGCGCGTCTGGCACTTCCAGGCGGTCCACCACGGCGTCTGGGACTACGACTTCCCGGCCGCGCCGACGCTGATCGACATCAACGTCGACGGGCGTCCGATCAAGGCCCTGGCGCAGGTCAGCAAGCAGGGATTCACGTACGTCTTCGACCGCGCGACCGGCGAGCCAGTCTGGCCGATCGAGGAGCGCCCGGTGGAGACCGACACCGACCTCGAGGGCGAGGTGCTGTCGCCGACCCAGCCGTTCCCCACCAGGCCGCCGCCGTTCGAGTATCAGGGCGTCACCATCGACGACCTGGTCGACTTCACGCCCGAGATTCGCGCGCTGGCGGTCGAGGCGGTCAGCAGCTTCCGGCTCGGCCCGCTCTTCACGCCGCCGATGCTGAGCGTGGAGGGCGGCCTGCAGGGAACCATTCAGCGCCCGCACATCGCCGGCGGGGCGAGCTGGAGCGGCGCGGCGGCCGACCCGGAGACCGGCCTGCTCTACGTGCCGTCCGAGAACCGCTTCTCGGTCATCAAGTACTACACGCCCGACCCCGCGCAGGGCGGCAACCTGCGCTACACGCAGGCGGACTTCGACAGCGGCACGCAGCCGCTCATGCCGCAGGGCCTCCCGCTGCTCAAGCCGCCGTACTCGCGGATGACGGCGATCGACCTGAACGCGGGCGACCACGCCTGGATGCAGCCGAACGGCGACGGCAACCGCTACCGCAACCATCCGCGGCTGCGCCACCTGGACCTGCCGCCGCTGGGCGGCGAAGGCCATGGCGGACCGCTGCTGACCCGGACGCTGCTCGTGAGCGCGTTGTCGGCGGGCGGCTCGGACGGCGGCCCGCGGCTGGTGGCGCGCGACAAGGCGACGGGCGAGATCGTCGGCTCGCTCGATCTGCCGGCCGGCGCCATCGGCACGCCGATGACCTACCTGCACGAGGGCAGGCAGTACATCGCGCTGACCATTGGGGGGGACGTCCCGGAGCTGATCGCGCTAGCGCTGAGCTCCAACTAGACGGGGCTGCGCCCCGAACCCCCGGCGTCCGCTTGCGGGGACCCCGCAGCCCGGCGCCGCTCCCGCCGGAGGCGCGCTGTGCGCAGCTTCAATCAGACGGGGCTGCGCCCCGAGCCCCCGGCGTCCGCTTGCGGGGACCCCTTCGCCCCGCGCCGCTCCCGCCGGAGGCGCGCTGTGCGCGCCTTTGCCGCGGGTCAGCGGGTCAGTTGGTGGCGTCGCGCAGTGCGGCGTAGTGCTGCTCGAAGAAGTCCAGGCGCTCGGCTCGCACGCGCTGCCGTACCTGCACGCTGTCGCCGAGCTCCAGGGCCGACTCGTCGGCTTGCGTGTAGGCCGGCCATTGCGGCACGCCGTCGCCGTTCGGGTTGCCCGTCGCCGCGAAGTTGACCCAGTAGGAGGCCATCACCTCGGACAGTTGCCGGTCCGCGTCGTCGTAGTCCCGGTTCGCGAACCAGTACCGGCCGCCGCCGCCGAGATTGTTGAAGACGTACGGGATCTCCGCGGTGTGGTACGCGCCGAAGCGCTCGGCGTCGGCGGCGGGCGGCACGCGGGTGAAGAAGTAGAGAAAGGCCGGCGACGACACCGTGTCCATCATGCGGGCCCAGGTCCGCATCTCCCACACGAAGCGGCCGTCGCCGCTGCTGGCGATGCGGCCCGTCTCGACCGCCTCGTCGCTCGCGGCGGGGTACGCCGCCAGATAGGCGTCGGCGAGCTCGCCGTACTCGCCGCGCGCCCATGTCCGGTACTCCTCGACCGTCGTGGTTTCCTGCTCGCCGGCGAGTCCCCTCAGCGCGGTCCCCTCGTCGGCGTTCGCGCCGACGATGACCGGTACGTCGTGCCGCCGGCCGCCAGCGAAGGTGTTGTGGATGCTGGCGGTCAGCGCCCAGCCGTCCAGGTTCGGCCGGGGTGCGCCGCCGTCTGCGGCCAGCACGTCGGCGACCGCTGCCGCCCGCAGCGCGTCGAGCGACACGGGCGCCTCGGCGGCGAGCAGCGCCTCGGCGAAGCGCATGCCATCCGCTTCGGCGGCATCCGCGGTTGCGAGGCTGGCCAGGGGGCTGAACCCGCCGCCACTCTGACCGATGGCGCCCGCGAACAGGCCCGCCGCCAGCGGTGTCGCCATCAGGTAGTTGACGCTCCACGAGCCCGCGGACTCCCCGAAGATGGTCACGCGGTCCGGATCGCCGCCGAACGCCGCGACGTTCCGCTGCACCCAGCGGAGCGCCTCGATCTGATCCAGGAGGCCGTAGTTGCCGGACGCGCCGTGCGCCGACTCCTCGCGCAGGAGCGGATGGGCCAGGTAGCCCAGCGCGCCGAGCCGGTAGTTGATCGTCACGACGACCACGCCGCGCCGGGCGAGGGACGCGCCGTCGTACGCCACGTTGGACCCGTCACCGACGAAGAGCCCGCCCCCGTGGATCCAGACCATGACCGGGACGCGCTCGGCCGGGCCGGCGGCCGACCAGACGTTCAGGTAAAGGCAGTCCTCCTCCAGCCGGGTGGCGCCGGGCCCGAAGAACGGCTCCGCACCGGGCGCCACGGGCAGCGTGGGCTGCGGACATCCCGCGGGAAGCTGGTCGGCCTGGCGGACGTCGGCCCAGGGCTCCACCGGCTGCGGCGGCCGCCAGCGCAGCGCCCCCACCGGCGGCGCCGCGTAGGGGATGCCCGCGTATCTCCAGACGCCGCCGTCACCGGCCGGCACCCCCGCGATGCTGCCGCCGTCGACGGTCACGGTCCCGTCGCCCACATCCGCGGCGGGCGGCTCGGGATCCCCGCAGGCAACCGTGATCGCCAGGACGGCAAGCAGTCCCACCCACGCATTCCGCTTCGCGTTCATCGCTTCGCTCCTAGGCCTGGCAGCAGGAGCAGCCCGGCGCGTCGACTGGGGCGAGGCTGGTGGTCGCCTGGCGCACATTCGCCGGGCGTCGATGGGCGGCGAGCGGGCCGGCCGCACCGGCCGGGCGGCCGGCGGCAGGCCGGCGCGCCGCCTCCGCGCCGCGCGCGCCGGGGCCGCGGTAGCCGGTGAAGATCTGGTACCGGCGCAGGTCGATCGTGCCGTCGATGCGGATGGTGCTGTCGCCCTCGACCGCGAACCGCGTGAACGGCGCGCCGTCGCAGAGGACGAACACCTCGTCGGTGGCGGGCAGGTTCGTGACGCGCCAGCTCGTCTCCAGCCCGCGCCGGTCGGGCGCCGCCGGGTAGGTGCCGACGTGCAGCGTGCCGCTCGCGGTGTCGTTCCACGCCTGGTAGATGCCCAGCGACGGGAAGTCGACTCCCTCGACGGTAGGCGCGTCGAACTTGTCCATGTGAGGCGCGTCGAGCGCACGGCGCCAGGCATCGCCCGTGCCGACCTCGGCCACCATCATGCCGGCGCTCTGCTGCCCCCGCGGATAGGCTTCGTTCAGGCCGAACCACCACCCGAACTTCTCGTCGTGGTCGCCGAAGAAGCGCGGCTCGTAGTCGCGCTCCGCGGCCGCCCGCAGCCGCGCCAGGGCCGTGTGGTCACCGAACTCGCGCGCGAGCACGAGCCCGTTGGCGGAGGGCTCGATCTCGACGCGCGGATCGTTCCAGCCGAGCGCGTTCGCCGCCGATTCGTACAGGAACTCCGCGAGCTCCGGATCCTGGGGCAGCAGCAGGAACGCCGGGCCGATCCCCCCGTCGGGCCCGCGGTTGACCTTGTGGTTGACGATGGGATCGTAGTATCGGGTCACCCATTCGAGGCTGCCGTCGCTCCCGACCTCCATGTAGTTGTCGCGGGCGTACTCGAGCCAGCCCCGGACCGGGCGGTGGGCGTCACGGCCGTACACCCGGTCGTAGAGATACAGCCCGACGGCGGCGGCGGCATTGCACACGAACCAGATCTTCGTGTTCTCGCACTGCGGACCCTCCGGGCGCTCGCGGTACTGCTCGGACAGGAAGGCCGCGATGCGGTGGTGGTCCCACTCGAACTCCTCGTCGCCGTAGCCGGTCACCTTGAACGGGCGCTCGTACTTGTCGTCGCCCGAGACGTACTTGTAGATGGACAGCAGCAGGTTGAACCAGCCGCGGAAGAACAGGTTCCCCTCCGAGCCGATCGGATCGGCCGACAGGCCCCACGGATCCACGCCGTTCGCCGTCCAGCCAATCCGGTTGTAGCGCCCGCGCAGGTGCTCGGGAATCGCCGCCATCACGTGCGGCGGATAGTTCTCCCGCCGCGGGTCCTCGCCGATCTGGGTCAGCCAGTCCACGGCGCCCCAGTGCGTCGGGTAGCGGCTCGCGAGCCCGTCGGCGATGCGCGTGTACGCCTCGCGCCAGGCCGGCGTCTGGTCGGCCATGACCAGCAGGGCGTAGGAGGAATTCTGCAGGTCGAAGCGCGGGTAGCTGGTGACCACCGGGTTCGAGTAGCGGTCCCACCACATGTGCGGCACGCCGTCGGCGCTCCAGTCGTCCGGGGTGGTCGCCTTCTCCCACAGGAAGCGCAGCCAGCCGCGCGTCCGCCGGTTCAGGGTCGGGTGGACGGAGCGCGGCGTCTCGACGGGCAGCGCCGGCGCCTGCGCGGCTGCCTCCGCCGCCGCCGGCGCGAACGCCAGCCCGCCGGCGGCAACCCCCATCCGCTGTACGAACGATCGCCGCGAGTGTCCTGGCCGAGCTGTCATGACGCCCTCCGTTCCTGAGCCGGAATACCCGGATTATACCGGCTCGCAGCTTCCAGTTAGTTCGCCACCCGGCGGCGCGCCGGACCCGCGCATGCATGAAACAGGGGTAT
>CAYGCV010000058.1:0-16403 GCA_964348425.1 uncultured Vicinamibacteraceae bacterium | reverse complement strand
GGGACCCCTTCGCCCCGCGCCGCTCCCGCCGAGGCGCGCTGTGCGCGCCTTGCGGGATCGCGGGCGGCGGCAGGGGACGCCCCGGCGGCCTAGCGCCAGGGCATGAAGCGCTCGATCCAGGCTATGCGCGTGAGGTCGTTGTAGATGACCGTGACCATCAGCATCATCAGCGCGACGAAGCCGACCAGCAGCATGCGCTCCTTGACGCGCATGCTGAAGTCGCGCCGCGACACGCCCTCGATGGCCATGATGGCGATGTGGCCCCCGTCGAGCACCGGAATCGGAAGCAGGTTCAGGATCCCCAGGTTCAGGGAGATCATCGACATGAGGCTCAGGAGCGCGATCAGGCCGATCTCGGCGGCGCCGCCCGACAGTTGCGCGATGCCGAGCGGCCCGACCAGTTGCCGCGGCGAGGTCTCGGCGGTGAACAGGCCGACGAGCGTCTGGAAGATGAGGCCGGACCATTCGTAGTTGCGGGCGAGGCTGAGCTGGAACGCCTCGAGGAAACCCGGCTCGAAGGTGCGCACCTCGAACGGGCTGATCGAGACGCCGATCAGGCCGACGTCGCCCCTGAGGGCCGGCGTGACGACGATGTCGCGGCGCGATTCGCCGCGGCGCACCGACAGGCGCAGCGGCTCGTCCGCGTGCGCGTTGATCCGCGACACCAGCTCGTCGCTCGATACCGGGTCCCCCTCTATCGCCTCGATCACGTCGCCGGCCAGGATGCCCGCCGCCGCGGCCGGCTCCCCGGGCGTCACGCTGCGGATCTGGGGCTGCAGCACCGGGCCGATGCCCAGGTCGCCCATCTCGAACTCGGTCTGGCTGTCGGGCGTGACCCGCAATACGCGCTCGCCTGCCGCGTTGCGGACGACCACCTCGATTTCGCGCGCCGCGCGCGGCAGCACGGCGCGAAACAGCTCCTCCCACGTCTCGACGACGCGGCCCGCCACGCTGAGCACCCGGTCGCCCGCCCGGATGCCGACGCGCTCGGCGGCCGAGCCTGCGGCGACCGTGCCCACCACCGGCGGCTCGGTCTCGTAGGCGGGGACCTCCGCCCCCTGGTACAGGACCCCGGTCATCACGATGATCGCGAGCACCACGTTCATCGCCGGTCCCGCGATGAGGATCTGAAAGCGCTCCCACTTCGTCTTGGAGAGGAACTCGTCGTCGTGGCCGGTGCGGCGATCGTCCGGGTTCTCGCCGGCCATCCGGACATAGCCGCCCAGCGGAATGGCGCTCACGCAGAACTCGGTGTCGCCGCGCTGCGTCCTGAGCAGCTTGGGGCCGAAGCCGAGCGAGAAGGTGAGCACGCGCACGCCGACGCGCCGCGCGGCCAGGTAGTGCCCGAGCTCGTGGACGAACACCAGCACGCCGATGACGAAGATGAATGCAAGCAGGCTGGTCAACGAATCCCTCCGCAGCCGCCGCCGGGTTACGGCGCGGGCTGCTGTCCTGATTCTAACCCGCGGATCAGCTCGTCCGTAAATCGGCGCGCCCACGCGTCGACCTCGCGGACCGCCGCGAGCGTCTGCACGTCGCCGGCCTGCCGGCGCTCCCCCGCGTCGAGCGCCCGCTCGATGGCCGCCGGGATGGCCGTGAACCCCAGCCGGCGCTCAAGAAACGCTGCGACGGCCCGCTCGTTGGCGGCGTTCAGGATGATCGGCATCGCGGTCGGTCCCTGCAGGGCGCGGTAGGCGAGCGCCAGGCACGGGAAGCGCTCCAGGTCGGGGCGGCCGAAGTCCAGGCGGCCGCAGCGCGCGAGATCGAGCGCCGGCAGCGGCGCGTCCCACCGTTCCGGGTAGGAGAAGGCGTACTGAATCGGCAGGCGCATGTCCGTGACGCCGAGCTGGGCGATCACCGAGCCGTCGCGCAGCTCGACGAGCGAGTGGACGATCGACTGCGGATGGACCACCACGTCGATCCGCTCCGGCGGCGCCTCGAAGAGCCAGCGCGCCTCGATCACCTCGAGCCCCTTGTTCATGAGCGTCGCCGAGTCGACCGTGATCTTCGGCCCCATCCGCCACGTGGGGTGGTCGAGCGCCTCGTCCGGCGTCACGGCCTCGAGCTGCGCGGCCGGGCGCTCGCGGAACGGGCCGCCGGAGGCCGTCAGGATGAAACGCCGCACCTCGTCGGGGTCCCGTCCGTGCACGCACTGATGGATGGCGTTGTGCTCGCTGTCCACCGGCAGGATGGCGACCCCGCGCCGCCGGGCGGCGCGCATCATCAGCCCCCCGGCCATGACCAGCACTTCCTTGTTGGCGAGGGCAATCGTCTTGCCCGCGTCGATGGCCGCGAGGGTGGCGTCCAGGCCCGCCGTGCCGGCGGTCGCGCACAGCACGAGGTCGGCGGCGGGATGCGTCGCCACGGCCAGCAGTCCGTCGCGGCCGGCGCAGGCCCGCTCGACCGCCACGCCCGCGCCGCGCAGCGCCGCCCGCGCCCGATCGAGCGCGTCCGGCGTGGACGCCGCCACGATCCGCGGGCGATGGCGACCCGCCTGCTCGGCGAGCAGACCCGCGTTCCGTCCCGCGGCGAGCCCCACGACTTCGAGCCGGCCGGCCTGGGCCTCGATGACGGATAGCGCGCTGCGGCCTATCGATCCGGTCGAGCCGAGAATGGCGATTCGCTTCAAGTGCCGCTCGCGACGTGCAGGACAGTGTAGTAGACGGGTGCGGCGAACAGGAATCCGTCGAGCCGGTCGAGCACGCCCCCGTGCCCGGGAATCGCGCGCGAAGCGTCCTTGATCCCCGCGCTCCGCTTGAGCATCGATTCGAACAGGTCGCCGGCGATCCCGAGGCCCGCCAGCGCCAGCCCGAGCAGCGGCCGCCAGCCGGGCGCCAGCCCGGCGAGCCACCAGCCGCCGAGGGCCCACACGACGAGCGCCCCCGCCGCGAGGCCGAACAGGGCCCCTTCGACCGTCTTGCCGGGACTGATCGAAGGCGCGAGCGCGCGCCTGCCCAGCGCGCGTCCACCGTAGTACTGCGCCGTGTCGCTCGCGACGATCGCGGCCAGCAGGAGCAGGAGCACCTCCCACCCGTGCGAGTACCGCAACCCGGCCAGCGCGCCGAGCGGCAGCGCCAGGTACAGGACTGCGAAGGTCGCCGTCGAGCCCGGCACCGGAGCGCGCTCCCGTGGCCAGCGCGGAAGCTGCGCCACGGCCAACCCGACCGTGACGGCCATCAGCGTCACGGGCAGCAGCGCCGGCGCCAGGCCCACGACGGCGCAGGTGCCCAGCGCCGCGGCCGCGGTCGGGGCCGCCGGCACCGGCGCCCCGGCGCGCGCCGCCAGATTGGCGTACTCCCGCAGTGCGGCGAGGAGGACCGCCTCGACCAGCACCAGCGTCGCCAGCGGGGGCAGGAACCGGACGATGCCGGCGACGAGCGGCAGGAGCACCAGGGCGCTCAGGACACGCAGCATGCGTCTCCGCGCGGAACGGCCGTCACTGTCCCACGGCCGCCGGCTCGGGCTTGAGGCCTCCGTAGCGGCGGTCGCGCTTCTGGTAGGCGACGATGGCCTCCAGGAGGTGGCGGGCTCGAAAGTCGGGCCAGAGGGTATCGGTGACCCAGATTTCCGCGTAGGCAATCTGCCACAGCAGGAAGTTGCTCACGCGCATCTCCCCGCTCGTGCGGATGAGCAGGTCCGGGTCCGGCTGCCCGGCGGTATACAGCAGGCCGCTGAAGCGCTCCTCGTCGAGGTCCCGGGGCGCCAGGCCGGCCGCCAGCGCCCGGCGCGCGGCTTCCACGATCTCCGCGCGCCCGCTGTAGTTGAGGGCGATGTTGAACCGCATGCCGCCGTTGCCGGCCGTCCGCGCGCAACCGATCGCGAGCTCCTCGCGCACGTCCGGGGCCAGCTCGCCGTCCCGGCCGATCACGTGCAGGCGAATGTCGTTGCGCATCAGCGTGTCGAGCTCCAGCCGCAGGTAGCGCTTGAGGAGCTCCATCAGCAGCCGGACCTCGGACCGCGGCCGCTTCCAGTTCTCGACCGAGAACGCATAGAGGGTGAGCACCTCGACGCCCAGCCGGGCGCACACCTCGACGGCGTCGCGCACGGCGTCGATGCCGGCCCGGTGGCCCTCGATTCGCGGCAGGCGGCGCTGCGCGGCCCAGCGCCCGTTACCGTCCATGATGACGGCCACATGACCGGGGAGGCGCAGGAAGTCGACCTGGCGGGCGAGCGCCGCGGCGGCGGATCCGTCCGGAACCCAGGCCAGGATCTTCTCGAGGCTCATCAGACAGTCGGCGCCGCCGTCCCTGTCGGGCAGGCGCGCGTGGCGCAAGCGGTCGGTTTTCGATGATACGGAGTGTTCGCGATGCGTTCAAGAATAGTCGACCCGCACGAGAAACAAGCCGCGCGCCGGCGCCGTGGGGCCGGCGCGCGCGCCCCGCCCGGAGGCCAGCACCGCCGCGATGTCCGCGACGGGCCGGCGTGCCCGGCCCACCTCGACGAGCGTCCCGACGATGGAGCGGACCATGTGCCGCAGGAACCCGTCGCCTTCCACCTCGACGCCGATGATGCCGCCACGGCGATCGCCCGCAGCCGCCGACCAGGCCGGGCCGGGCTCCGTCACGACCCGCAGATCGGCGATCGTGCGCACGGTCGAGCCCGGACGGCGCTCGCCGGCCGCCGTCTGGAACGCGGCGAAGTCGTGCCGGCCGCGGAGCAGCGCGCCGGCCGCCTGCATCGCGGCGCTATCGACCGGCTGCGGGAGGTGCCAGACGTAGCGCCGGTCGAGGGGGTTGGCCACCGGCCCGGCGGCCAGCCGGTAGCGGTACACCTTCCCGCGCGCGTCGAAGCGGGCGTGGAAGCGATCCGCCACCTGCTCGGCGTGCAGCGCTCGGACGTCGGGCGGCAGCCGCGCGTTGAGCGCCCTGAGCAGCGCGGGCGGCGCCAGCGGGTGGGCCAGGCGCACGCTGGCAACCTGACCCAGCGCGTGCACGCCCGCGTCGGTGCGGCCGGCGCCGTGCACCGTGACCGGTCGCCCCTCGATCGGCCGCAGCGCCGCCTCGACCGCCGCCTGAATCGTCGCCGCGCCGTCCTGCCGCTGCCATCCGGCGTAGTCGGTGCCGTCGTACGCCAGGGTGAGCTTGAAGGTCCGCATGCGGAACCCGGCGGCCGCGCCGGGACCCCCGGCCGGAGTATACCGGCGTATACCGGCGGCGCCGCCGTCCCGGACGGGCTGCTAGACTCGCTGCGTGGCCGTGGACCTGTCGGTGGTGATCATCACCAGGAACGAAGCCGCCAACATCGCCGGCGCCATCGAGTCGGTGTCGTGGATCGACGACATCGTCGTCGTGGACTCGGGCAGCACGGACGACACGGTCGCCATCGCACGCCGCCATACCGAGCGCGTGTTCACCCGCAAGTGGGAAGGCTACGGCGCGCAGAAGAACTACGCGACGGGTCTGGCGGCCCACGACTGGGTGCTGTCGCTCGACGCGGACGAGCGCGTGTCGCCGGAGCTCGCCGCGGAGATCGACGGCGTGCTGCGGCGCTCCCCGCCGGTGCAGGGCTACCGCATCCCGCGCACCACCCGCTACCTGGGGCGCTGGATTCGGTCGACCGACTGGTATCCCGACCACCAGTTGCGGCTCTACGACCGCCGCGTCGCGGAGTGGAACGCGCGCTACGTGCACGAGTCCGTCACCGTCGACGGCCGGGTCGGCAGGCTCCGCTCGGAGGTGCTGCACTACGCCTACGACGGGCTGTCCGACCACCTGTCGACCATCAACCACTACACCACGCTGGCCGCCCGCCAGATGCTCGACGACGGGCGGCGGGCCGGGCCGCTGGACCTGATCGCCCACCCGCCGCTCGTGTTCCTGCGGAACTACGCCCTGCGCGGGGGCTTCCGCGACGGCATCCCCGGCCTGATCGTCTCGCTGATGAACTCGTACTACGTATTTCTCAAGTTCGCGAAGCTGTGGGAGCACCACCGGCGCTCCGCAACCCCGTAGCGGCCGCACCATGTTCTCCGTTCACGTCGACACCGCGCGCACGTGGCGCGGCGGCCAGAACCAGGTACTGCTCACCGTGCTCGGCCTGCGGGCCAGGGGCCACCGCGCCGGCCTGGTCGCGCATCCGCACGGCGAGCTGCGCCAGCGGATGCCCGGCGCGGCCGACCTCTTTCCGCTGGCGCCGCGCAGCGAGCTGGACCTGGGGGCCGCCTGGCGGCTGCGGCGCCTGCTGCGGCGGCTGGACCCGGCCGTCGTCCACGCCCACGATGCCCACGCGGTCGCGCTGGCCGCGCTCGCCTTCGCGCTCGGGGGCAGGTCCCTGCGGGCCCGCCTGGTGGCCTCGCGCCGGGTCGACTTCCGCGTCGGCGGGAACCTGCTGTCACGCTGGAAGTACCGCCAGGTGGAGCGCTTCGTCTGCGCGTCGGCCTGCATTCGCTCGATCCTGGCGGCCGGCGGCATCCCGCCGTCGCGCACGACCGTCGTCTACGAGGGGGTCGACGTGGCGAGAATCGCCGCGGCGCGGGCGCTCGACGTCCGGAGGGAGTTCCGGCTGCCTCCGCAGGCGCCCGTCGTGGGCAACGTGGCGGCGCTCGTGCCGCACAAGGGCCAGCGCCACCTGATCGACGCGGCGGCGCGGGTGGTGCGTGCGATCCCGGATGCACGCTTCCTCATCGCCGGCGAGGGCGAGCTGGCCGCGACGCTGCGGCGGCAGATCGAGCGCCTGCACCTCGACCGGCACGTCGTCCTCACCGGCTTCCGATCCGATGTGCTCGCGCTCCACAAGGGCTTCGACCTGTTCGTCATGAGCTCGACGACGGAGGGACTCGGCACCTCGGCCCTCGACGCCATGGCGTGCGGGCGGGCCGTGGTTGCGACGCGCGCCGGGGGACTGGCCGAGGTCGTCGTCGACGGCGAGACCGGCCTGCTCGTCCCGGTCGCCGACGCCGCGGCGCTGGCGGACGCCATCATCCGCCTGTTGCGGGACCCGGCGCTGAGGGCGCGCTGCGGTCGGGCCGGCCTCGCCCGCGCACGGACCACCTTCGACGCCGGGCGGATGGTCGACGAGACGCTGGCGGTGTACGCGGCTCTCGATGGCGCCCGCGCGGCGTCCGGCGCGTAACGGACCTGCGGTCGCGGGGCCGGCTTCAGCCGGCCGGCTCGTCCGCCGCGGCGGCGAACACCCCGGCGCCGGCGACCTGCGCGTTCACATGGACCGTCCGGCCCGCGATCAGGACGGCCGCGACGCCGCCCCGCAGCCGCCACCCGTCGAACGGCGTGTTGCGCGCCAGCGACCGGAACTCCCCGGCCGCCACCGTCGCGGTCGCGTCCGGCGCGAGCACCGTCACGTCGGCCGGCGAGCCGGGCGCGAGGCTGCCGCCCGGCAGGCCGAGGATGCGGGCGGGATTGGTCGCCAGCAGCTCGACGAGCCGCCCGATCGGGACCAGCCCGGCGTGCAGCAGGCGATCGAGCACGAGCGGAACCGCCGTCTCGAGGCCGATGATGCCGAACGGCGCCGCGTCGAACTCCACCGCCTTCTCGTCGGCGTGATGCGGCGCGTGATCCGTGGCGATGGCGTCGATCGTGCCGTCCGCGAGCCCGGCAATCATCGCGTCCCGGTCGGCCGCCTCGCGCAGCGGCGGGTTCATCTTGTAGTTGGTGTCGTAGCTAAGCTGCTCGTCGGTCAGGGTGAAGTGATGGGGCGTGACCTCGCACGTGACGCGCACGCCCCGCTCCCTGCCCTGCCGCACCGCCCGCAGCGATCCGCGCGTGCTCATGTGCGCGATGTGCACCGCGCCGCCCGTGAGCTCGCTCAGCGTCACGTCGCGCGCGACCATGATCTCTTCGGCCGCCCCGGGGATGCCGCGAATGCCCAGGGCGGACGCGTAGTAGCCCTCGTGCGCCGACCCGTCGCCCTTGAGCGACGGATCCTCGCAGTGATCGACGACCGGCATCTCGAACATCGAGGCGTACTCGAGCGCGCGCCGCATCATGAGCGCGTCGGCCACCGGATGTCCGTCGTCGGAGACGGCCACGCAGCCCGCCGCGCGCAGCTCGCCGATCTCGGTCATCCGCTCGCCCCGGGACCCGAGCGTGACCGCGCCGATCGGATGGACGCGGGCCAGCCCGGCGGCGGCCGCCTTGCGCAGGATCTCCTCGGTGACGCCCGCGTGATCGTTCACCGGATCGGTATTCGGCATGCAGGCCACGGCGGTGAACCCGCCGGCCACCGCGGCCGCCGCCCCGCTGGCGATGGTCTCCTTGTGCTCCTGGCCGGGCTCGCGCAGGTGGACGTGCATGTCGACGAAACCGGGACACACGACGAGGTCGGCCGGCACCTCGATCACGACGGCGCCCGCGGCCGGCAGATCGCGGCCCACGCGCTCGACGACGCCGCGGCGCACGAGCAGGTCGCACGCGCCGTCGATGCGTTGCGCCGGATCGACCAGCCGGCCGCCCTTGAGCAGCAGCGGTTGCTCGTCTTCCTGCGGTGTCGTCGTCATGCGCCCCCTTCCTCGAGACCGGCGAGCAGGTAGAGCACGGCCATCCGCACGGCGACGCCGTTCGACACCTGCTCGAGAATGACCGAGTACGGGCCGTCCGCCACGTCCGACGCGATCTCGACGCCGCGGTTCAGCGGGCCGGGATGCATGATGATGACGTCCGGCTTCGCGCGGGCGAGGCGTTCGGCCGACATCCCGAACAGCCTGAAGTACTCGCGCCGCGACGGAAAGAAATGGCCGCGCATGCGCTCGAGCTGAATGCGCAGCAGCATGACGACGTCGGCGCCCTCGACGGCCGCGTCGACCGACGACGTCGCCGTGACCCCGAAGCGGCCGATGCCGGGCGGGATCATCGTCGTCGGCCCGCAGACCCAGACGTCGGCCCCGAGCATGCCGAGCAGCGCCACGTTGGACCGCAGCACCCGACTGTGCAGCAGATCGCCGACGATGGCGACCTTGAGCGACGCCAGCGCCGGCTTGTGCTCGCGAATCGTCAGCACGTCGAGCAGGGCCTGCGTGGGGTGCTCGTGCATGCCGTCGCCGGCATTGATGATGCGCGAGCTGCAGACGCCGGCCAGCAGCTCGCACGCGCCCGACGACGGGTGCCGGAGCACGATCATGTCGGGCGCCATCGCCTCGATGTTGCGGGCCGTGTCCGCCAGCGTTTCGCCCTTGGCCACGCTCGACGAGGACGCGGCGACGCTGAGCGTGTCGGCGCTCAGGCGCTTCTCGGCGATCTCGAACGAGGTGCGCGTGCGCGTGCTCGGCTCGAAGAACAGGTTGACGACCGTCTTGCCCCGCAGCGCGGGCACCTTCTTGATCGTCCGCGTGCCGACCTCGCGCATGGCCTCGGCGGTATCGAGGATCAGCAGCACCTCGGCGGGCGTCAGGTCGGCGACGCTCAGCAGGTGCCTCGATCGCAGCCGTTGAACGGGCTGCGCCGGGGCGCCGGTCGCTGCCCGGTCGGCGGTGGGCGGCGGGGTCATGACCGTTCCTCGGCGGCCGGCTCCCGAATCGACACCTCGTCGAACCCGTCGACCTCCGCCAGCCGCACCCGGACGCTCTGGCGGATGGAGGTCGGCAGGTTCTTCCCCACGTAGTCGGCCTTGATCGGCAGCTCCCGGTGACCGCGATCGACCAGGACGACGAGCTGGATGGCCAGCGGCCGCCCGAAATCGACCAGCGCGTCGAGGGCGGCGCGGATCGTCCGGCCCGTGAAGAGCACGTCATCGACGAGCAGGATCCGGCGCTCGTCGATCGAGAACGGAATCTCGGTGCGCCGCAGCACCGGTTGGGGACCGACCGTGTGCCGCATCAGATCGTCCCGGTACAACGTGATGTCGAGCGTGCCGCTCGGCACCCGGTGCCGGACGATCTCGAACAGGTTGCCGGCGATGCGCTGCGCGATCGGCACGCCGCGGGTGCGGATCCCGACCAGCGCCAGCTCCTCGATGCCGCGGTTGCGCTCGAGGATCTCGTGCGAGATGCGCATGAGCGCGCGGTCGACGAGGGCCGCTTCCATCACGACAGCCATGGGAATCGGTGGCGGGCGGCGCGATCGTACCGGCGCGGGATGCGGCTGTCAACGCGCGGCCGGCGCGATCCGGTCGGGTATACTCCGGGGGTGCCGATCGACGTCGACGCGCTCGTCATGTCGAACGATCGGCTGTCGGCGACCTGCAACGTCCTCAAGCTGGCGGCGCCGGGGATAGCCGCCGCGGCGCGCCCCGGCCAGTTCCTGATGGTCAAGCAGGATCTCGCCGCCGCGCCCCTGCTGCGCCGCCCGTTCTCGGTCTTCGAGGTGCTGCGCGACGAGCGCGGCGACGTCCTCGGCCTGTCGATCCTGAACCAGCGTGTCGGCATCGTGACCGCCGCCCTGTACGCGCTCGAGCCCGGCGAGCGGCTGCGCTGCCTCGGCCCGCTCGGCCGCGCCTTCTCGCTGGGCTCCCCCCCGGGCGAGGCGTGGATGGTCGCGGGCGGGGTCGGGCTGGCCCCGTTCGCCACGCTGGCCGAGGCGCTGCGCGCGGCGCAGGTCCCGGCCACGCTGTTCTACGGCGGCCGCTCGGCGGGGGACCTCGTGTACGTGGAGTGGTTCGAGCGGCGCGGGGTCCGCGTCCGGCTGACCACGGAGGACGGCAGCCGGGGCCAGCCCGGACTCGTCACCGGCGCGCTCGAGCGGAGGCTGGCGGCGGGGGCGCCGCCGGCGATGATCTACGCCTGCGGGCCGACCCCGATGATGCGCGCCGTGGCCGCGCTCGCGGGCAGGCACCGCTGCCCGGTCGAGGTGTCCCTGGAGCCCGTCATGGGCTGCGGCCTCGGCGGGTGCTACAGTTGCGTCGTGCGCGTCCGCGACGAGCGGCTGCCCGCCGGCGGGCGCTTCGTGCGATCGTGCGTGCACGGTCCCGTGTTCCCCGGCGACCGTGTCGAATGGGATGCCCTCGCGGGGGCGGCCTGAAGCCTCGCACACCATGTCCGCGGTCGATCTGGCGGTCTCGTGCGGACCCCTCCGGCTGAAGAACCCGCTCGTCGCGGCCAGCGGCTGCTTCGGCTACGGCGTGGAGTACGCCGACGTCGTGGACCTGTCCGCCCTCGGCGCGGTGGCCGTGAAGGGACTGTTCCTCGCGGAGCGCCAGGGGCACGCGCCGCCGCGGATCGTGGAAACGCCCAGCGGCATGCTGAACGCGATCGGCCTGCAGGGCATCGGCGTGCGCCGCTTCGTCGACGAGGTGCTGCCGCAACTGCGGGCGCGCGCGGCCGTCACCATCGTCAACATCTGCGGCACCACGGTCGACGAGTACGCGGAGCTGGCCCGGATTCTGTCGGATGCCCCGGGCGTCGCCGCCCTCGAGATCAACATCTCGTGCCCCAACGTCAAGGCGGGCGGCATCACCTTCGGGTGCAGCCTGCGCGGCCTGACCGACGTCGTGTCCGCCGTGCGCCGGTCGACGCCGCTGCCGGTCATCCCGAAGCTGACGCCCAACGTCACGGACGTCGCCTCGTTCGCGCGGGCCGCCGAGGAGGCCGGCGCCGACGCCGTCTCGCTCGTCAACACCTTCCTGGCCATGGCGATCGACATCGAAACGCGGCGCCCCCGCCTGTCGAACGTCCTGGGCGGGCTCAGCGGACCCGCGATTCGTCCGATAGCGGTGCGCATGGTGTACGAGTGCCGCCAGGCGATCGGCATTCCCATCATGGGCATGGGCGGCGTCATGACGGCCGACGACGTCGTGGAGTTCCTCATCGCCGGGGCCGCCGCGGTGCAGGTGGGCACCGCCAACTTCGTCGACCCGTTCGTGTGGCCCAAGCTCCTGGAGGGATTGACCGCCTACCTCGCGCGGCACGGCCACCGCGCGGTGAGCGACATCGTCGGCGCCATCGACCTGCCCGCGCCGGACGCGGCCCGGGCGGCCTCGGAGGTCGGGCCGCGATGATCCGCCTCACGCTGCTGACCCGCGGCGGGTGCCGGCTCTGCGACGAAATGAAGGCGGTCGTCCGCCAGGTGCAGCGGTCTCACCGCCTGTCGCTGACCGAGGTCGACATCGCCACGGAGCCGGAGCTCGAACGCCGCTGGGGCACGGAGGTTCCGGTCCTGCTCGATAGCGGGCGAGTCATCGCCCGCCATCGAACGACGGCGCACGAGCTGGCCGCAGCCGTGGCGCGGGCTACTTCGCCGTCACGGTGAAGTGACCGCGACGGTTCTCCTGCCAGCAGCCCTCGGTCGACTCGTTGCAGAACGGCGACTCCTCGCCGCGGCTGACGGTCGCGATGCGGCTCGCGTCGATCCCGAGGCCGACGAGGTAGTCGCGCACGGCCGCGGCGCGTTCCTCACCGAGCGACAGGTTGTACTCGTTGGTGCCCCGCTCGTCGCAGTGACCTGCCACGCGGATCCGCGTTGACGTCCAGCGGTTCATCCACTGGGCGTTCTGCTGCAGCGCCGTGCGGGCGTCGGCTCGGATCTCGGACTGGTCGTAGTCGAAGAAGACCGCGCCGAGCGGCATCTGGGCGTTGAGCTCCGCCAGCGACATGGCCGCGAACAGCTCCTCCTCGGTCGGCGGCGGAGGCGGCGGCGGCGGCGGTGGCGGCGGTGGAGGCGGCGGCGGAGGCGGAGGCTCCGGGGCCGGCGGAGGCGGCGGCGGCTCAGGTGGCGGGTTGCTTGCGCAGGAGGCAGCGCCAAGCCCGACAGTGGCACAGATGCTCACAGCCAGCAGCAGTCGCCATGGGGATTTCATAATCCTCTCCTGATAACAGGTTCGAAGACGGTCAGATCTGAAGCCGTAGTGTACACCGATCTGTCAATTGAGCTTTCATCAGACGGGGCTGCGCCCCGAACCCCCGGCGTCCGCTTGCGGGGACCCCATAGCCCCGCGCCGCTCCCGCCGAGGCGCGCTGTGCGCGCCTTGCGGCGTCCGCGCCGGGATTCAATCAGGCCCCTCGTCCGGCGCTGCGCTGCCGCGGGGCGCATCGAGCGCGTCGCCCTCCTCGCCGGCGGCGACGTCGAGCTCGACCGGGCCGATGCGGATCACCTCGAGGTTGGCGCCGCACTGGGGGCAACTGAGCAGGTCGCCCCGGTCGACATCGAACTCGTCGACGTCCATCTCCGCCTCGCAGGCCGCGCAGGTCGCCATGACAGCACCGGAAGTGCAGGATTATATGATGGGTTGCCTTGACGCCGAAGACCGTGGTGGTTGCGATTGACGCGCCGGACGTCGTGGACCGCTTCGCCGCGGCGCTCGGCGGCGCGGGGCATCGCGTCGTCGGCGCGGGCCGCGCCCGGGAGCTGCTCCGCGTCGTGGAATCGCCCGCCGCGCGCATCGACCTGATCGTTCTCGACGTCGGGCTCGACGTCGGGCTCGAGACCGACCCGCCGCGCATCGTCGAGCGCCTCAGGCAGGTGGCGCCCGGCATCCCGATCATCGCGTTCAGCCGCTCGATCCGCGGCGCGCGCGACGTGCGCGAGCTGGCCGGGCTGGGCGTCGAGCGCTACGTCGACGAGCACGTCGCCGCGGAGCGCATCCTGCCGGCGCTCGCTCCCCTGCTGTCTCCCAACAGCTTCGACCGGCGCACGAGCCGGCGGCGGACGCTCGGCATTCCGGCGGCGCTCAGGTGCGGCGACACGATCGTCCCCGTCTTCACGCTCAACATCGGCAGCGGCGGCACGGCCGTACGCGCCATGACCGCGCTGACGGCCGGCGCCCGGGTGACCGTCCGCTTCCGGCTCCCGCGCCCCCAGCGGGACATCGAAGTGGCGGCGCGCGTGGTGTGGAGCGACCGGCAGTCGGCGCTCGGGCTGCAGTTCGAGGACGTCGACACGGCCGATCAGGCCGCCATCGACGAGTTCGTCGACCAGCGCGAGCCCCGCCCCGGCGGGACGGCGGCCGGTTGACGCCGGCCGCGACCGTTCTGTATTACGATCTGGCGGCTTGTGTTGCGATCGAGGCCCGTTGGCCGACCGATTCCGTATTTTCACGTCTAAGATCTCCGGGGAGCCTCCCCGGCGGGCCGCGCCGCGGCCTCCAGCATCTACCTTGCAAGGAGCAGCTTCGTGATCGAGGTGCAGCACGTCACGAAACGTTATGGGCCGGTGACTGCCGTCAACGACGTCAGCTTCCGCGTCGATTCCGGACAGATCCTCGGATTCCTCGGTCCCAACGGCGCGGGCAAGACCACCACGATGCGGATTCTGACCGGCTGCATCCCCGCCACCGAAGGCACGGCGATCGTCGCGGGCTACGACGTCTTCGAGCAGCCGGTCGAAGCCAAGCGCCGGACGGGGTACCTGCCCGAGACGCCGCCGCTGTATCCCGACATGACCGTGCGCGAGTACCTCACGTTCGCGGCGCGCATCAACGGCATCGGGTCCGGGGAGCGGCGCGAGCGGGTCGCGGGCGCCATGGCGCGCACCAGCGTCGAGGACGTGGCCGACCGCCATTGCGGCAAGCTCTCCAAGGGCTACCGCCAGCGCGTGGGGCTGGCGCAGGCGATTCTGCACAACCCGGACGTGCTCATCCTCGACGAGCCGACGGCCGGCCTGGATCCCAAGCAGATCATCGAGACGCGCGAGCTCATCAAGGATCTGGCGGGCGACCACACCATCATCCTGAGCACCCACATCCTGCCGGAGGTGGCGCAGACCTGCCAGAGCGTGATCATCATCAACCAGGGCCAGGTCGTCGCCGTGGACACGCCGGCCAATCTGACCGAGCGCCTGGGCGGGGCGGAGACGGTCCGTCTGGAGGTCGATCCGCTGGGCGCGGATCCCGAGCCGGCCCTGGCGGCGGTGCCCGGGGTGACCGGCGTGACCGTCGCCGAGGCTGCCAACGGCTCGTGCGTCCTGGACGTGCAGAGCGAGCGCGGCACCGACGTGCGGCGCGAGCTCGCGCGGACCGTCGTCTCGAGCGGCTGGGGCCTGCTCGAGCTCCGCCCGCTGCGGGTGAGCCTCGAGGACGTGTTCCTGCAACTGACGACGTCGGAGGAGCCGAAGGACGATGGCGCCGACCCGGCGCCGGAAGCGGAGACAGGGCCGGAGGCGGAGACGGAGCCCGCGGACACGAGGGAGGACCGGACATGAGCAACATCCTCGCGATTGCCCAGAAGGAGCTGCGGCAGTACTTCGTCTCGCCGATGGCGTACGCCTTCATCGGCATCTTCGCGCTTCTCTACGGCTACTTCTTCATCGTCAGCCTGAACTTCATCGTGCGCGTGAGCATGCAGGCCGGCATGGGCATGGGCGGGCCGCAGACGGTCAACATCAACGAGTACATGATGCGGCCCCTGCTCGGCAACACGGCCGTGGTCATGCTGCTCGTCCTCCCGATGCTGACGAGCCGCAGCTACGCGGAGGAGAAGCGCTCGGGCACGATCGAGCTGCTGCTGTCGTCGCCGTTGACCGAGCTGCAGATCATCCTGGGCAAGTTTCTCGGCGCGCTGGCGCTGTTCACGGCCATGCTGGGCGTCACGCTCGTCCACGTCGCCGTGCTCTTCATCTACGGCGAGCCGGAGCTCGGCCCGATCCTGAGCGGCTACCTGGGGCTGTGGCTGATGGGCGCCTCGTTCATCTCGGTGGGGCTGCTGATCTCGAGCGCGTCCAGGAACCAGATGGTCGCGGGCGTGGTGACGTTCGGCGTCCTGTTGATGTTCTGGGTCATCAGTTGGATGGGCGAGCCCGAGAGCGGCTCCACCACGTCCAGCGTGCTGGCCTACCTGTCGATCCTCGACCACTTCGACGACTTCTCGAAGGGCGTGATCGACACCAAGCATCTCGCGTACTACATCAGCTTCATCACATTCGGACTCTTCCTCACCGTCAAGTCGGTGGACAGCGAGCGGTGGCGGGGGTAGCGGACTCATGGTGCAGAAGATCCTGGGAGCGCTCGGGTGGGTCGGCGTCGCGGTCGTGGTCGCCGGCATGGTGGCCCGCTTCGTCGTGCCGGAACGTCAGGAGCTGTGGTGGTGGGCGCTGGTGGTCGGCGTGGCGCTCATCGTGGTCTACGGTCTGGGGCAGTGGCGCAGCGTCGCCGAGCTGTTCGAGCGGCGGCAGGCGCGCTACGGCACCCTCGCCACGTCCGGCGTCCTGCTCGGCGTCGCCATCCTGGTGGGCGCCAACTACGTGCTCGCGCGCCAGAACAAGCGCTGGGACCTGACCGCCGCGCGGCAGTACTCGCTGTCCGACCAGACGGTGCGGATCCTGGAGTCGCTCGAGTCGCCGATCCGCGTGATGGTGTTCGCCCAGGAGTTCGACTTCCCCCGCTACCGCGATCGGCTGGCCGAGTACGAGTACACGTCGAGCCAGGTGTCGCTCGAGTTCGTCGATGTCGACCGCAACCCGGGGCTGGCCCGGCAGTACGAGGTCCAGTCGTACGGCACCGTCGTGTTCGACTACGACGCCCGCGTCGAGCGCCTGGTCACCGACCAGGACCACGAGCTGCCCCACGCGCTGAACAAGGCCGTGGAC
>CAYGCV010000057.1:0-16639 GCA_964348425.1 uncultured Vicinamibacteraceae bacterium | reverse complement strand
AGGTGCTCAGCTGTTTCTTCATGGTGACAGTCTTCTCAAGGCCTCCTGGGGCGACAGCAGCGCGATGCCGAACCGTCCGGGAACCTGCCCGAAGTCCTGCCGGTTGAAGGTCACCAGGGCGTCGGCCGCGCCGTTGATGGCGGCGTCGAGCACCATCTCGTCCGCCGGGTCGTGCAGTTGCGGACGCCACAGGAAGCGGGTCACCACGGGCTCGGCGACCGCGCACAGCGCCGTGACGATGGTTTCCACCTCGGACTCGCTCAAGCCCGACGCGATCCGCTGCTCCGGGTCGCGGCAAACCGCCTCGTATTCCAGTGCCAGCGTCACGGACAGCACCAGCACGAACGACCTGCTCAGGGCGCGATCGATCAACGCCGCTGACGCGCCGGTCGGGCTGCGCAGGCCGGCGACGATGACGTTGGTGTCCAGAACGAGCCGCATCGTATTACATATCACATCTGATGTTGCTCCCGGCTGCGGCTGGAGGGATAGGCGAGCCTCGGTGCCCGGATGGACTGTCCGGCTACGCCGAATCGCGCGGCCGGGAGCCGTTGCGGTAGCGCCGGCTGTGGTTGCGCGTGATCTCGGCGCCGGGGATGACCAGCATGCCGTACTTCGGCGAGACCGGCGCCTTCGACGTCATCGCCATCACCGACCACGTGCTGCGCCGGAACGACTGGCTGTCCCGCGCCGGACGCGCCGCCACGTTCGGCGCGCGGCGGTTCACGGTCACCGGGGAGTCGTTTGCGGACTACCTTGGCACTGGCCTACACGCTGTCGGTCTTCTTCATCGTGCCCGGACTCTCACGTTCGTCAGCCTGCGATTCTTCTGAGCGCGTGCCGCCCTGGCGACGCCGCGGGAATCCGCCGTTCCACG
Organism: uncultured Vicinamibacteraceae bacterium; assembly: GCA_964348425.1. GTDB lineage: Bacteria > Acidobacteriota > Vicinamibacteria > Vicinamibacterales > UBA8438 > JAAXGX01. The sequence continues at coordinate 15,762 of CAYGCV010000057.1, read as the reverse complement.
CGCGGACTGCTCGCGCGGCCGATTTGCTGTTAAGGTGGTGTTCGTGGACCGCTCGTCGCGACGCGGCCGGCACGCGAAGCGCAAGGGCAGGTGGAGGCGGAGGCTGCGCAGGGCCTGTCTGGTCCTGGTCCTGCTCGCCGTCGGCCTGCCGCCCCTGACCCTGCTCGTGCTCCGCTTCGTGCCGCCGCCGACCACCGCCTTCATGCTGCGCTACCAGCTCGACGGCGCGCAGCGGTCACCGCTGGACGCGCGCTGGGTCGACTGGGAGCGCATCGCCCCGGAGGCCGCGCTGGCCGTCATCGCGGCGGAGGACCAGAAGTTCCTCGATCACCCGGGCTTCGACTTCGACGCCCTGCGGGACGCGGTGCGGACGGCCCGGCGCGGCGGACGGTTGCGGGGGGCCAGCACCATCTCGCAGCAGGTGTCCAAGAACCTGTTCCTGTGGCCGGGGCGGAGCCTGGTCCGCAAGGCGCTGGAGGCAGGCATCACCACCGAGCTGGAGCTGCTGTGGAGCAAGCGGCGCATCCTCGAGGTGTACCTGAACGTGGCGGAGTTCGGCGAGGGGATATACGGGGTCGGCGCGGCCAGCGAGCGGTTCTTCGCGAAGGAGCCGGCCGCGCTCACGGAGGCGGAGGCCGCGCTGCTCGCGGCGGTCCTGCCCAACCCGTCCGTCTTCCGCGTCGACCAGCCGTCCGCCTACGTGCGGGGGCGCCAGGCCTGGATCCGCAGCCAGATGGCCACCCTGCGCGCGGCCGGCATTCTTCGCAGGCTGGAGGAGGACGACGCGTCGTGAGCCGCCCCTGCGGCGGCCCACGACCAGACTCCTGCTACTTCCCTGAACCTTCCACCGGCAGCGCCAGCGCCGCCAGCGAGCCCGGGAAGACGCCGCCCTCGCCGATCTGCACGATGACGAACTGCCGGCCTTCGTGCAGGTAGGTCATCATGCCGTACTGGCCGGGCGCCGGCAGGTCGACCGTGCCGACCTTCTTCCCCGTGGCCTTGTCGTGCGCGTTGAGCACCGGCCGCTCGTTGGCGCCCTCGGTGGACAGGAGCAGGCTGCCGGTCGCCATGAGCACCGCCCGGCCCCGTCCGCCGAGCGCCTCGGGATCGAGATCGACCCCCGCGAGCGCCGGGTGGTTGATGACGCGGTCGGCGGCCCGCCCGACCGGGACCTCCCACACGTGCTCGCCCGTGTTCATGTCGATCGCCGTGATCTTGCTGTAGGGCGGCTTGTGGATCGACAGGCCCTGGGGCCCGCCCCAGCCGACGCCCCCGCCGCTGACCCAGTCGGAGAGGGTCGTGCCGGTCGTGGTGCAGCGGCCCGAGTCCGACGTGCAGCCGTGGTCGGGCGCGTCGACGTCCGCGCCCGGCTGCACCGTGCGGCCCGAGCAGCCGGGCCCGGACGACTGGTACAGCACGCCGGCCTCCGGGTCGAGCACGGCCGGGTGGGTGATGTTGATCCCGCCCGAGCAGCCCACCCAGCCCTTGACGGGCTCGGCGTGGTTGTTGGGCAGCGGCGGCATGTAGGGGCCGCCGATGCGGTACTGCGACATGATCTCGAGCGCTTCCTGCTTCAGCTCCGGCGTGAAGTCGATGATGTTGTCCTCGCTGAGCCCGAGCGGATTCAGCGGGGCGGGGTGCGTCGGGAACGGCTGGGTCGGCGCGAGCTGCTCGCCCGGCACGATCGACTGCGGGACCGGGCGCTCCTCGATCGGCCACACCGGCTCGCCGGTCACGCGGTTGAACGCGAAGGTGAAGCCCTGCTTGGTGGTCTGGACCAGCATCGGAATCTGCTGGCCGTCCACGGTGGCGTCCACCAGGATCGGCACGTTGGCGATCTCGTAGTTCCAGATCGGGTGGTGGTTCACCTGGAAGTGCCAGAGCCGCTGGCCGGTATCGGCGTCGAGCGCGATCACGCTGTCGCCGAAGAGGTTGTCGCCGGGCCGGAACCCGCCGTAGTAGTCGATGGTCGGCGCGTTGGTCGGAATGTAGACGATGCCGCGCTCGAGGTCGGCCGAGAGCGGAGCCCACGACGAGACGTCGCCCGTCCACTGCCAGGCGTCGTTCTCCCAGGTGTCGAAGCCGAACTCGCTCTCCGACTGCGGGATGACGTTGAACTTCCACTTGTGCTCGCCGGTGCGGGCGTCGTAGGCCAGGATGTGGCCGGGCACGTTCTCGATGCGGGTCTGGTTGTAGCCCTGCTCGTGCGCGTTGCCCACCACGACGGTGCCGTTGACGACGATGGGGGGCGACGAGCTCGTGATGTAGCCGATCTCCATCGGAATCCCGTTCTCGGGGTCGTACGGGTAGCCGAGGTCGGCCAGCAGGTCGACCACGCCGGTCTCCGGGAAGCCGGGGATGCCGACCGGCCCGCCGAAGCCCTCCAGGTGCTCGCCGGTCCTGGCGTCGAGCGCGTGCAGGAAGAAGGCCGGCGTGATGACGTAGATGACGCCCCGCCCGTCGAGCTCGGCGTAGGCCACGCCCTTGCCGTAGCTGGCGCGCATCGACTCCTCCCAGCGCTTCGTGCTGGGCTCGCGATACGTCCACAGCGTCTCGCCGCTCGCGGGATCGATGGCGACGATCGTGCGGCGGTAGCCGGCCACGGTGTACAGCACGCCGTCGATGTAGCTCGGCGTCGAGCGCGACAGGTAGTAGGGGTGCGGGCTGAAGTTGTCGCCGCGCCACACCCAGGCCAGCTCGAGATCCTCGAAGTTGTCGGCGTCGATCTGCGCCAGCGGCGAGTAGCGGGTGCCCCAGGCGTCGCCGCTCTGATACCACCACTCGCCCTCGGGCGTGCCGCGCTCCTGGGCGGCGGCCGCGAGCGGCACGAGCAGCAGGGCGGCGAGCGTGAGCGCGAGACCCGGCGCGACGGCCGGTCGAGATGTTCTCCGGTCGGCTTTCATCGTCTTCTTCCTCCAGACAGGACTGGCCCGCCAATCAGCGCGCGAGGTACTTCGTCAGCCCGCCGCCGGCCTGACGGCGGGAGTTGGGGCCTTCCGCGGCGTAGACGTTGCCGTCGGCGTCCACGGCCACGCCCTCGCCGGCCGTGCCCAGCAGGCGGGCATCGGAGAAGTGCGGCGGAATGAACGCGGTGACCTTGTCTTCCGCGGCATTCCCGATCCGCACGCCGTTGCGCCAGTTGGGGTGCCGGATCCGGTCGGACTCCGAGTCGATCGCGTACAGCGTGTCGTCGTCGGTGATGAACAGCCCGCTGATGCGGCCGAACTGGTAGTACGAATCGAGGTAGTTGCCGTCCTGGTCGAAGATCTGGATGCGGTGGTTGCCGCGATCCGCGACGAACAGGCGTCCCTGCGAGTCGAGCTCCAGCGCGTGGGGCGTCCGGAACTGGCCCGGCGCCGAGCCGATCGTGCCCCACTCCTTGACGAACTGGCCGTCGCTGGTGAACTTCATGATGCGGCCGGTGGAGCCGGCCGGCGGGTCGGGGTTCTGGCCGCTGTGGCCGTCCGAGACGAAGATGTCGCCGTTCGGCGCGGTGATCACGTCGCAGGGCTGGTTGAAGGTGTCGGGTCCGCTGCCGGCGACGCCCGCCGTGCCGAGCCGCATCAGGACCTCGCCCTCCGGGCTGAACTTGATCACCTGGTGGCCCTTCGTGCCCTCCTCGTTGCCCTGCCAGTCGGTCACCCAGACGTTGCCGTCGGCGTCGACGTGGAAGCCGTGCGGCACGACGAACAGCCCGGAGCCGAACGACGTCAGCAGCTCGCCGGTGTGCCGATCGAACTTCAGGACCGGGTCGACGTCCGAGTTGACGCAACCGCCCTGCAGGCCGAAGTCGCCGCAGCGGTCGTAGGCCCAGACGTGCCCGTCGGGGCCGATGTCGACGCCGGCCGTCGAGCCCCACACCCGCCCGTCGGGCAACTGGGCCCATTCCTTGAGGATGCCGGGCGTGGGATTGGGCAGCGGCTCGGCGGCGGGGTCGGCGACCACCGGCGCGAAGAACTGCGGGAAGCCCGCCTCGGACTGCGCGCGGAGTCCTCCTGCGCACAGCAGGACGACGGCGAGGCCGAAGACGGGCGTGACGATCAAGCGGTTCAGCAGCGGCATGGCTAGCACCTTCCTTGTAACCCTATGTAATGCTCCCCGGGCCGTTCCCACCCGGCAGCCGGGAGGGGTGGCCCGATCATAGCGCGGATGCAGACGGCGGCAAGCCGGAACTGTCCCCGCTCAGAACCGCACGCTGAGCCCCACCTGCGCGCGCCGCGTGTCGCCGAGCCCGCTGCGGAGCGTGCCGTCGAAGTTGAAGAGCAGCGAGCCGACGGCCGGGTCGACGAAGTTGTCGGCGTTGGTCAGGTTGAAGACCTCGACGATCGGCTCGATGACGGTGCCGCCGCCGAGCGCGAAGCGCCGCGACACGCGCAGGTCCCAGGTGAAGAACTCGTTCTCGCGCCGCAGCGTGTTGCGCGCGAGGATCGAGCCGTCCGCGCAAATCCGGTCCGCCGGCTGGGCGGCCCGCGCGCCGCGGTTGGCGCACTGCTCGGAGGCCGGCGACGCCGACACGTAGCGCACGATGTTGCTCAGCGCCACCGCGGCCGGCAGCGTGGCCAGGACGTACGCGCTCACCTGGTGGCGCCGGTCGCGATCCGACCAGCCGTACTCCGGCGCCAGGTTGCCGGCGTGGGCGTAGCGCAGGGTGAACGGATCGCGTTCGTTGTCGTCGTCGGAGCGATCGAAGGCGAGCGTATAGTGCGCCTCGAACGTGAGCGGGCGGCCGCCGAGCCCGCCGCGCCCGCGCAGCCCGGCGGTGAGCGCGTGGTACCGCGAGCGGGCGCTGCTCTCGGTGACGGTGAGCGTGTTGATGCCGCCGCCGGCCGGGTGCGTCCCGATCCCGAAGGGCGCCCCCAGGACGGGGTCGTTGCGGTTGACGAAGCGGAAGAGGTTGTCGGTGCGCGCGTGGATGTAGCCGACGCTGGCCGCAACCCCGCCGCCCAGGTCGCGATCGACCGCCGTGCTGAACGACCAGGTGCGCGGCAGCTCCAGATCGCGATCGGCGACCTGGATGTCGGGCAGGAACGGCGGCGAGGCCGAGGTGTCGATCTGCTCGTCGATGGCGGGGACCGGCCCCAGCCCCGGCGCGCTGCTGCTGCGGAAGAGGATCTGCTGGAACGCGCCGTTGGTCGTCCGGTGCTGGGCGAAGACGAGCATCGGGATGCGGGCGACGTACGACCCGGCGTTGGCGCGCAGCACGGTGCGGCCCTCGCCGGCCACGTCCCACGCCAGTCCGAGACGGGGCTGCAGGTTGTCGAGGTCGTCGGGAATCCGTCCGTCCGAGGGGAACCGCGGGTCGCCCAGGTACGGCCCGAAGAACGTGTCGCCCGGCTCGATGAAGACGTTCGGGTGCCAGGCGCCGTCCCAGCGCAGCCCGAGGTCCAGCGTCACCCGCTCGTGCGGATGCCACGTGTCCTGCACGAACAGGCCCAGCTCGTGCGTCCGGAGCTGCTGGCGCCCGAGCTGCTCGGGCGGGACGCCGGGCACGGTCGCCGACTGCAGGTAGAGCAGGACCGGGCCGCTGACCGCCGAGCCCGGGGGACAGGCCCCGAACGCGCCGGCCGCGCCGTCCGAGCACGTGACGTAGCGGTCGCCGTGCGTGACGAAGCCGATGAAGCCGCCGACCGAATCGAAGATGTAGCGGCTGTTCGCCAGCCCGATGAACTGCTGCTCGGCGCGGGTGCGGTTGTACTCCACCCCGGCCTTGACGAGGTGGTTGCCGGTGGCGAACGAGACGTTGTCGACCACCTGCAGCCGCGTGTCGAACGACGGATCGATCGGCAGGAAGAAGGGCAGGCCGAGGCGGAAGCCGTCGGCGAAGTCCATGGTGATGTCGGGGAACGGCCGCCCGCCGAGGTCGGCGAACTGCGGCGGCCCCGGCAGCCGGGCCCCGGGCAGCAGCGGTCCCCGATACCAGCGCGGCCGGTCCTCGCGCGCCGCCTGCACCCGCAGCTCGTTGGAGAGCGCGTTGGTCAGCAGCGAGCGGAGGCTGCCGTTGACGGCGTGCGAGCGGGCGCCCTCGATGCCGTTGGCCGACGCACCCCAGGCGTCGACGTCGAAGGTACCGTTCACCTGCTCGGACCAGGTGTAGTTGTACTTGAGCGAGGCCTGGTGCCGGCCGTCGAGGTTCAGGTCGAGCTTGGCGAGCAGCGAGCGCGCGTCGTCCGTGCGCCGGATGGGCCCGAACTCGTCGTCGAACAGGCCCGGCCAGCGCGCCTGCAGAAAGCGTTCCAGCCGTTGCAGGTGCGCCGGACCGCGCACGTGGCGGGTCGCCTGCTTCGTCTCCGCGGCCGCCTGCTGGTCGTAGGCCAGGAAGAAGAACGCGCGGTCGCGCACGAGCGGGCCGCCCAGCGTCGCGCCCGCCTGATTGCGGTGGAAGGCGGGGCGTCCGCCGCCGCGCGCCGCCGGGAACGGCGCGGCAATCTCGTCCCACTGCCCGAAGTAGTGGGCGGAGCCGGCGAGCTCGTTGGTCCCTGACTTCGTGATCACGTTGACGAAGCCCCCGGCCGAGCGGCCGAACTCGGCGGTGGCCCCCTGATTGACCACCACCAGCTCCTCGATGGCGTCCTGGTTGAAGGTGAAGGCCGGCCGCTGGCCGCCGCGCTGCTCGCCGAAGAACGGGTTGTTGAAGTCCGCGCCGTCGACGATGAAGTTGTTGAAGATGCCGCGCTGGCCGGCGATGTTCAGCTCGTCGCCGTCCGGTCCCTGCGAGATCGACGCGCCCGGCGTGAGCAGCGTCAGGCTCATGAAGTTGCGGCCGTCGCTCGGCAGCCCGTCCACCACGTCCTCGAGCACGCGCTGCGAGCTCGTCACGTCCGCGGTGTCGAGCGTCGGCGGCAGCTCGCTGACGACCGTGACGGTCTCGGCGGTCACGACCCTCAGCGCGACGGCCAGGTCGAGCATCTCCCCGACGCGCAGCGTGGCGCCCTCGATGCGTTCGGTGCCGAAGCCGGCGGCCGCCGCCGCCACGGTGAGGTCGTACGTCCCCGGCGGCAGCAGGGCGCGCGCGAACGTCCCGGACGCGGAGGTCTCCACGCTGGTCAGCAGGTCGGTCTCGCGGTGCTGCACGACGACGACCGCCCCCGCCACCGGGTCGCCGAGCGGATCGCGGACCGTGCCGCGGATGACGCCGGTCGTCGTCCCGGCCTGGGCCGCAAGCTGCGGCGCGTGCAGGGCCAGGAGCCCTGCCGCCAGCAGCACGGCGGCCAGCGCGCGGACGGGGCGGCACGGGCGGGCGCGAACGTTCGGCATGACTCGGCGCAGCGCGCGGGGTCGCGCGAGGGGCCGACTCGCCGCGTCGCCGCCGGACGGGCGGCGAACGGATGCGGCCGGTCGACAGTATACTGAGCTGTTGCACAGTTGTACGTCTTGGCGCATTCAGCACGCATTCGTCGCACATTGGTCGCGATTCGGCGAGGCGCTGATTGCCGTGGGGCCTGAGCGGGGTTACTGCTACGCGCGTCTCAACTACGGCTGGGGAGGACAGGTCCCGACGGCTCGACGGCGGCGCGGCACGTACCGCGGCGGCCGGTGTCCTTGCGCGGCGCGCGCTCGCGCTGAGCCTGGCGGCCTGCGCGGCCTGGTACGTGCCCGCGCGTGCTGAACCGCTGTCGCCGCGCCCCGCGGCAGGTCAGGCCCCACCGGGTGCGGCCGACCCGGACCAGGCGGCCGGGCAGGCTGCCCGCGACGGGCGGGCCGCCGAGGGCGAGCAGGACGAGCCGGCGTCGCCGGCGCCGCCCCAGTTCGACGACGAGGTGGTGGTCGTCGGCAGCCGGGCGCGGCCGCGGTCGGTCACGGCGTCGACGGTGCCGATCGACGCCATCCCGGCCGAGGAGATCGTCAGCCAGGGGAATACCGACGTCGGCGATCGGTTGCGGACCATCGTGCCGTCGTACAACGTCAACCCGCAGCCGGTCGGCGACGCGGCCCGGATCATCCGGCCCGCGACCCTGCGCGGCCTCGCGCCCGACCACACGCTCGTGCTCGTCAACGGCAGGCGCCGACACCGGGGCGCGGTCATCACCTGGATCGGCAACGGCGTGGCGGACGGCGCCCAGGGGCCCGACATCTCGACCATCCCGGCCATCGCGCTGCGGCGCATCGAGGTGCTGCGCGACGGCGCCGCGGCGCAGTACGGCTCGGACGCCATCGCCGGCGTGCTGAACTTCCTGCTCAAGGACGATCGGTCCGGCGGCAGCGTCGAGCTGCACACCGGCGGCCACGGCGCGGGCGACGGCGGCGCCTACACCGTGGCCGCCAACGCGGGCCTCCCGCTCGGCCGGACCGGCTTCGCCAACCTCAGCCTCGAGTACGGCGAGGCCGGGGCGACCAGCCGCAGCGTCCAGCGCGACGACGCCGCGCTGCTGATCGCCGCGGGCAACGACGCCGTGGCCGATCCCGCGCAGATCTGGGGCTCGCCCCGCATCGACGACAACCTCAAGCTGTGGGGCAACTTCGGTCACCTCTTCGCCGCCGGCGTGCAGGCCTACGGCCACGCCAACTACGCCAGCCGGCGCGTGGCCGGCGGCTTCTTCTTCCGGAACCCGAATACGCGGGCCGCGGTCTTCAGCGCGGACGGCGGGCGCAGCCTGCTCATCGGCGACGCGCTCGACGCGCAGGACGGCGTGGCCGACGGGTCGGCCAACTGCCCCGCCGTGCCGGTCGCCGCCGGCCGGCCCGCCCCGGCCGCCCTGGCGCGGGTCTTCGCCGATCCGGCCTGCTTCTCCTTCCAGGAGCGCTTTCCGGGCGGCTTCACGCCCCAGTTCGGGGGCGACGTGCGCGACGCGTCGCTGGTGGCCGGCGCCCGCGGGCAGCTCGGCGGCGGCGTGCTCTGGGACGCGAGCGCGAGCGCCGGCTTCAGCGAGGCCGACTTCTTCATCCACGACACCGTCAACGCGTCGCTCGGGCCGGCCACGCCCACGGCGTTCGACCCGGGCCTCTACCGGCAGGCCGAGGTCGGGTTGAACGTCGACTTCAGCTATCCACTCAACGAGCGGGTGCACCTGGCCGGGGGCGCCGAGTGGCGCAACGAGCGGTTCGAGATCGGGCTGGGCGAGGAGGCTTCCTGGCGCATCGGTCCGTACGCCGCGCAGGGCTTCAGCGCGGGGTCGAACGGCTTTCCCGGCTTCAGCCCGATCGCCGCCGGGGCCTGGAGCCGCGCCAACACGGCGGTCTACGGCGACGTCGAGGTGCGCGGCGAGGACGAGGCCTGGACCGTGGGCGGCGCGCTCCGGCTCGAGGACTTCGAGGATTTCGGCACCACGACGAACGGCAAGCTGTCCGGACGCTACCGGCTGGCCGCCGCGCTCGCGCTGCGGGCGAGCGCAAGCAGCGGCTTCCGCGCGCCGACGCCCGGCCAGCAGAACGCGTTCAACGTCTCGACGGAGTACGACCACGAGCTGATGGACCTGGTCAACAACGGCACCATTCCGTCCACGTCGCGCGTGGCGCAGCTCCGCGGCGGCGAGCCGCTGCAGCCGGAGCGCTCCGTCCACTACGCCTTCGGCGCGGTGCTCGACGCCGGGCCGCTCAGCGTCACGGCCGACTACTTCCGGATTCGCCTCGCCGACCGGCTCGCGCTGACGCAGCTCTTCGCCCTCGCCCCGGGGGAGGTCGACGGCCTGCTCGCGGAGGGCGTGACGAGCGCGCGCAACCTGCAGAACTTCCGCTTCTTCACCAACCATTTCGAGACCCGGACGCAGGGCCTCGACCTGATCGCCACGTACGCGCCGCCCCGCCTCGGCGGCCGGACGACCCTGAGCCTGCTCTTCAACCACACGGCGACGGCCGTGACGCGCTTCGATCCGCAGGTGCTCGACGCCCTGAGGGTCCGCGAGCTGCAGGAGGCGGTCCCGGGCACGCGCTGGGGCGCCACCGTCCGCCAGGCGCTCGGCCGCTGGCGCCTCCTGGCGCGGCTGAGCTACTACGACGAGTGGTTCGACTCCCGCGACCTGCACGTCTACCACGGTGACGCGGTCGTGGACCTGGAAGCCGTGCATCCGCTCGGCGAGTCCGTGACGCTCGCCGTCGGCGGCCGGAACGTGTTCGGCAACGACCCGGAAGAGAATCCCATCGCGCGCGCCAAGGGGAATCGATTCAGCGCGCACACCCCGTTCGGGATCAACGGCGGTTACTACTACGCCCGCCTCAACTACGGCTGGGGATCCTGACGCGCAAGCCGGAGCAGGACCCGCGCGGCTCCCGCGGCGGGCCGCGAACCACGCATGCTAGACTGCCAGTTGGCGCATGTCCATTATGAATATCCAGTCGTTGGTCCGTTCCGCGGTCGTTGCGGCGCTCCTGCTGGCGGTGCCCGCCGCGGCCTCGGCCCAGATGGAGTTCCACTACCAGTACGGCAAGCTCGTCAATCCGTTCTCGGGCGACGGGGTGGCCAGCTCCATCCTCACCATTCAGCAGGCCGCCGCTTGGTCGCTCGGCGAGAGCTTCTTCTTCATCGATTATCTCGACGACAACCGGCCGGACGGCTTCAACGACATCGAGTTCTACGGCGAGTGGTATCCGACGCTTAGCCTGAGCCGGATCTCCCGGCGGCAGGTCGGCGCCGGACCCCTGCGGGACGTCCAGCTCATCGGCGGCATCAACTTCGGCGGCGACGCCGATTTCTTCAAGTACCTGCCGGGGGCGCGGCTTGCCTGGAACGTCCCGGGCTTCGTGTTCTTCAACACCGACGTGACCGCGTTCATCGACGCCAGCAACGGCGTGGCGCAGGGCGGCGCGCCCCGGACGGGCGACAGCTTCATGGTCGACGTCAACTGGGGAGCGGCCTTCGAGATCGGCACCCAGTCGTTCTGGTTCACGGGCCACGCCGAGTACATCGGCGCCACCACCGACGAGCTGGGCGGGGTGGTGGAGGACTGGATTCTGGCCCAGCCGCAGCTCGGCTGGGACCTCGGCAAGGCGCTGACGGGCCACGCGAACCAGTTGTTCATCGGCGTCGAGTATCAGTACTGGCGGAACAAGCTCGGCGTGAACGTCGACGAGAACCTGGCGCAACTGTGGATCATGTGGCGGCTGTGAGCGCCGCCCTTGCGCAGGGCAGGCAGAAATGAGTCGATCCTCTGTGGCTACCGCGGCGCTTCCCCTTCCAGGCATTCGGTCGCGGCAGGTACGGCTGGCCGTGCGCGGATTCCTCGCGCTGGCGGTGCTGCTGGCGGTGACGATCACCGCCACCTCGGCCACCCTGCTGTTCAACGCGGCGACGGCGCTGCGCGACGAGGCGGAGAGCGCGGCGATCCATCTGGTGGAGCTGCTCTCGGCCAGCTTCGCCGAGATGGGCGAGATCTCGCTGGCGAACGTGGCGCGCACGCTCGACGCGACGCTCGACGGGCAGATGGCGGCCCAGGCGCGGATTGCGGCGCATCTGGTGGCGGCGGCCGAGGCGGCGGGGCAGTCGCCGGACGAGGTGATCGCCACGCTCGAGGCGATCACCGCCGCGACGGTCCTCGACGAGTTCTGGATCACCGACGAGCAGGCGTTCGCCTATCTGACGAACGTGCGCGACGAGAGCGGCGCGCTGGTGCCGTTCCGCTTCGACCCCGACCCGGCCGTGCAGCCGCAGGCGTCGAAGTTCTACGTGCTGCTGGCAGCGCCGCTCGACGGCGACGAGTTCATCACGCAGCCGGCCCAGGTGCGCGAGATCGACCAGGAGGTCTACAAGTACGTCGGGGTCGGCGGCGTCGACCAGCCCCGCATCGTGCAGGTGGGCAACGCGCTGGCTTTCGGCGAGCAGGAGATCCTGACCAACGTCTACGCGACGCAGCGGCCGGACGTGTCGGCCGTGATCGAGGGCATCCTGGGCCAGCACATGGCGGTCCAGGCGACGCTGGTGGACTATTTCGTGGCGGCGGCCGAGGGCGCCGCGTGGACCACGGAAGAGATCAGCGGCCGCCTGCGGCGGATCGTCGGCACGACGGCGCTCGGCGAGATCCGCATCGTGGATCGCAAGGGGGCGGTGGTCCATACCAGCGAGCCGTCGCCGCTGGGCGGCGGAGAGCCGGCGGGGCTGCTGCACGCCGCTGCGCTGGAGCCGCTGCTGGCCGGGACCGAGCGGGTCGTGGACCATCCCACGGCGCCGCGGCCGTCGGACGGTGCGCTGTACAAGTACGTGACGGTGGCCGGGACGGCCACGGCGCCGCACCTCGTGCAGGTGGGGCTGCCGATAGAGGGCGGTGCCGGCAACCTGCTGTACTCGGTCTACCAGCGCGAGGCGGACCTGCTGGTGCAGTCGCGCAACCTCGAGGCCCTCTGGGTGGTCAATCTCGACCGCGATCTGGCCGCCGCGGCGCCGCGCGCGGGCCAGACGGGCGGCGGGACCGGCGATGCGGCGCGCCTCTTCGGCCGCCGGGCCGCCGGGCTCGTGGAACAGTCGATGGGCGAGGGACGCGTGGTCAGCACCGCGCAGCTCAGCCTGCTGGCGCCGGACGACCGGGGCATCTGGGTCGCCTCACCGATCATCAACGCCGGCGGGATTCCGATCGGCGGGCTGGCGCTGGCCGTCAGCCTGGACGAGATCGCGGAGACGGTGCGCCTCGAGGCCGTGAACACGTCATTGATCGCATTCGTGCTGCTCGGGCTGACGGCGGTGGCGGCCCTGTGGGGCACGCGCTGGGTGACGCGTCCCATCGAGGTCATCGCGGCGGCGGCCCGCGAAGTGGAGAGCGGCCGGCCGCCGGACGACGCCCCGTTGCAGGCGGTGCAGCAACGCACGGACGAGCTCGGCAGTCTGGCGCGGGTGTTCTCGGACATGACCGCGCAGGTGTTCATGCGGGAGGAGCAGCTCGAGACGCTGGTGTCGGAGCGGACCGCGGAGCTGCAGACGACGAACCGGAGCCTGCGGCTGGCGCAGGAGGCGCTCGAGCAGGACCTGGAGATGGCCAAGTCCGTGCAGGCCGCGCTGGTGCGCGAGGGCAACGCGGAGCTCGGCCCGTTCGGCGCGTACGCCCGCATGACGCCGGCGCAGCAGGTGGGCGGCGACTTCGTGGACCTGCTCGAGCCGGCGGGCGGCCGGCTGTTCGTCACGGTGGGCGACGTGTCGGGCAAGGGGGTCGCGGCGGCGCTGTTCATGGCGGCGGCGCAGGGCGCCATCACGTCGGCGGCGGCGGGCACCGGCGACGTCGCGGCGATCGCGCAGAAGGCGAACAAGACGCTGTGCAGCGAGAACCCGATGGGCTTGTTCGTGACGTGCGTGGTGGCGATCGTCGACCTGCAGGACGGGGTCATCGACTACGTCTGCGCCGGGCACGAGCCGGCGTTTCTCGTGCGGGCGGACGGCACCCGGCGGCCGTTGCCGGCGACCGGCGGCGTGGCGATGGGCGTCATCGACGACTTCCCGTACACGACCGGCCGCGAGCGGCTGGACCCGGGCGAGACGCTGTTCCTGTATACCGACGGGCTGAAGGATGCGGTCAACCACGACGGTGAGCTGTTCGGCAAGGAGCGGCTCGAGGCGACGCTCGACGGCGCGGCGCAGCGCTCGCCGGAGCAGATCGTGGACCACGCCTGGACGTCGATCTACGCGTTCTCGGCGGGTGCGCCGGCCGCGGACGACATGACCTGCCTCGTGCTGCGGCGCCATTGATGCGGCGGCCCGGGAGCGCGCGACGGAGGCCCCGCCGTGAGGACGCGGTCGAATGTCTGAAGAATTGCAGTTGTCGATCCCGGCGCGACTGTCCGAGGTGCACGAGCTGGCTGGCCGCGTGGAGGAGTTCGGGGACGCGCACGGCTTGCCGGATCCGAAGGTGTACGTCATCAATCTCGCGCTGGACGAGCTGATCACGAACGTCGTGATGCACGGCTTCGGCGGCGTTCGCAATCCGGAGATCCGGATCACGCTGCGGATGGCTTCTCACGCGCTGGTGCTGGTCGTGGAGGACAACGGGCAGCCGTTCGATCCGACGCGGGACTCGCGGCCGGACGTGGCCTCGTCGCTGACCGAACGGCCGATCGGCGGCCTGGGGCTGCACCTGGTGAAGAACTTCGCCGACCGCCTGTCGTACGAGTTCACCGACGGCTGGAACCGGGTGACCCTCGAGCACGACGTCGCGCCGGCGTCGGCGTCGGCCTGAACGGCCTGACGACGAGCCTGCCGACCGGCCGAGCGCCCGTCCGCCTACAGGTTGTGAACGGCGATCGGGATGCCGTTGCGGGTCAGCTCTCTTGCCAGCTCCGTGCCCGCCTCGGTGACGCTGTCGCGAAAGCCGATGTAGATCAGCCCCTCGATGTCGGAAGGCCGCTCCATGCCGTCCTGCAGCAGGATGGCGACCCGGGTGCGCCCCAGCCCGGGGCTCGCCAGCAGCATCCCGAGCTCCAGCACGACGCTCTGCCCGACGCGCGGGAGCTTCTCGTCCGGTCGTCCCCTGCGATGCCCCTCGTCGTCGGGCGTCGCCAGCACGGCGCCGAACGCGACGTCCTGCCGGTAATGCTCCAGTTCCTCGATCACCGTCTCCGCCTCGAACGGGAGGTGGCCGAGAATCACGGGCTCGACCTGCCACCGCCTGAGCATCGCCGCCAGCTCCGCGAGCTCGCGCTCGTCCCGGCCGCACAGGACGAGGACCTTTCGCCCGCGGGCGCCGGCTGCGCCGCCGGGAATCGGCCCGGCGTCATCAAGACCCATGTCCTTCCCTTCCGCCCGCGCACGCTCGCAGCCTCGGCGGGTGCGCGAAACTCTGAAGCCGATTGTAGTGCTACGGCACCGCCTGGCCAGTCGGAGGCGGCGTCCGGCCAGATCCGGATCCTCTGCCGGCGCCGCGCGGGATTTCTGTCGGGACTAGGCCGCCAGAAGTGTGAAATGCGATAATCGCCTTGCCCCAGGGACGCTGGCCAATGGTTGGGGACGTCGGGGCCGCCACCGGATGAGAGCCGAACCTGTCAATCGCTGCCACCATTTTTCGCGCCGTCGCACTAGATTTTGGCAATTCGACGCACCAAATTGCACAGTCGCATGCCCCGCCGTGCCGACGGGCAAATCAAGCGCGGAGCCGCGCGGTACGGCTTGGCCACGGTTGCGCAGCGAATCGTCCGCAACCTGCGCTGTCCGTTTCCGAGCGTCTACATCGACCAGGCTGAGAACAGTCTCGGTCCACCGGCCGGAACGGCCTCCGTACATCCCGTTGGGAGCCCGTACGGACCCTTGGTTCGGAAGAATGTGCACTGACTGCAAGTGTGCTGCTACACCAGGCGGCGAAAGCAATGAAGACCCGTTGGCAGGCCGCGTTCTGACGAACTCCGCCGCGGACATGATTCCCTCGGTTTTTTGTAATGCTACCAGAGAACAGTGACGCTGCCGTGTTAGCCCGGGCAGATGCGGTTGACTGGCTGAGGACACTACCTGACCAGTCGGTTGATCTAATTGTCACCGATCCTCCGTACGAGTCGCTGGAAAAACATCGGGCGGTTGGCACGACAACGCGTCTCAAGCGCAGTAAGGCGTCCAGTAATAATTGGTTCGCTGTTTTTCCGAATAGCCGATTTAAGGAGCTGTTTGTCCAGTTCTATAGGGTTTTGAATAGCAACAGGCATCTATACTTATTTTGTGACCAAGAGACCATGTTTATTGTAAAGCCTCTCGCTGAGCGCGTTGGATTCAGGTTCTGGAAGCCCTTAGTGTGGGACAAGGTAAAAATCGGAATGGGCTATCATTATCGGGCGCGCTACGAATTCGTGTTGTTCTTCGAAAAAGGAAAGCGCAAGGTATTCATTTACCGGGTGAATCGCCAATGAACACGGGCTGAGAATGGACTT
>CAYGCV010000056.1:0-16673 GCA_964348425.1 uncultured Vicinamibacteraceae bacterium | reverse complement strand
AGGACTGGGAGGCCGGCGCCTACAGCCCCCTGACCAACACGATGTACATGCCGCTGCGCAACACCTGCGGGCGGATGCTGGCGGCCAGCACGGGCGCCGAGGACGATCTGGCCGTCGAGCTGTACTCGCTCGTGGTCCGCCACGAGCTGACCCCCGGCGAGGACCAGCTCGGGATGGTGCAGGCGATCTCGGCCGAGACCGGCGCGACGCGCTGGACCCACCGCCAGCGCTCCGCCACGATGTCGCTCGCGGCCACCGGCGGCGGCCTCGTCTTCGGCGGCGACGTCAACGGACGCTTCCGCGCGCTCGACCACGAGACCGGGGAGGTGCTCTGGGAGATCAACCTCGGATCGTCGATCAGCGGCTTCCCGATGACCTACGCGGTCGACGGCCGGCAGTACGTCGCGATCAGCACCGGGCCGTCCGGCAACTCGCAGGCGTTCGCCCTGCTGACCCCCGAGCTGCGCCCGAGCATCGGCAACAATCTGTTCGTGTTCGCCTTGCCGTGACAGCGCGATGCTCGAACACCTGACGGCAGCGGCGGCGTTCATCTCGTCCGTAGGGGGTGCTCTGGCTGAACTATGGACATGACCAACTGGTGCTTTGGCTGAACACGAGACTCGACCACATGGACGCGAAGCTGGATCGGTTCAGCCGGGGGCTGCGATGAGCGGACTGTTGCGGATGCTGACGCTCGACGGTCAGGTGGTGGGCCTGGCCCTGGTGGCGCTCGCCGTCTGGCTGGTCTTCACCGTCCGCAACCAGGGCGAGATGCTGCGCGCGCTGGCCACGAAGGTGGACGGGCTCGACGAGCGGCTGCGGGCCGTGGAGGTTGCGGTTGGGAGACTTGCCGGCCGCGAGTCCTGACGGCCCGCCAGCGGGTCTACTCCACGAACGCCGACCACCAGCACGCCGACCGCCAGCCGTTGATCGGCAGAGGCCCGGCGGGCCTGGGCAGAGGGATAGCGATGCGCCGACTGCTGAAGATCGTCGGAGTGGTGATGGTCGTTCCGGTCGCCCTGATCGCGCTGGCGGTCTGGAACCCGGTCGCGGCGTCGCGCCTCATCTGGCCGGTGTTGGAGAACGTGCTGCTCGCCGAGCCGTTTCTCGGCATCACCGCTGACGGAGAAACCGAGCCGGGCCTGTTTCGCATCGAAGCCACCGGCGTCAGCACCAGGCCGATCCGCGCAGCCGCGGTCGCGTTTCTCGCGAGCCTCACCCCGGAGCAGCGTGGCCGCACGCTGTTCCCCGTCGACGATCTGGAATGGCGGCGCTGGGCAAACATCGACATCTCGGCGCGGCAGGGCGTCGGCCTCCTCGAGATGGATGCGGCGCAGACCGAGGCCGCGTTCGGCTTGATGGCAGCGACGCTGAGCACGCGGGGATTCGAGACGTCGCGAAACATCATGCGCCTCGAGGGGCACCTGGCCGACCTGATGGACGACCACATCCAGTACGGCGAACAGCGCTACTGGTTTACGGTGATGGGGGAGCCGTCAGAGAGGGAGCCGTGGGGCTGGCAGCTCGACGGTCACCATCTCATCGTGAACTGCTTCGTCCTTGGCGATCAGGTCGTGCTCACGCCGACGTTCATGGGCTCCGAGCCGCCGCGAGCCGACACCGGACGGTTTGCCGGCACGGCGATCCTCGAGGAGGAGCTCGCAGCCGGCCTCGCCTTGATCAACGCCCTCGACGACGCGCAGCGCGCGGTCGCGATCATTGATCCGAACAAGACCGCGAACAACAACCACGGGGAGCTGTTCCAGGACAACGCCGTGGTGCCGTACGAGGGCATTCGCCTCGGCGAGCTCGATGACGCCCAGCGGGAGCTCGCCATCGGGCTGGTCAGGCTGTACACCGGCAACCTGCGGGCCGGGCATGCCGAGGTCCGCCTGTCGGAGGTGGTGCGCCACTGGGACGACACGTACTTCGCTTGGGTCGGCGATACGAGCCCTGACGCGGTCTTCTACTACCGCATCCACTCACCGGTGGTCATGATCGAATACGACCACCAGCGGCCGGTGGCGCTCGATGGACCCGACCGGCCGAGCCGCAACCACGTGCATACGGTCGTGCGGACGCCCAACGGCAACGACTATGGCAAGGACCTGCTCAGACAACACCTGCTCGCACACCCACACTGATGTCCAGCGGCAGTCTGCAGGTGATGTCCTCAGAGGCGTCCGAGGTAGATGAAGGACGCAACGAGACTCATCGAGAGCGGAATCATGGTGCCGCCCGTCATCCACGACAACGTCCTGTCCAGCGGCCATTCCGGGACGGCCCACCACAGGGCCAGGTTGAAGCCGATCGATATGACGGCAGCGGCAGCCAGGAACCACCCTGCCGCCCGATTGGCCGGATACCAGATTTCCGGAGACGATAGCGTCTTTGGCGTCCTGAAGCCGTACACGCTGTTGGGAGGGACCTTGCCCAGGATCGTCGGTATGGCCAGCACCAGGATGACCAGGGGCACGACGAAACCGATCATGAATTTGGCCATGTTGCTCCGGGGAAATGAGGTCGTCGGGCGGTCGGCGCGGGCAAGCGTCAGAAGGCGAACCCCATGATGTACATGCCCGTACCCGTGGCGGACGAGAGGCACAGGCCCACGAAGGTGAGCTTGCCCAGGCGGCTGTGCCTGCGGCCGAAGGGGCCGGGCAGCGTACGGGAGAAGCGGCGCCACGAGAGGACCGCGAGCCAGCACCAGATGACGAACGTCGGCACGGCGACCGCGAGGTGCACGACGAATAGGGCCACCATCGACGGCCCGTACAGCGAGCTCGCGGCATAGGCCTCCCCGGCGGTTCCGAAGCGGATGCTGATCTCCAGCATCAGGACGGCGACGATCGCGCCCGCCAGGAGGCCGGCCTGGAGGTTGCGGTGCTCGCGGTGCCGTTGCCGCGCCGCGAGGCGCAGCGCGTAGGCCATCAGGAACGGGGCCAGGACGAAGAAGACGATCGCGAGATCTATCAGAGCGTCAGCCCGTGTCCCGAGAAAGCCGGTGGCCGGCATTCGTATCTCCCATGTCCCTGCCTGACCGCCCCCGACGCGGGGCAGATTCTGCGGTCCGCCAGATGCGCACGCTCACGCCGAGCGCGGCGCTGTCGACGAGACCGGGGGCGTGCGACTGGCGTCGTGACCGCGCCCGCCCGACGGGACGTCGACGGCACTGACTCCACGGTAACAGAGACTCTTGTACGATGACCCGGGTTTCGACGCCCAGGAATCGTGTGCTGTGCTCGCTGACGAGAGACGCCGCATGCCGGGTGCGCCCTGCCGATGAAACGCACCGCCCTGATCGTCGGTGCCGGCATCGGCGGACTGTCGGCCGGCATCGCGCTGCGGCAGGCGGGCTGGAACGTTCGGCTGTTCGAGCGTGCGGCAACGGCGCGGGAGCTCGGCTTCGGGCTTGGTGTGGCGCCGAACGCGCTCGCCGCGCTCCGCCGGCTGGGCGTCGCGGACGTCGTTCTGGCACGCGGCCATGTCCCGACGCGGGGCGAACTGCGCCGCATGGACGGCACGGTTCTGAAGCGCGCCGAGGTGCCGCCGGCCGACGTGCTCGGCGGCCCGATGGTCGTGGCATTGCGCCCGGCGCTCCACGGTGCGTTGCTCGAGGCCGTTGGTCCGAGCGCGATCACGTTCGGGAGCCAGGTCACCGGATTCACGGCGGACGGCGACCGCGTGGCGGTCCGTACCGCATCCGGCGACACGGCCGAGGGCGACCTGCTGATCGGCGCGGACGGCGTCGGGTCCGTCATTCGCCGCGCGCTCCATCCGGCCGAGCCGCCGCCGCGGTCGTGCGGGATCATCGGGGTGCGCGGGGCGTCCAGCGCCCCGCATCATCTGGGTGACTTGTCCGGCATCATGTACCTCGGTCCGGGCCTGGAGTCGGCCCTCGCCCGGGCCAGCGACACCGGGATCTACTGGTATCTGGCGCTTGCCCGCGAGCTCGTCCCGTCCGACACGCGCGACCCTGCGGCCATCCTGGCGCACATGTCGCCGCGCATGGATGCCACCTTTCGCGCCGTCACGTCCGACACGGAGGAGCTGCGCTGCGACGAGCTGGTCGACCGCGATCCTCTGCCGCGCTGGGGTGCAGGCGTCGTGACGCTCCTCGGCGACGCCGCGCATCCCCTGCTGCCGCATACCGGACAGGGTGCGGCCCAGGCGCTTGTCGACGCGGTCGCCCTCGGTCAGGCCCTCGGCGACGGCGCGAACGTGCCGGACGCCCTGCAGGCGTACGAACTCGAGCGGCGCCCCAGGACGGCTGTCCTCGTGGCTCAGGGCCGCCGGACGGCGAGCCTCATGCGGACCACGAACCCCATCGCCTGCGGCCTCCGCGAAGTGGCGATACGGCTGGCGCCGGTGAACCTCCTCGTGAAGCTCTACGCGAAGCTGAACCGACGCGCCGGCACCGACGTCACGCGGGCGTAACGGCGCGGCGTTGCGGTGACGCACCGTCCCGGTCGACGCGTTGCCCGGTAGTCCCGGGACGACGGTCCGGATCCGTGGCATATGATGGCCGCATGGTCGATGCGCTTTCGGTCGTCCACAGCGACCCGGAAATCTCCGGGGGCATGCCGGTCTTCCGCGGCACGCGGGTGCCGGTTCAGGCGTTGTTCGACTACCTGGAAGGGGGAGAGACGTTGGACCACTTCCTCGATCAGTTCCCGTCGGTCTCGAGGCAGCAGGCACTCGCCGCACTCGATCTGGCTCGGCGTTCCGTTCTGGCCCGTGCGCGTACTGCTTGACGAGAATCTGCCGCGTGCTCTCGCCGCTGAACTGACAGGACACGAAGTCAGGACCGTGCAGGCCGTGGGTTGGTCGGGGACGACGAACGGCGAGTTGCTTCGGCTTGCCGAGGGACGCTTCGATGCCCTGCTGTCCATGGATCGAGGTCTTCGACACCAACAGAATGTGAGTGGCCTGCGGCTGCGCGTCGTGGTTGTTCGAGCGCCGTCGAACCGCATGGTTCATCTGAAGCCGCTTGTGGCCAGCATTGTGGACGCTCTGGGATCGCTGTCGCCTGGACAGGTGCGCGAGGTCGGCCCCGCCGGGCTCAGAAGCCCGGCTTGAGGGTGCCCGCCCGCCTGGCCGCCTCCAGCAGCGTCGGGTAGAACTGGACGAAGGTGCGCTCGACGGCGGTGTGCTCGGTGTGGCACTCGATGCAACTGGCGACACGCTCGCCCGCCAGGGGCTCGGCGACGTTGCGCAGCGACCCGGCGACGCCGAAGTCGTAGAAGGCCCAGCCGTC
This sequence comes from uncultured Vicinamibacteraceae bacterium, assembly GCA_964348425.1. Classification (GTDB taxonomy): domain Bacteria; phylum Acidobacteriota; class Vicinamibacteria; order Vicinamibacterales; family UBA8438; genus JAAXGX01. The sequence continues at coordinate 11,416 of CAYGCV010000056.1, read as the reverse complement.
GGCGAAGCGGTCGTCCTTGACTTCCGCCTCGAGAGCCACGAGGTCCGACTGGAACTGTCCGGCGTCGTTGATCGCGCCCTCGCGGCTCGACGCGCGGATCTCGAGGACGAAGATCGTCTCGTCCGGCCAGCGGCCGCTGTCGAGGAAGGCGCGGTACGACGAGGGGTTGACGAACACGTTCTGGAAGCGGCTCGGCCCGGAGCGCTCGCCGGGCGCGTCGTAGGTCATGTCGAGACTGGCGCTGAGGAAGGTCCACTGCCGGTAGTCGTCCGGCCGGACGCGGGGGGGGGCGTGCGCATCGGGGGGCCCGGCGCCGGCGGGCCCCGGCGCCGGGGCGCCGCGGGCCGGCGCGGCCACGATGCCGGCCAGCAGACCGGCGGCACAGATCAACACCAGGGCTCTTCGCTTCATCGGATCAGCTCCTCCGCACTCATGATACCGTTCCGGGGTTCGCTTGATCGTGGTTGCGCGCCCGCCAGACCAGGGGCTCGACCGGAAGAGGAGGCGACCGATGTCCAGGATGTCCACATGGAGCATCGTTGCGGGGCTGCTGCTCGTACTGCCGGCGGCCGCCGTCGCGCAATCCGACGGGACCACGCCGCGCACCGCGTGGGGCCATCCCGATCTCCAGGGGGTCTGGGACTTCCGCACGATCACGCCGATGGAGCGCCCCGTCGAGCTGGCCGGGAAGGAGGTCCTGTCGGAGGAGGAGGCCGCCGCGTACGAGGCGGAGGTCAACCGCCGGCAGAACCGGGACCTGATCGACCCGGCCAAGGGCGGCGCCAGCTACCCGCCCGAGTCCGAGGGCGGCGTGGTGCCGTACAACGAGTTCTGGTACGACCGCGGCTCGGCGCTCGTCGAGGGCCGGCGCACGTCGCTCGTCGTCGACCCGCCGGACGGCCGCATTCCGCCCCTCACCCTGGCGGCGGAGCAGGGCAGGGCGGCGCGCGCGAAGGCCCGGGAGGGCGTGGGCAGGCACGAGCCGACGCCCGGCGGCTGGGTCGAGGACATCGGGCCGGGTCACCTGGCGGTGCGCTGTCTGGCCGGGCTCAACTCGGGCCCCCCGATGGAGCCCGGCGGCTACAACCAGAACGTGCAGGTGTTCCAGACCCCGGACCACGTGGTGCTGCTCAACGAGATGATCCACAAGGTGCGCGTGATCCCGCTCGACGGCCGCGCGCACCTGCGGGCCGGGCTGCGCCAGTGGATGGGCGATTCCCGCGGGCGCTGGGACGGCGACACGCTGGTGGTGGAGACGACCAACTTCCTGCGCGAGACGAAGTTCCGGGACGGGCTGTCGGACGCCAACCTGCACCTCGTCGAACGCTTCACCCGCGCGGCGCCCTCCACGCTGATGTACGAGGTCACCGTCAGCGATCCGACCGTGTGGGTCAGGCCGTGGACCTACCGCATCCCGATGCAGAGCAGCGATCACCCGCTCTACGAGTACGCCTGTGACGAAGGGAACTACGGCCTCTACAACATCCTGGCCGGCGCCCGCGCGAGCGAGGACGCAGCGGGCGCCGCGCCGGCCGCACGCTAGGGCGCTAGTCCTGTTGCTGCTCTTCTGCGCGCGCGCCGCGGAGCATGTTCAGCAGGCCGTAATTGCCCTCGTGGCACGCGTACTCGTACATCGGACCCGACGTCACGCCGCGTGAGGCGTGATCCGTCGTCATCGGCACCTGCGCGGTCCAGGGCCGGGTGAACATCTCCGGGTCGGTCATCGTGAACTCGTAGGCGATGTTCTCCTCGTCGACGCGCGTAAACCGCTCGACGAGGTGCAGCGAGGGACGCGGCGCGCGCCAGGTCCAGCGCCACAGGTAGTGGCCCAGGTCGGCGAAGCGCGTGCTCTCGACGACCAGGGTGTCGCCCTCCCAGCGGCCGACCCCGCCGCCCAGCCACTGGCCGATGGCGGGGGCGATGTCCGGGCGCCCGTCGAGCGGGACGATGCGGTACTCGTGGAACATCTCGTTGAGGATTGCCACCCAGCCGGGCGCCTGCAGGATGTGGGTGTTCATGTTGTAGCCCTGCAGCGGCACGAGCGGCAGGCCGTCGGTCAGGCAGCGCTCGCCGGTGTCGGCGTCCACCCAGGAGTCGTACGGGCCGACGCCGTAGCGGGTCTGGTCGGACTCGAGCCGGGCCCGTCCGGCGTCCGACCAGGGGATGCGGCCGTCCGGCGGATCGACGACGAGCGACGTGCGCCGGCTCTCCACGACCGTGGTGCCCGAGTCCATCCAGAACTGGTTGTAGGCGCCCACGACGCCCGGGATGCGCCGGTCGTTCGCCCGCCGCGTTTCGGCCGTCTGCACCTCGAGTGCCGCGGCCTCCTCGGCGGTCAGCACCTCGGTCTCGCCGAGCGACTCGGGCCGCTCCACCGGCGTCAGGGTGGCGTTGGTCCAGATGCCCTGCAGGTCCGGATCGCCCCAGCTCGTGCGGGGCACGCTCCAGGTCTCCGCGGCCGGCGACGGCTGGGCCGCCGCGGGCGCGGCCGCGAGCCACACCAGGGCTGCCGCCGCTGCCGCCACGTGCATCGTGCGTCTCGAGATCATCATCACTTGCCACCCCCCGGGTGCTGCCGACTGCCTGCCGGCGAGATCATCGGCTCCGAGTATGTCGCGAAGGGCACCGATCCACAAGCCGGAAACGATATGAGTTGTATACACTAAGATAATATTACTCGTTACTTGACATGTGCCTTCCGATCGGCGAGAATCGTCTTTCGAAGGACGTGGCCGGAAGCGGACGGCCACCTGGTCGAAGGAGGAGAGATGATGAGTCTGACCCGCTGGAATCCGTTCGAGGAGTTGAACAGCCTGCACCGCGAGCTCGATCGCGTGTTCGGCCGCCGGGCCGGCAACGTGCAGGCGGGCGTGCACGACGGCGCCTGGGTGCCGGCCACCGAGGTGACTTCCGCCGCGGACGGCTGGCGCGTGCGGGTGGCCCTGCCCGGCGTCGATCCCAAGGACGTCGAGATCGACCTGCATGGCGACACGCTGACCGTCAAGGGCGACCGCGCGGCCGGCCGCGGCGACGACGGCTGGTACGAGTCGGAGATCAGCTACGGCCGCTTCGAGCGGGCCTTCACGTTGCCCGCGAGCGTCGACGCCGACCGTGTCGAGGCGCACTTCGCGAACGGCATGCTCGAGCTGACGCTGCCGCTGGCCGAAAGCGCCAGGCCGCGCCGCATCGAGATCGGCAGCCGGACCGCCGAGGCCGCGTAGGAGCGGGGTCGATGCTCCGCGTCATGCGCCGGACGGTGCAACCCGCGTGGCCCGGCCGCGCGGGTGCGCCGTTCGTGGCGGTGCGGTGCCGGGTGTCTCCGGGGTCCGACGGGGACGCCCGGCTCGCGGGGCCGGGTTTCGAGAGCGGCGCCTGCGGTCGTCCGCTCAGCGCTCGCCGCGCGGGCCGCGTTCCCGCCCGGGTCCCCGCCCGCCCCGTGGCCGCCGCCGCATGCGGTCGAAGCGCTCCATCTGCTCGGGTGTCAGAATCTCCGCCACGCCCGCCCGCAGACGCTGCTGCTCCGCGGTGAACCGGCGCCGCATCTCCCGGGCGACCCGCTCGAACTCCCGCCGCCGCGCCTCGAACAGCGCCTCGAGCCGTGCACGCTGCTCGGCGCTGAATTGGGCGTCCTCCCTTGCCAGCCGGTCCAGGAGGCGTTCCGGGGCGAAGGCCCGCGGACCCGGCGTCAGCCCGCGCTCGCCCCACGGCGCGCCGGGAAGCGGCCCCCGGAGCGCGCGCGGCCCGAGCCACAGGCCGGCGGCCAGTCCCATCGACAGGCCGCAAACGAAGACCAGGGCCACGAACAGCGCGACCCACACCCGGATGCTCTTGTCGTTCATGACGGCTCTCTCCCCGTAGCGCCGGTCGCCAGCGGCCGGGCGCGTGCCGCGCGCTAGCCCGCCAATCGTCGCCTGACGGCTCCGCTCGGCGCCCAACCAGTCCTGCAGGAGTCCGCGCCGTTCTACGGCGCAGACTCCTGGCGCTCCAGCGGCTCGTCCGGCGCCGTGCTCAGCAGCGCCTCGAGCAGCCGGTCTCCGTCCACGCCCTCCTGCCCGAGCAGCGCGAAGGCCGGCAGGTCGCCCGCCTCCGGTTCGCCGGCGACCCAGGCCGCGGCCAGCTCCGGCACGCTGGCCGGCGGGTCCGACGCCCCGGCGCCGCGCCCGATGATGAACGCGACTGCCAGCAGGCCGGCCGCCACCGGCGCCAAGCGGCACGTCCAGGTGCGCCAGGCGAGCAGCTCTGTCCAGTGGGGAGCGCTGTCCAGCTCGGCCAGCACCCGCGCGGCAAGGCCGGGCGGCGCCGCTGCGGCGGGACGCGCCGCCAGGGCGCGCCGCACGACCTGCTGCTCGGCCAGCAGCGCCCGGCAGTGGTCGCAGCGGTCGAGATGGGCGGCCAGCCGGGCCGCGTCCCGCGGCTCGAGCGTGCCGGGACGGTCGTCGGCCGCCCGCACGAGCAGCGGCTGCCATTCCTCACAGCTCATGACGTCGCCTTGCCGAGCGCCGGCCGCGTGACGGGCGCCCGGGACGGATCGGAGCCGGCCGCGCCGGATGCCGCGGTATCGCGCTGATCGCGCAGCTCGGCCAGCATCGGCCGCAGGAGCCGCCTGGCGCGGAAGATCCGGGACATGACGGTGCCGACCGGCACGCCGAGCGCCGCCGCGATCTCCCGGTACTCCAGCCCCTCGACGTCCCGCAGCACCACCGCGGCCCGCATCCGGGCCGGCAGGGACGCCAGGGCGCGGTCGAGCGCCTGACGTTGCATCACGGTCTGCTCCACGCTCGAGCCCGCGCTCGCCGGATGCCGCTCGGCCCGATTGTCCGCCTCGACGCGCGCGTCCCAGACAGCGGCCTGCCGTGCGCGCTGGCCCCGGCGCGACCGCGCGGCGTTCGCCGCGATGCGGTAGAGCCAGTTCCTGAACGAGCTCTCGCCCCTGAAGCGTCGCAGGCCGCGGAACGCGCGCACGAACGTCTCCTGGGCCAGGTCGTCCGCGTCGGCGCCGTTGGCGGTCAGCGCCAGGGCGAAGTTGAAGATTCGCGCCTGATGCCGGCGGATGAGGGCATCGACCGCCTCCGCGTCACCTGCCTGCGCCGCCGTCACCAGCGCCTGATCCGGGTCCACGCGCCGCTCCACGTTCGCCTGCCGGCAGGGTTCGACCGGGACCCGGAGGCGGCACCTCCCGGGTCCCGGTCCAGGAACGATTAGCGCAACCGCTCGCGCCGCTCGCGGCGGCGCTCCCGCCGCCGCCGGTCGTTCTCGCGGGCGTTGTCGCGCATGGCGTCGAGTTGCGCGCGCTGATCGTCGGTCAGCAGCCCCCGTATCTCGGCATGCAGCACGGCGCGCTGCACCGCCGCGTCGGCGACCAGCGGAGCCAACTCCGCCGCGAGCGCCCGGATGGCGGTCTCGTCCGCGGCGCCCGAGCGGACCGCATCGCGCAGCGCCTGCCGGGCCGTCCCCAACTGCTGCCGCAGGGACTCGCCGCTCTCGCGCTGCCGCTGCACGGCGCCGCGGATTGCCTCGCGCTGGTCGTCGGTCAGATCCAGATGCCGCAGGACGCCGCCCATGCGCCCCGGGCCCCCGCGTCCCTGGGCCGCGGCGCCCGCGGCCAGCAGCGTCCCCGCGACCAGCGCCAGGGTGGCCCCCGCCGCGACCCCCGCCGCCACCAGCTTGTTCCGTCGGATTCTACCGTGCATGGTCACCTCCCCTGATTGACTGTCCGACTGTAGAGACTGGCGGCAGGGGGGAGTTATTCCCGAGACGGTACAATCGACTCGATGGAGCTCGGCGACATCGGGCTCGGCTTCGTGATGTTGACCATCGGCCTGGGGTCGGCCTCGCTCGCCGCGCTCTACTGGCAGGTCGGCGGCCTCACCCTGCTGTCGTTCGGTCTGTTCGCGTTTCTCTACGGCATCCAGGGCCTGCTGTCGTCGCCGTCCGTGGCGGCGCTCGTCGATCTCCCGTCCGCTGCGCTTCTCCACGTCGTGTCGATGGCGTACTACTGGCTGCCGGTGCCCGGCCTGATCTTCCTCGAGCAGATCTTCGGACCCGGCGCCTGGCCGCTGTTCCGCCGCCTGTGGCAGGGTTGGTGCGTCCTGGCGCTGGCGTGCATCGCGTACGACCTGGCGGTCGGCCCGGCGGCCTCGACCTTCGTCTATCAGAACTTCTTCGTCATCGCCCTGATGGTGGTGATTCTCGCCCGCTTCGCCTGGCGCGGGCTGCCGCAGACCGGCGGCCGGCGGGTCCTGACGATAGGCTTCAGCGTGTTCATGCTGGGGGCGCTGCACGACATCCTGACCGGGCTGGTGCTCGTGCCGTGGAACCTGCAGTTGGGCAACTCGGGGCTCAGCATCTTCATCCTGGCCCTGGGCTACGTGACGTCGCAACGGTTCTTTTCCGTTCAACGCGAGCTCGCGACCATGGAGTACGAACTGCAGACGGCCAGCAGCATCCAGTCGTCGCTGCTGCCACGCGGCACGCCGCCCGTGCCGGGACTGGACATCGCCGTGCGCTACGAGCCCATGCGGAGCATCGGCGGCGACATGTACGACTTCGTCGTCGACGGGCGGCAGTTGGGGGTGCTGGTTGCCGACGTCACCGGGCACGGCGTCCCGGCGGCGCTGATCGCCACGATGGCCAAGGTCGCGTTCACGTCGCAGGCGCCGGCGGCGGCGAGTCCGGGCCGGTTGATCGCGGGGATGAACCGGGCGCTCTGCGGTCAGTTCCGCGGGCAGTTCGTCACGGCGACGTACATGCACATCGACCCGGCGTCGCGCCTGGTCCGCTACACCAACGCCGGCCACCCCCCGCCGTTCCTGTGGCGGGCCGCGACGCGCGAGGTGGCCGAGCTGGCGGGCGGCGGCGTGCTGATGGGATTCGACCCGCACGAGGCGTACACGACCGGCGAGGCGCGCATCGAGGATGGGGATCGGCTCGTCCTCTACACGGACGGCGTGATCGAGGTGGCCGACGGGTCGGGCGAGTTCTTCGGCGACGACGGGCTGAAGGCGTTCATCGAGCGCCACGCGGCGCTGTCCGCGGAAGCGTTCGCCGATGGCCTGCTCGCCCACCTGCGCGAGCGAACGAGCGGGCGCCGCGAGGGCCGCGGCTTCGAGGACGACGTCACCCTGGCCGTCATCGATGTCCGCGAACCGGGCGCCGACGCGCCGCGGCCGGCGAATGGCAACGATTGACCCCGGGGCGGCTTCTGGGCCATCCTTGGCAATCAGGAGAGGTGCCGACATGACGATGCAGACATCGCGCGGATCAGGGTGCTGGCCGCTGCGGCTGGCGCTGGCGGCCGGCCTGCTGGCGGCCGCGCTGCCGGCGCAGGCGGGCGAGGCCGACCGGCAGCCGACGTTTTCGAAGGACGTGGCGCCGATTCTGCAGCGGTCGTGCGAGACCTGCCACCGCAGCGAGGGCGGCGCGCCGATGGCGCTGGCGACCTACGAGGACGTGCGGCCCTGGGCGCGGGCCATCAAGGACAAGACCTCGCGTCCCGACAACGATCCCGAGCGGATGCCGCCCTGGTTCATCGAGAAGAACGTCGGCGTCCAGCGCTTCAAGAACGACATCTCGCTCAGCAGGGAGGAGATCGCGCTGATCGCCGACTGGGTCGACGCCGGCGCGCCGCGGGGCAATCCGGCCGACATGCCGCCGGCCATCGAGTGGCCGGACGGCGCCACCTGGACCGTGGGCGAGCCCGACCTGATCGTCTCCTCGCCCGTGATCAACGTGCGGGCCAACGGCTCGGACTGGTGGGGCGCGCTCGGGCCGTTCCCGACCGGCCTCACCGAGGACCGCTACATCAGGTCGGTCGAGGTCAAGGAGGTCTGGCCGGCGGGTCTGCGCGACGAGGTCCGCAAGCTGGACAAGCGGGCCGACCTGACGTCGGCCGTGGTGCACCACGCGAGCGTCACCGATGTCTCTCCCGACCCCGACGCGCCGGCGGACGAGGGTCGCGACAACCTGGTCGTCTACGAGCTGGGCCAGAACGCGCTCGTCTACCCGGACGCCGTGGGGCGGGTGCTGGAGGCCGGCTCGGGGCTGGTCCTCGACCTGCACACCCACTCCATCGGGGTGGAGGTGCCGGCGCGGCTCGACATCGGCTTCACGTTCCATCCGCGCGGGCACAAGCCCAAGTACGAGCAGCTCCGCTTCGGCTTCATCGGCAACCCCAAGGACGAGCTCGACATCCCGGCCGGCGAGGAAGTGCGGTTCGATCACTACTACACGCTGCCCGAGCCGGCCATCCTGTCGACCTTCGAGCCGCACATGCACGCGAGCGGCGTGCGCATGTGCGTCGAGGCGTTCTACGGCGGCACGACCGGCAAGCGCGAGACGATCAACTGCGCGGGCTACAACCACAACTGGGTGAAGGTCTACGCGTACGAGGACGATGCGGCGCCGCTGCTGCCGAAGGGAACGCTGCTGCACCTCATCGGCTGGTACAACAACACGGAGTCGAACCCGCGGGTCGTCGATCCGCGGAACTGGAAGGGCTACGGCCGCCGCTCGATCGACGACATGTTCATCTTCCTGCCCAGGCTGGTCTTTCTCACCGAGGAGGAGTTCCAGACCGAGGTCGCCGCACGCCGGGCGCTGCAGTCCGAGCCGGACGGCCGCGTGTGCACCGACCGCGGCCAGGACATCGTGTGCGAGCCCGCGGCGACCGCGGCCGGCAACCAGTGAGACCGTGCCCCGCGCTGCCCCCGAGCGGCAGGGGACAGCGGCGGGGCGGACAGCGCAGAGAGCGATGAATGGCGCGAGACGTCGCGCGGCGGTGGCTGCACGGGGGTCGTGCGGCCGGCGGGGGGCGGGCGGGCTGGCGGCTGCCGGTCTCCTGCTCGCGGTTGCGGCCGGCGGCGCGGCCGGGGCCCAGGTGCGCTACGACCGCGGCCAGAACGTGGCGCCGGTCTACGAGGGTTGGGAGGCGAACCCCGACGGCACGTTCAACCTGGTGTTCGGCTACCTGAACCGGAACTACGCGGAGCACCTGCACATCCCGGTCGGCGCCGACAACTTCCTGGAGCCGGGCGGCATCGATCAGGGACAGCCCACGTACTTCTTCCCGCGGCGCCACCGCTTCCTGTTTCGCGTCACCGTGCCGAGCGATTTCGGCGGCCGCGAGCTGGTCTGGACGTTGACGGCGCACGGCAGGACGGAAAAGGCCTACGCCACGCTCCTGCCCGACTACGCGATCGAGAACGACATGATCTCGTTCGACGGCAACGCCGTCAGCAACACGCCGCGCACGCCGGGCAACGAGCCGCCGACGCTGCGGCTCGTGGGGGAGACGCGCAGGACCGTCGAGGTGGGCGAGATGCTGTCGCTGGCCGCGTACGCCGGCGACGACGGGCTGCCGCCGCCGCCGCGGGACGCATCGCTCATGAACTCCCGTTCGGGCCTGAGCGTGACGTGGTTCGTGTATCGGGGGCCGGCCGAGACGGTGACGTTCGATCCCGAGCAGCACGTCCATCCCTACTTCCTGCCGGGTCCGGACCCGCCGCCGCCGGTGCCCCCGGACGGCCGGTTCGAGGTGCGCGTGCGGTTCAGCCGGGCCGGTGAGTTCGTGCTGCGCGCGACGGCGCTCGACGGCGTGCTGTGGGCCAACCGGGACCTGCACGTTACCGTGAATGAGGCGCACCAGGAGCCCTGACCCCATGCGTCGGACACTGCTCGTGCTGGCGGCGGTGGCGGTCCTCGGCGGCGCGACGGCCGTGTCGGCCCAGTTTCCCGGGTGGCGGTTCGGGAACTGGGGCCAGACGGACCTGCCCTACGACGGCGGCTTCACGTTCGTGCGGCTGCGCTGGACCGACGAAGGCAGCTACGGCACGCGCGTCAGCGGCCGCGGCGAGATGTTCTGGGTCCACGAGTTTCCGCGCGCCGAGCAGAACCTGATGACCATGCTCGACGACTTCACGCTGGTCGACGCCCGGACAGACGGCAGCCTCATCCTCACGCTCGACGATCCCGACCTGTTCAAGTATCCCGTCGCGCTGATGCAGGAGCCCGGCTTCTGGCTGCTGACGGACGCGCAGGCGCAGCACCTGCGCGCCTACCTGCTCAAGGGCGGGTTTGTCATCTTCAACGACTTCGAGGGGCGCCAGTGGGCCAACTTCGAGGCCCAGATGAACCGCGTGATACCCGGCGGCCAATGGATCCGGCTGGATCGCTCGCATCCCATCTTCGACCAGTTCTTCCGCATCCAGCGCCTGGACATTCCCAATCCGATGTATCACCACCTGCGCGGGCGCACGCCCGAGTACTTCGGCCTGTTCGAGGACAACGATCCCGACGGGCGCATGATGTCGATTGCCAACTACAACACGAACCTGGCCGAGTACTGGCAGATGGGCGGCATGGGCTACTTCCCGATCGAGCCGATGAGCGTCGGCTTCGAGCTGGGCGTCAACTACATGGTCTACGGACTGACTCACTGAGCGGGAGCGCGCCATGGCGACCAATCGATTCTCGGCGGTGTTGCTCGCGGGCGCTTGCGTGCTCGCGTTCGGGCTCGGCGCGGCGGCGCAGGAGCCCGCCGGGGCCGGCGCGGCCGCGGTGCCCGAGATGCTGCGCGACTTCGTGCCGGTGACCGACGCGATGCTGCGGGACCCGCGGCCCGAGAACTGGATCACCTTCCGCAACGGCTACCCGCTCTGGGGCTACAGCGAGCTGGACCAGATCGACGCGGACAACGTCGGCGAGCTGCGCCTGGTGTGGTCGCGGGCGATGCAGGAGGGCTACCAGGAGGTCGAGCCGCTCGTCTACAACGGCGTCATGTTCCTGGCGAACGTCGAGGACATCGTGCAGGCGCTCGACGCGGAGACCGGCGACCTGCTGTGGGAGTACCGCCGCAACGTGCCGGACAACCCCTGGAACGTGACCGGGACGCGCGCCCGCTACCGCAACGTCTCCATCTACGACGACAAGATCTTCCTGGCCACCAACGACGCCTACCTCGTCGCCCTCGACGCGCAGACCGGCGAGCTGGTGTGGGAGACGCAGCGGGCCGACTACCGCGAGCAGGTCGCCCAGACGGCCGGACCGGTGATCGTGAAGGGGAAGGTCGTCAACGGGTCGCGCTGCAACCCGTCGAGTCCGCGCCCGGGCGGCTGCTTCATCACCGGTCACGACGCCGACACGGGGGAGGAGCTGTGGCGCATCAACACCGCGGCCACCCCCGACCAGCCCGGCGGCGACACCTGGGGCGGCCTGCCGCTGTCGGCCCGCCGCCACGCGTCGGCCTGGATGGTCGGCAGCTACGACCCGGAGCTCGACCTCGTCTACTGGGGCACCGGGCCCCCGTCGCCGCTGCCCGAGAAGCTGCGGGGATCGGGCAAGGCCGACCTGCTGTACACGAACTCGACGCTGGCGCTCGACCCGGACACGGGCGAGATGATGTGGTACTTCCAGCACCTGC
>CAYGCV010000055.1:0-16695 GCA_964348425.1 uncultured Vicinamibacteraceae bacterium | reverse complement strand
GGGGCTGCGGGGTCCCCGCAAGCGGACGCCGGGGGCTTGGGGCGCAGCCCCATCTTCAAGCTAAGCCTCGACCTCGCGCATCGGCGGCCGCGCGTACCCGCGCTCCACCGCGCCCGCGTCGAGGTCGCTCGACGCCAGGTCCTCCACCGGCAGCAGCTCGAACGGCGTGGGGGCCGCCACGGTCAGGCTCTTGAGGTAGCCGCCGCAGGTGCGGCACAGCTCGAGGCGCCGCACCGCCTGCTCGGCCTCGGTGAGCGACGCCGCCAGCAGCGCGGACCCGTCCTCGGCGCAGTAGATGCACCGGCGGGTGGGCGGCCGCCACGCGGCGCCGCAGAACGAGCAGCGCAGGCTGCGGGCGTCGTCCACGACCTCGGACAACGCCGGCCATGAGCCGCACGCGGGGCAGGAGCCCTCGTCCCAGGCGTCCAGCGCGGCGCGCAGCGCGCTGTCGCGGGCCGCCGCGCCGGTCAGGCGGCGGGACTGCAGCCGGTGCGCGAGCGGCGCCACGGCCAGCTCCGCAACCAGCCAGAGCAGGTCGGGGGCGACGCCGACGTGGTGGGCCTTCGTCCGGATGGCGTGCTGCCGGCGCAGCAGCGAGGCGGCGAGCAGCGAGCCGAGGTCGATCTCGCGCCGCTCGAGCGTGCTCCGCAGGCGCCCCGCCGGCCCCGCTGCGCCGCCCCGGGCGAAGTCGTCGCAGAACGCCAGCACGAACGATTCGAAGCGGCCCGGGTCCAGCTCGACGGCGCTGTCCGCCAGCACGGGGCGCTTCGCGTTCAGTCTCGACACGGCCTCGGCGGGCGCCGGCGCCAGCGCCAGCGGCGGCGGGGGCTGCTCGTCGAGCGCCGCGCCCAGCTCCAGGCTGCGCCCGACCAGCCGGCGTTGAAGGTCGATGGCCGCCGCGAGGTCGGGCCGGGCGCTCGCGAGCGAGGCCCACCGCTGGCGGGCCCTCTCCAGCAAGCGGTCGGCGTGCACCCGCATAGGGTAGCAAAGTGCCCGGGACGCTCGGTACCGTGCGGGCGGGGAGCGCGGTCCGCTATAATGGGTGCCATGGCAGTGGAAAGCATGAGTGCGATGGAGACGAGCGTATCGACCGTTCCCGTGAGCGTCACCGAGGCGGCGGCGAGCAAGATCGCGCAGTTGCTGGCCGAGGAGGAGAAGCGGGAGGCGGGCCTGCGGGTGTTCGTTCAGGGCGGGGGCTGCTCCGGATTCCAGTACGGACTGATGATCGAGGAAGGGGCCGGGGATCCGGACGCCGATCGCATCTTTCAGTCGAACGGCGTCACGCTCTTCGTCGACCCCATCAGCATTCGGTACCTGACTGGCGCGGAAGTGGACTTCGTCGACAACCTGATGGGCGGCGGCTTCACGATCAAGAACCCGAACGCCAAGTCGACCTGCGGCTGCGGCCAGTCGTTCGGCGCCTAGCGCGGCCCGGCGCCGGCGCGCCGTTCCGGCCGTCGGTCGAGACGCCGCAACGCATCGAATCAACCGGGAGATGGAGCCGCAGTCAGCCTACGTCGAGCGTCTGCGCCCGCCGGGCGGACGCCGATCCAGCAAGCGCGAGCTGATCGTCAATGTCTTCCTGCGCCAGCAGGGACATCTGAGCGCCGACGACCTGGTGGCCCTGATGCGATCCGAGGACCAGCGGATCAGCCGGGCAACGGTCTACCGGACGCTGCGCTGGATGGTCGAGGCCGGCATCGCCCGCAAGGTCGATTTCGGCGAGGGCCGCTTCCGTTTCGAGCATTCGTACCGCCATCCGCGCCACTTTCACCTCATCTGCAAGTCCTGCAACCGGTCGTACGAGTTCCTCAGCTCCGACATCGAGAGCCTGCTGGAAGAGATCGCCGACGAGCGCGGGTTCACGGCCGGCAAGAGCGTCGTCCAGATCTACGGCACGTGCGAAGAGTGCCGGGCGGGGCGCCTGCCCTCGGACGGCGGGGCCTCGACCGAGCTGCTGTTCGCCCGGGACGCCCTGCGCATCGCCATCGCCACCGAGCGCAGCGGGCTGGAATTCTACTCGCGGGCGGCGCGCCTGACCAAGGACGCCCGCGGGCGGCGCGTCTTCAAGCGCCTGGCCGAAGAGGAGCAGGAGCACTTGGCCAAGCTCGAGGCCCGCTACCAGGAGCTCCTGGCCCAGGATCCCGATCTCGAGTCACGGCCCACCTTCCTGTTCTTCAAGGGGGCTGCCAACGGTCTGTTCGCGGCCGGCGCCGACGAGCTGGCGAAAGGCGTGGACGACCGGCAGGCCCTCAAGATCGGGATTCGCTGCGAGCGCGGGTCGCATCGTTTCTTCAAGCGCTACGGCGAGCGGTTCGAGGACTCGGAGGGGAAGCAGATCTTCCTGGAGTTCGCGGACGAGGAACGCGAGCACCTCGACCTGCTCATCCGCGAGTACCGGTCGCTGGTGCGCCGCAGCGCCACGGCCGGCGCGCAGCGCCCCACGACCCGGCGCCCGCGCAGCGCCAACGCGTAGGGTGCGTGGCAAGTGTCCGCCGCGCTGATCACCGCCGCGTTCGTGGGGATCGCCGCGCTCGGGTACGCCACGGTGCTCGGCTTCACGGCGCTCGGTCCTGCCGAGGTCCTGCGTCACACGTCGCTCGGCATCTTCGCCACCCTGGTCACGCTCCTGGCGCACTCGATGACGATGTTCTACCTGATCGGGAAGGGCCGGGCCGTGCGCGAGGCGGTCGAGGAGGGGCAGCTCTCGGTGGAGCTGTACCGCGCCGTGGCCCGCGTGCGCCGCCCGGTGTTCTCGATTGCCACGATCGCGATGGGACTCACGATGGCTACCGCCATCGTGGGCGGCGGCGTCGACACGAACACGGTGCCGGCGGTGGTCCACTCGGTCCTCGCGCTGGCGGCCGTCGCCGCCAACCTCGCGGCGCTGCGCACCGAGATCATCGCCATGCTGTCGAGCGCACGCATCGTCGCCGAGGTCGACCAGCTCCTCGAGGACCGCTAGTGGACGCGTGCGCAGGCGGGCCGGCGCGGCTCATCCTGTTCGACATCGACGGTACCCTGCTGCTCTCGGGCGGGGCCGGCAAGCGCGCCCTGAACCGGGCGTTCCAGGAGCTGTTCGGCGTGACCGGGGGCTTCGACGGGATTCCGGTCGCGGGTCGCACCGACCCGCTGATCTTCGACGACGCGCTGGAACGCGCCGGGGTTACGGCCGGGCCGGCCGTGCGCCGGCGCTTCCATGCGCGCTACTGCGAGCTGCTGCAGGGGGAGATCCTCGGTCCCGGCCCGCGCAAGGGCCTGATGCCGGGCGTCCGGACGCTGCTCGCCCGGCTGGGCGCGCGCACCGACGTGGCCAGCGCGCTGCTGACCGGCAACGTCGCCCGCGCGGCGCGGATCAAGCTGGAGCACTTCGACCTCTGGCGCCACTTCGCGTGCGGCGCCTACGGCGACGACGCGCCGAGCCGGGACGAGCTGGTGCCGATTGCGGTCGACCGGGCCCGGCGGCAGGGAATCGATGTAACGTCAGCCGCGCAGGTCGTGGTCGTCGGCGACACGCCGCTCGACATCCGCTGCGCGCAGCGGTCGGGCGCGAGGTCGGTGGCCGTGGCCACCGGCCCGTTCGACGAGGCCGCGCTCAGGCAGCACGGCGCGGACAGCGTGCTGCCGGATCTTGCGGACACAGGCGCGTTCATCGATCTCCTTCAAGGCGCGCACCGCGCCTCGGCGGAGCGGCGCGGGGCTGCGGGGTCCCCGCAAGCGGACGCCGGGGGTTCGGGGCGCAGCCCCGTCTGATTAACGCGCTGCGCCATAGCAGGAGGATTGGCATCGTGGATCGATTCAGGGCGTATCGGGTATTCCAGGACGGAGACACGATTGGGGGCCGCCTCGTCGAGGCCGGCCTGCAGGACCTCGCCGACGGGGACGTGGTCGTGCGGGTGGCGTACTCGGGCGTGAACTACAAGGACGCCCTGGCCGCCACTGGCGCGGGCAAGATCATGCGCCGGTTTCCGCTCGTCGGCGGCGTCGACCTGGCCGGCATCGTCGAGACGAGCGACGATCCGCGCTTTACGCCCGGCGACGAGGTCCTCGCCACCGGCTTCGGATTGGGCGAGAGCCATGACGGCGGATTCGCCGAGTACGCCCGCGTGCCGGCCGACTGGGTCGTGCGCCTGCCGCGCGGGCTCGACCTGCGCGAGGCGATGGCCATCGGGACGGCCGGGTTCACCGCCGCGCTGAGCGTCGTCGAGATGGAGCGGAACGGGTTGGCCCCCGCCAGCGGCGCGGTCATCGTGACCGGTGCGACCGGCGGCGTGGGAAGCCTGGCGGTGCAGTGCCTCGCCGCGGCCGGCTACCGGGTCACGGCGTCGACCCGCAAGGCGGACGCGCACGAGCTCCTGCGGTCGCTGGGAGCCGCCGACGTCATCTCCGCCGAGGTCCCGGACGCGGCCGCGGCGCGCCCGCTCGAGAAGGCCGCGTGGGCCGGGGCCGTCGACCCGGTCGGCGGCGACACGCTGGGCTGGCTGACGCGGACGATGCGGCGCGGCGGCTGCATCGCCAGCTCGGGACTGACCGGCGGCATCGAGCTGCACACGACGGTCATGCCGTTCATCCTGCGGGGGGTCAAGCTCCTCGGCATCGATTCGTCGATGTGTCCGATGGACCTGCGGCTGGAAGCGTGGCGCCGTCTGGCGGCGGACATGAAACCGGCGCACCTCGCGGCCATGACGCACGCGATAACGCTGGAGGAGCTGCCGGCCGCGTTCGACACCCTGCTGCGGGGCGCGGCGCGCGGCCGCTACGTCGTCGAGATCGGCGGCTAGCGCTGCCCGTGCCCCATAACTTTTGGCTGGACTTCATGAGGCCACTTCGCTACGGTGGCCGGCATGGAGATTCAGAATCAAGTCTCACGTATTCTACGGGACAACCTCACCCGCCTGCGCGACGTGCTGGACGACGCGGTCTCGCAGGGTGTCGGCAGCCGCGGTCAGGTCGCCGATCGCGTCTGTGAAGCGTTCGATTTCCGCGACGGGCGGGGCCGGTGGCAGCGCGCGAGTTGCAGCCGGGCGTTGTCCGACCTGGCGGCGGCCGGTCACGTCTCGCTGCCTGCGGGTCAGCCGGTTCGCGGGGTTGGGGGCCGGGCGCGGGTGCTTGCGGACCCGGTAGCCTTGGCCGTGGACGTGCCGGGCACGGTCGGCGCGGTTGTGGGTCTGACCCTGGCGCTGGTGGAGACCGGCGCGCAGCGGCAGGTCTGGAACACGCTGATGGCCTACGAGCACCCCCGGGGGGCCGGTCCGTTCGTGGGCCCGCAACTGCGGTATCTGGTGGGTTCGGCGCATGGTTGGCTGGGCGGCGTCGGGTTTGCGGCATCTGCGCGGCGGCTGCGGTCCCGCGACGCCTGGGTCGGGTGGAACGATACGGGCCGGCGCGCCCATCTGCACCGGGTGCTGGGCCTGTGCCGGCTGCTGGTGCGCCCCGGGATTGTGTGTCGCAACTTGGCCTCGTACGTGCTGGGCCGGGTGGTGCGGGCGGTCGGCGACGACTGCGAGCGTCTGTATGGCTATCGCCCCTGGCTGCTGGAGACGTTCGTCGACGAGACCGAACAGACGGGGGCGAGCGTGCGCGCGGCCAACTGGATTCGGGTGGGTGAGACCTGCGGGCGCGGGCGCGGGGACCGCACGCACGCGGCGGCCGAAACGCGCAAGGCAGTGTATATGTATGCCTTGGAGCCGGCGTGGCGCGCCCGCCTCGCGGCGCCCGCCGCGGGCATCGCGCCGCTGGCGGCTGGCGACGGGCTCGACGCGGCGTCGTGGGCGGGTCACGAGTTCGGCGGGGCGCGGCTGGGCGACGCGCGGCTGAGCGCGCGTCTGGTGCAGAGCGCGCAGCAAATGGCAGAGTCTCCGATGCGCGCTATCACCGGCGCTGCCCAGGGCGCGCGCGCCCTGGTGAAGGGGCATTACCGGCTGATTGACCAGCCCGCCGACAGTGCGGTAACGGTCGACAACATCCTCGCGCCGCATCGCGAGCGGACGCTGCGCCGGATGCAGGCGCACGAGTTGGTGCTGTGCATCCAGGACGGCACCCGGTTGAACTTCACCCGGCGCGGTCAGACGCAGGGGCTGGGGGCCATCGGCTCGAACCAGACCGGGGCGGTGGCGCGCGGCCTGGCGTTGCACACGACCTTGGCCGTCAATCCCGACGGGGTAGCGTTGGGCGTGCTGCGGGCCGCCTTCGACGCGCCCGCGCTCCCGAACCCGGAGACGGCAGGCGAGCCGCGCGCGAAGCCGCGCACCGAGCGCAAGTCGTTCCGTTGGGTCGAGGGGTTGCGCGACTGCGCGCAGGCGGCCGAGCAATTGTCCGAGACCCGCGTGGTGTGCGTGATGGACCGCGAGGCCGACTTCGTCGACCTGTTCCTTGAGCACCGCGCCCACGCCCCGCCGGTCGATTTGCTGGTCCGCGCGAAGGCCGACCGCGTCTTGGGCAAGGAGAAGACGCCCGATGGGCAGACGGTCTCGCGCCGTCTGTTCGATACCGTGCGCAACGCGCCGGCCCGCGGCGCCGCACAGGTCGAGGTGCAGCGGCTGAGCGCGCGAGTCAAGGCCAGCAAACAGGCCCGCAAGGACCGCCGCAAGGCGCGTGTCGCCAACGTGACGCTGCGCTACCAGCAGGTGGCGCTGCCCTGTCCCGGCGACGAGCCGGTCGAGCTGTGGGTCGTCCACGTGCGCGAGGAACAGCCGCCCCCCGAGGTCAAGCCACTGGAGTGGTTCGTGCTGACCACGCTGCGGGTAACCAGCGCCGACGACGCCATGCAGATCCTGCACTGGTACAGCCTGCGCTGGCGGATCGAAGAGTACTTTCGGGTGCTCAAGTCCGGCTGCAAGGTCGAGGAGTTGCAGCACCACACGGCCGAGCGGCTCGAACGCGCCATGGCCATCAAGATGGTCATCGGGTGGCGCATCCAGTTGATGGTCCAACTCGGCCGCGAAGTGCCCGACCTGCCCGGCGACCTGCTGTTCTCCGATGGCGAGTTGCGCGTGCTCGCCACCTTCGCCCGCTCACGCAAGCTGCCGCCGCCGGCGCGCCTCGGCGACGCGGTCGGTCTGGTCGGGCGCCTCGGCGGGTGGCTCGGACGCCCCCGCGAGCCGCCCGGGGCGCAGTTGCTGTGGTACGGCTACATTCAACTCGTTGCCATGGTTTTCGCCTTTGAATTGCGAGACGAATTCGACGACCTCACACGCCTTACAAAGTCCAGCCCCAGAAATCCGGGGCACGGGCAGGGCTAGGGCACCGTGAGCCGCAGGCGGGCCGCAGCATGACTGATCGCGACCGGAAGGAGATCGGCGACGCGTTTGCCGAGACGCTCGGCGCGGATCGGGTCGGGCGCCATGTCAGGCTGGACACGCGCACGACGTTCCGGACCGGGGGCGCGGCGGACTGGCTCCTGGAGACGCGGAGCAGCCGCGAGGCGGCGCGTGCCGTCGCGGTGTGCCACCGTCTCGGCCTGCCCGTCACGCTGCTCGGCGGCGGGTCGAACGTGCTGGTCGGCGAGCGCGGCGTGCGGGGGCTCGTCGTGCGGCTGCGGCACGGCGCGATCGAGCGCACCGGACCGGGCGTGGTCCGCGCCGCGGGCGGCGTGACGCTGAACGGCCTCGTGCGCTGGACGGTCAACCGGGGCCTGGCCGGTCTCGAGCGGTGGGCGGGCACCCCGGGCACGGTGGGCGGCGGCCTGCACGGCAACGCGCACTTTCGGGGCGCGCTGCTCGGCGAGCGGCTCGTCCGCGCCGGTCTCGCGGACACGTGCGGCCGCGAGGTGCAGGTCGACGCCGCCGCGCTCGAGCTCGGGTACGACCGGAGTCGGCTGCAGCGCACCGGCGAGGTCGTGCTGTGGGCCGAGTTCGCCGTCGCGCCGGGGCAGCCGGCCGCCCTGCGGCAGCGGGCGTGCGCGTCGCTCGCCTACCGCAAGCGGACCCAGCCGCTCGCGGCTCCCAGCGCAGGCTGCGTGTTCCAGAATCCCGACCCGGCCCGCGACCGTCTGCCGGCAGGCGTGCCGCCGTTCGCGGGGGCGCTCATCGACCGCGTCGGCCTCAAGGGCGCCGCGGTCGGCGGGGCGCTGGTGTCGCGCCTGCACGCCAACTTCATCGTCAGCGACGGGCGGGCGACGGCCAGCGACGTGCGCCGTCTGATCGAGGCCTGCCGGGCTGCCGTGCACGAACGGCTGGGCGTCATGCTGCGGGACGAGATCGTGTACCTCGGCGAGTTCGAGTGGGCGGCCGGCCGCGGCCCGGGCGATCCGCGGCCGGCGGGCCGGGAGCGGACGGCATGACGCGGCGGCGTGGGCGGGGCTCGACGACGCTGGTGGTCCGGGGGGGACACCCGCTGGCGGGCAGCGTGGACGTGGACGGGAACAAGAACGCGGCGCTGCCGCTGCTGGCGGCGTGTCTCCTGTCCGATGAGCCGTGCCGCCTCACCAACGTGCCGCGCATCCGGGACGTCAGCGTCATGGTCGAGCTGCTGCAGGGCCTGGGCGCCGACGTGGCGGGGGCCGGCAGCGCCACGCTCGACATCTGCTGCCGGCACCTGACGACGGCCGAGCCGGATCCGGGCTTGGTCGGCCTCCTGCGCGGATCCGTCCTGCTGTTCGGTCCGTTGCTGGCCCGCCTGGGTCGCGCGCGGCTGGCCCCGCCGGGCGGCGACTTTCCGGCGCGCAGGACCATCGCCGTGCACCTGCAGTCGCTGCGGGCGATGGGCGCGCGCGAGACGTCCGCCGACGCGCACGAGCTGGAGGTCCCCGGCGGCCTCCGGCCGGCGTCCGTCTACCTGGAGGAGGCGTCGGTGACCGGCACCGAGACGGCGATTCTGGCCGCCGCCGCCGCGCCCGGGACGACCGAGATCCGACACGCCGCCTGCGAGCCCCACGTCGTGGAGCTCTGCGCCTTCCTGCGGAGCATGGGCGCCGACATCGAGGGCGACGGCACGCCCCGCATTCGGATTGCCGGCGGCGCACCGCTCGCCGGCGCGTCGCGGCGGCTGGGCGGCGACTACATCGAGGCGGGCAGTTGGGCGGTCCTGGCGGCGGTGACCGGCGGCGAGCTGGAGATACGGGGCGCCCGCGCCGCCGACCTCGAGCCGATCACGTCGGTCCTGTCGCGGATGAACGTCAACTGCGCCGTTACGGAGGATCGGCTGCGGGTCGGGGCGTCCCGGCCGGCGGCGATCCGCCAGGTCACGACCGCGCCGTGGCCCGGCTTTCCGAGCGACATGGTCAGCCTGGTGAGCGTGCTGGCGACGCAGGCCCGCGGCCGGACGCTGGTCCACGACTGGATGTACGAGTTGCGCCTGTTCGCGCTCGAACAGTTGAGCGGCATGGGCGCCAACCTCTTCCTCTGCGACCCGCACCGCATGATCGTGGACGGGCCGAGCCGGCTGAAGGGGCGTGATCTCGACACGCGCGACCTGCGCTCCGGCATGGCGCTGATCGCGGCGGCGCTTGCGGCGCAGGGCACCAGCCGCATCGGACCCCTGGAAACCGTGGAGCGGGGCTACGCCAACCTCGTCGAGCGCCTGCTGGGCGTCGGTGCCCGCGTGGCGGTCGAGCGGGCGGACCCCGGCTAGTAGTCCATCCTTGTCAGCATCAGCGACCGAAGTCGTCTCCCGTCACGATCTCGGTGCCGGGGGGAATCTCGAAGGTGAACAGCGCGTCCGGCAGGTCGCGGTTCTCTTCGAGCCCGGAGAACGTGAACGCCGAGACGGCGTTCTGGAAGTCGGTGGCCCGCAACTGAACCACGCTCAGGCTGGCGCGGTCGACCACCAGCGTCAGGCGCGTGTAGTCGACATCCTGGCGGGTCGGGATCAGCTCGACGGCCCACAGGTGGGGCGGCGGGTCGAGGCTCTCGTCGTAGGCGGCGACGAAGTCCCGCGACAGGTTGCCGCGGCCCGCCAGGAACAGCGCCGGCGTCGATACGCTGTCTCCGGGGGGCACCGTACCGACGATGACCTGGCGGTCGGCCGGGATGTACGAGTACAACGAGACGCCGTCCGAGACGAACAGCTTTTCCTCCGGCAACGTGTAGTGCCAGCGCATCTTGCCCGGCTTCTTGATCAGCACCGTGCCGCGCTCCACCAGGGTCGTCCGCAGCACGCCGCCCGCATAGGTCTGCTCGAACGCGGCCGAGAAGTTCCGGACGGAATCGTACTTGGCCTGCAGCGCCGCGATCAGCTCGGCGATGGGCGGGCGATCCGGCTGGCCGTGCAGCGGGGAGGCCCCCAGCGTGCACAGCGCCAGCCCGGCGAGGGCAGGCGCCAGGCGTCCTGCTAGCCCTTGAGGGCGCCGGCCTGCGGAGGCTTCTGCTTGGGTGCTTCCTTCGCCTCGGTCGGGAACTTGGCGGTCAGCCACTCGACGATGCCCCCCTTGAGCGCGCTGGCGCGGTACCCGCCGCGAATCAGCCTGGCGGCCAGGTGGGCGCTGACCAGCTCGCCGGGATCCGAGTCGTAGGCCACGATGTCGCGATCCTTCGGCAGCTCCGGCAGGGCGAATTCCGGGGGAGCGACCCGCACGGCGCCGGGCAGTTGGACGGTGCTGTGCTCGTAGGGGTACTTGAGCCGGACGTCGACGAGGACCGGCGCGGCAGACGCGTCACCGTCGAGGCGCGCCTTCACTTCTTCCTTGGTGATGCGGGGAATAGCCATGGAATGCGGCCATGATAGCACGGGCCGGCGGGGCCGCCGGGCCGCGCCGCGCGGTGCCGGCCGCTCAGCGATCGGCCACGGAATCGACCGCGCGCCGGACGGCATCGTAGTCGTTGGGCAGGTCCAGCGGGAGGTTCGCGTGCGCGGACGCCACCGCGGGCAGCCGGCCCTCGTGGTACGCGCGCTTGAAGTCGGTGAACTTCAACCCGCTTGCGGTCGAGATCACGACGACCCGCTCCGAGCCCCCGATTTCGCCCCGCGCGCGGAGCTTCATGAGCACGGCCAGCGCGACGCCCGTATGCGGGCAGTTGAACATGCCGGTGCGGTCCGCGAGCGCGACGGCGTCGGCCAGCTCCGACTCGCTGGCCTGCTCGACGATGCCGTTGTAGCGCCGCAGCGCGCGGACCGCCTTCTCGACCGAGACCGGGTTGCCGATCTGGATGGCCGAGGCCTGCGTCGGTCGGGCGGCGATGGGCTCGAAGCGCCACTCGTTGCGGTAGGCGCGGTACAGCGGGTTCGCGGCCTCGGCCTGGGCGACGACGATGCGCGGCCGGCGCGTGATCAGGCCCAGCCGCTCCATCATGTCGAATCCGGCGCCGAGGGCGCTGACGTTGCCCAGGTTCCCGCCGGGGATGACGACGACGTCGGGCACCTCCCAGTCGAACTGCTGCACGATCTCGATCGAGACGGTCTTCTGCCCCTCGAGGCGCAGGCTGTTCATCGAGTTCGCGAGGTAGATGCCTTCCTCGGTCGCGAGCTGCTTGACGATGGCCATGCAGCCGTCGAAATCGGTGTCCAGGGCCAGCACCGTCGCGCCGTTGGCCAGCGGCTGCACCAGTTGGGCGGTCGATACCTTCCCCCGCGGCAGAATGACGATGGCGGGAATGCCCCCGGCCGCCGCGTAGGCGGCGAGCGACGCCGACGTGTCGCCGGTCGACGCGCAGGCGACGGCCCGGATCTCGCGGCCGTCGCGGATCATCTGGCGGACCACCGAGACCAGGACCGTCATGCCGAGGTCCTTGAACGAGCCGGTGTGCGAGTTGCCGCACAGCTTCACCCACAGCTCGGCGAGGCCCAGCTCGCGCCCGAACCGCTCGGCCCAGAACAGGTTGGTGCCCCCTTCGTCCATCGATACGATGTTGTCGTCGTCGACCAGCGGGCAGACCCACTCCTTCTTGCCCCAGACCGCCGACCCGTAGGGCCAGGTGGTGCGCTTGTAGCGGTCGTCGAACAGGCGCATCCAGGAGCCGGCCGCGCGCCGGCCGAGCGCGTCGAGGTCGTGGGCGACCTCGAGGAGATTGCCGCACGCCGGGCACCGGTATATGGGCTCGAGCAGCGGGTGCTCTCCGGCACAGCCGGCGATGCAGCGGAACGCGGCGCGATAGGGCATCCTGAGCTAGAGTTTACCGGGACCGGCAGCGCCGGAGGTGGACGCATGGCAGGGTCGACGGCAGGGAGGATGGTGCGGGGGAGCGTCGCGCTCGCGGCCTGTCTGGCGGCACTCGCCGGGGTGGCCGCGGTCGCGGGCGGCGGCCCGGCCGGGGCGCAGGGGCGGGGCGTCGTCGCCGACACCCGCGGCGTGACGTGCGAGACGGTCATGGTGCGGATGCGCGACGGCGTCCGGCTCGCGACCGACGTCTACCGGCCCGCGGCGCCCGGCCGCTACCCGGTGATCATGCTGCGGACGCCCTACGGCCTGCGGCTGGGCCAGGGCTGCTTCGCGCCCGGCCTGAGCGCCGGGATGGCGTTCTGGGCGGAGCACGGCTACGTCGCCGTCTCGCAGGACGCGCGGGGCACGTTCCGCTCGGAGGGCGAGTTCCGGCCCATCTTCCAGGAGCGCGACGACGGCTACGACGCGGTGGAGTGGGCGGCGGCCCAGCCCTGGTCCGACGGCAGGGTCGCCATGACGGGCGGCTCGTACATGGGGGTCACGCAGTGGCAGGCCGCGCTGGGCGCGCCGCCGCACCTGGTCGCGATCGCGCCGAACCAGACCGCGACCGACTACCACGACCACTGGACGTACGTGAACGGCGTGTTCGACCTGTGGTTCGGCCAGAGCTGGCCGCTCGCCTTCTTCGCGCCCGACGCCGTGCGCCGCGCGCAGCTCGCGCGCGGGGCGTCCGCGGAGGAGGCGCGCCGCGCCGCCGACAGCTTTCTGGCGGAGGGCGAGCGGCTCATCGCCGGCGAATGGATTGGTCAGGTCCCGCTGGCGGGGCTGGCCGACTTCCGGACGCTGGCGCCCTACTACTACGAGTGGCTGGAGCACCCCGACTACGACGGCTACTGGGCCAGCGTGGACGTCGAGGCGCAGTGGGACCGGGTCGTGGTGCCGGCGCTGGTCACCGGCGCCTGGGGCGACCTGTTCCACATCGGGTCGGTGCGGGCCTTCGAGGGGCTGCGGGCGGACGGCGGGTCCGCGGCGGCGCGCGCGGGGACGATGCTCGTCATGACGGGCGGGGGCGGCCACGGCCGCGAGGGCGCGCTGAGCTTCGGCGCGGCGGGGCAGATGGACCTGCGTGCGCTGCAGTTGCGGTTCTACGACCGCCACGTCAAGGGGATCGACAACGGGATCGACCGCGACCCGCGCGTGCAGCTCTTCGTGCAGGTGCCGCCCGACAGCGGAACTCGCGGCAGCGGCTTCTGGGTGACCGGGGATGCCTTCCCCCTCGCCGGCACCGAGACGGTGCGCTTCAACCTCGGCAGCGGCGGCCGGGCCAACACGCGCTGGGGCGACGGCGTGCTCGACAGGACGGCGCCGCCGCACGGGCCGGACGACACGTTCGTGTACGACCCGCGCGATCCGGTCCCGGCGCTCGGGGGCGGGCTGTGCTGCCTCACCCTGGGCTTCTACTTCCGGTCGGGCGCCCAGGACCAGTCCACGGTCGAGCTCCGCGACGACGTCCTGGTCTACACCAGCGAGCCGCTCGCCGAGGACCTGGCCGTCATCGGACCGGTCACCGTCAGGTTCTGGGCCACCTCCTCGGCCCGCGACACCGACTTCACGGTCAAGCTGGTCGACGTGCATCCGGACGGGTTCGCGCAGAACGTGCTCAACCGGGTCGTCCGGGCCCGCTTCAGGCGCGGCTCCAAGTCGCCCCCCGCGCTGATCGAGCCGGGCCGGGCGTACGAGTACGAGGTCGAGCTGGGGTACGCGGCGAACGTGTTCCGGGCGCGGCACCGTGTCCGGCTCGACCTCTCGTCGTCGGAGTTCCCGCACCTGGCCCGCAACCACAACACCGGCGACGATCCGGCCACCGACGAGCGGTTCGAGACGGCCCGGCAGACGGTTCATCACGACGCGAGCCGGCCGTCGTACGTGGAGCTGGCGGTCGTGCCCGGACTGCGGATCGCGTCCCGCTGACCGCCGCGCGGGAATCTTGACAGTCGGCGGCAACGGGAAGTACTTTCCAGGAGTTACAGGAAGCACGGCCTTGTTCGGAAAAGCTGGAGGTGGGCGATGCGAGCGAGTCTGGCGATAGGCTTGGTGGCGGCAATCGGGATGCTGGCGGCGGCGTCGCCGGCCGTGGCGCATCACGCGTTCTCGGCGGAGTTCGACGCGAACATGCCGGTGACCCTGCAGGGCACGGTGACGCGGATGGAGTGGGTCAACCCGCATGCCTGGATCCACATCGCCGTGGAGAGGGAGGACGGCACGACCGAGGCCTGGATGGTCGAGGGCGGCGCGCCCAACGCGCTGCTGCGCCGCGGGTTCAACAAGAACTCCCTGCCGCCGGGCACGATCATCATGGTCGAGGGCTATCAGGCCAAGGACGGCGCGATGCGGGCCAACGGCCGCGACATCACCTTCGAGGACGGCACCAAGCTCTTCGTCGGTTCTTCCGGCACGGGCGCCCCGCTCGACGGACGCGACCCGACGGAGCGCTAGCCGAGAGCCCGCACCCCGCACGGGCGGGGTGCCCCCGACTCGCGCGGATGGCGACACGGCCGGGGCCTTCCCCGGCCGTCGCCATCCAGGCGCGCGGCAAAGGGTCCCGGAGGTCATGTCCCGGTGCCCGGCAGTTTCATTCCAGCGAGCTGGACCCCCAAGGAGATCTGGACAGATGTCACAGTGGTGTCGTGATCTGACGACGAGAACGGGCGTGGCGGCAGCGGCGGGCGTGCTGGGCCTCGCGGCGCTGACGACCGCGGCCCAGGCGCAGTCGGGCGAGTTGCCGCGGGCCGCGGACGGCCGGCCGGACCTGAGCGGCATCTGGCAGGCGGTGAGCTCGGCCCACTGGAACATCGAGCCGCATGCCGCCTACGCGGGCCGGCTGGCGGAGACCGGCGCCATCGGCGCCGCGCCGGGCGGCCTCGGCATCGTCGAGGGGGGCACCATCCCGTACCGGCCCGAGGCGATGGCGCAACGCCAGGAGAACTTCGAGAACCGGCGGACGGAGGATCCCGAGGCCAAGTGCTATCTGCCCGGCGTGCCGCGCGCCACCTACATGCCGTTTCCCTTCCAGATCGTGCAGGGCACCAACAAGATCTTCATCGCCTACGAGTTCGCCAGCGCCAATCGCGTCATCCACATGGACCCGGTGCCCGAGAGCCCGGTCGACACCTGGATGGGCCATTCGGTGGGCCGCTGGGACGGCGATTCGCTCGTCGTCGACGTGACCGCGTTCAACGGCCAGACCTGGTTCGACCGGGCCGGGAACCATCACAGCAGCGCCCTGCACGTGGTGGAGCGCTACACGCCGGTCACACAGCATCACCTGCAGTACGAGGCGACGATCGAGGACCCCAACACGTTCACCCGGCCGTGGCAGATCAGCCTCCCGCTGTATCGGCGCATGGAGGACAACATGCAGCTCCTGGAGTTCCGCTGCGTGGAGTTCTCCGAGGAGCTGCTGTACGGCCATCTGCGGAGGCAGCCGTAATGACTCACAGGTTCTTGGCGGGACTCTGCGTCGCGGCGGCCGTTGCCGGACTGGCCGCGGCACAGGCGGTAGGAGCCGGGGCGCAGGACGGCTACGAGCCGCCGCGGACGCCGTGGGGACACCCGGACCTGCAGGGCATCTGGACCAGCAACGCGGTGGTGGGCGTGCCCGTGGAGCGCCCCAAGGAGACGCTCACGGCCGAGGACATCGCGCGCCGGGAGCGGACGGAGGCGCTGCGCCAGCAGCAGGAGCCGAACCGCGACGTGAACATCGTCTGGGACGAGCCCGAGACCGAGCGCCGGATCGCGCTGGAATCGCTGGTCGCGGATCCGCCGGACGGACGGATTCCGATTACGGCCGAGATGCAGCAGGCGGTCGACGACTGGGGACCGACGCACTACGGCATCGGCATCACGTCCTGGACCGATCTCGACCTCTGGGATCGGTGCATCACCAAGGGCTTCCCGACGGTGATGGCGCCGATGGGCTACAACAACGCCTACGAGATCATGCAGACGCCCGACTACGTGCTGATCCGCTACGAGATCATCCACGACATGCGGATCATTCCGCTGGACGGGCGGCCGCCGCTCCACGACAACATCCGGCAACTGTGGGGCGACTCGCGCGGCCGGTGGGAGGGCAACACGCTGGTCGTCGAGGTCACCAACTTCTCCGACACGACGTTCGGCACGCAGCAGCCCCTGGGTTCGTACCGCGGGGGCGGCCGGGACATGCGCGTCGTCGAGCGCTTCACGCTGACCGACGACAACACCATCGACTACCGCGCCGAGCTGGAGGACCCGCGCGCGTTCACCCGCCCGTGGACCCTCGCGATCCCGCTCATTCGGGACGACAGCTACGTGATCTACGAGTACGCCTGCCACGAGGGGAACTACGGCCTGGAGCACATCCTGAGCGCCGCGCTCCAGCAGCAGCCGTAGCCGCCGGTCGGCCGGGCCCCGAGCGAAGGCGCGCACAGCGCGCCCCGGCGGGAGCGGCGCGGGGCGCAGGGGTCCCCGCAAGCGGACGCCGGGGGCTCGGGGCGCAGCCCCGTCTGATTGAAGCTCCTATGCCCGGTCGCGGATGAACGACAGCACCTCGTCGCGCTTCTCGGCCATCAGCTCGGGCGTGTCGCCCTCGAGGTTGAGGCGCAGGAGCGGCTCGGTGT
>CAYGCV010000054.1:0-16950 GCA_964348425.1 uncultured Vicinamibacteraceae bacterium | reverse complement strand
ACCCCCGGCGTCCGCTCGCGGGGCCCCCTGCGCCCCGCGCCGCTCCCGCCGAGGCGCGCCGTGCGCGCCTTGCGGAGTCGGCGGCGGTCTACGGCGCCGACTCCGGCTTGAGCTCGATCCAGACGGCGCGCGGGCGTCCCTCCACCTGCTCCTCCTCGTGCGGCGCCGCCAGCGGGGCGGCGAGGGCCAGCACGTCGCCGCGGCTGCGCCCGAACGGCGGGTTCGCGCGGCCGTCCGCCTCGAACGTCTGCAGCCGGCCGCCCTCGAGGAACACGGCGGCCGTCGGCACGTAGTGCATGTGCAGGGCGATGCGCACGTCCGGCGTCCAGGTCTGATCCCAGACGCGGATGCGGTCCGTCTCGAGCAGCAGCGTCGCGCCGGCCCGCGGAAACTGGCCCGGCACGTCGGCGAGCCGCGGCCAACTCGGCAGCGGCGCCGGCTTCAACTGGAAGACGACCGCCCGGCTCGCCGCCTCCACCGCCTCCACCGTGCGGACGGTGCCCGCGGGCTCGAAGCGCACGAACCCGACCGGCTCGTGCTCTACCGTCCAGGCGCCGTCGGGCCGCGTGATGCGCACCGCGCCCGCCGCGAGGGTCACGGACACCTCGTCCGCCGCGAGCGTGCGCGGGGCGGCCGCAGCCGCCGCACCCGGCGTCCGGGTGACGTCCCAGATCGCGACGAAGTCGCTCTCGCGCAGGAGCGTGGCGCCGGGGTCGGGCGGCGCACCCGCGGACCCCTGGACGGGCGCGGACGCCGGCAACAGGAGCCCCGCCAACGGGATCCCCGCCAGCAGGACCAGCGCGAAGCCCGCCCCGTGTCGAGCGCGCGGCCGCGGCTCGGCGCTCATTCGTAGCTGACCTCGATGAAGCCGAACGTCCAGCAGCAGGCGAACCCGGGCACGCCCTGCCCCTGCGCCGTCCCGTAGTACGAGCCGTCGTCGGCCAGGGCGGCGAGCGTGTACCGGCCGGGCTCGCTGACGGTCGCGGTCGTGACCGCCCGGCCGTCCTCGACGGGAGACTCCGCCGGCTCGAAGGTCACCTCGCCCGGACCGCGGTACTTCGACCAGCGGACGCCGAGAGCGGACGCGGCGCCGGGCCGCGGCGCGGGCAGGCCGTCATCGGTGACGCCGACCGCCAGCGCGGCGGAGGCCGGGAAAGCCAGCGTCAGAGCGGGCCCCGGCGTCAATTGCGGCGCGGTGTTCTCGTTGCTGCTGCTCTGGCGGACGTCGATCATCTGGGCCGGCTTGAGCGAGCCCGGCACGCTCGCGGGCCGGCCGCGAATCGACAGCGTCCAGACGTACTCGCCTTCGAAGTCGCCGGGCACCACGATCCTGAAGAGCTGCTTCACGCGCCGCGGCAGGAAGTGCGTCGGCTGCCCCTGGTCCGCGGGGCCCGGCGTGAAGTGGTTGTCCGGACCGATCGGGATGTCGAGCGACTCCGCCCAGTTCCGGTTCATGTAGCCCCAGTACAGGCTGGCGGTGCCGTCCGGATTCCGCTCCCAGCCCTCGAAGACCGGGTGCACGTTCTGGCCGGAGTTGTGGCGGACGTTGAGCAGGCGCCGCATCTGCTCGTAGATGCCCGACTGGCCGGCCTGCGGCGGCTGCCCGGCGACCGTCGACGCGGCGAGCAGGAGCAGCGCGCCGCCCAGGCTGGCGGCCGCGGCCAGCCTCCGGCGCCGCGGCGGGCGCTTCGTCGGGCGCATCATCAACATCAGGCCTCCGGCCTGCCGGCCCCTACTCCCCGCCCGCGGTCAGCCGTCCCCGCGGCCGCGCGCGGCGCTCGGTCACCATCCGCTCGTAGTCCTCGTCCTCGAGGTACTGCACGCCGATGTGCGCCGCCGCCATGTCGTCGATGCTGCGTTGCCCCCAGCCGACCCAGACGGTCGGGTCCGGATTGCGGCGGTTGGTGACGGTGTTGTCGTGAATGGAGATGAGGTGCAGCATCGTGCCCGCCGGCAGCAGCGGCATGACGTCGTCCTCGTAGTGGTAGGCGACGTGCCAGTTGAAGTCGAAGCGGTCGACGCAGCTCAGCATCTCGACCCGCCCGTCGCGGTAGATGGCCTCCATGCACTGCGCCCTGCCGCGCAGGTGCAGGTGCGGCTGGTAGCTGATGATGCGCGCCGCCGCCGGCAGGCTGTAGTACGTGTCGGTGCGCGTCATCTCCCCCGGCGGGATGTCGATCGTGTCGTTCTCGTGGATGAACAGGTCGGTGATGTACGACCTGGGCTCGACGCCCTTCGGGTACAGCACGAAGCCGACGCTGGTCCGGTCGCGCATCTCGCGGCCGGTGGCGAAGTAGTGCATGCTGAAGCGGATCTTGACCCCGGCCTTCAGCGCGCGCCCGGTGTCCTCGGGAAAGATGTCGCCGTACTTGCCCGGCGCGTACTCGCTCAGGTAGGCGCCCTCGAGGGGATCGATGACGGGCTCGCCCTGGCCCAGCCGGGCGGGCGTGTCCCGCGCGTCGGGGTCGATGAGGCTCGCGATGGCGTGGTGCACGAACTCGCGTCCCTCCTTGGAGGGCCGCGTCTCCACGGCCCGCGCGTAGCGCGTCTCGGTGAGGCCCGGATCGACGACGTAGCTGGGCCACCAGTCCGAGCCCTCGGGGTACATCACGGCCTCGGGCGAGGTGACGATCAGGTCGGGCACGCCGATGGTCCACTCGTCGTCGTTGAACGCCAGCGGCGGCGGCAGATCGGCCGGATTGCCGAGCGGCGCCCCGCCGTCCACCCAGCGGACGATGGTGTCGATCTGCTCGTCGGTCAGCGACCGGTCGCCCTTGTAGCGCGTGATCCCCACGGTCTTGTCGAGGTGCCAGGGCGGCATCTCCCGGAGCATCACGCGCTGCCTGATCGCGCGCGCCCAGGGGCGGGCCTCCTGGTAGGTCAGCAGCGACATGGGCGCCATCATGCCGGGCCGGTGACAGGCCTGGCACTTCGCCTGGAAGATGGCGGCGACGTCGCCGGCAAACGTCGGGACGCCGGCGCCGGGCTCCGCGGCCCGCGCGGTTGCGGGCGCGGCTGCCACGCCGAAGGCCAGCAGACACAGTCCGACGAGCGGTGGAACGCGACGGAGCCTCGTTGCTGTCAGCACGGTCTACCCCCAGATTATTCTGGTATGCTCCGCCTGAAGGCGCATGTGTGTCAAGGGGTGCGCGGGGCCCCGGGAGCCGAGCGTGAAGCAGACGGTGCGCGTTGCGTCGGGTGTCGCGGCAGCGCTCGTTCTGGCGGCCGCCGGCGCCCCGACCGCGCCGGCGCAGGAGCGGGGCACGCTCGACCGGCCCCTGTTCATGGCCGAGCGCTTCCAGTCCGGCCGCAGCGTGCATCCCGTGTTCGAAGGCTGGACGCCCAATCCCGACGGCACGTTCAGCCTCTACTTCGGCTACATGAACCGCAACTGGGCGGAACATGTCGACGCGCCCGTCGGGCCGCGCAACTTCTTCTCGCCCGGGCCGCGGGACCGGGGCCAGCCGACCCACTTCGTGCCGCGCCGGGCCAAGAACGTCTTTCGCGTGATCGTGCCGGCCGACTTCGGCACGCAGACCCTGGTCTGGACGGTGGCGCTGCGCGGAGAGACCAACCAGGTGCCCGGATCGCTGCGCCCCGAGTACCAGGTGGACGTGGACCGGAACCGCGAGACGGGCAACACGCCGCCCTCGATAGCGCCCCTCGACGACCGGACCGCCGCGCTGGGGACGCCCCTGCACCTGGCGGCCGAGGTCACCGACGACGGCCTGCCGCGCATCCGGGAGCGCCGCCCGCGCCGGGTGCAGCGCGGCCCCGGGCCGCCCCTGAAGGCGCCGGAGCTGCGGGGTCTGGCGGTGTACTGGCGCAAGTACCGCGGGCCGGGCGGGGTCGCGTTCGCGCCCCCCGTGATGAACCTCGCCGACGGCCGGGCGACGACGACCGCGACCTTCGATGCGCCCGGAGACTACATCCTGCAGGTGGTCGCGGACGACGGCTCCGGGGACGGGGGCGCCGGCACGTACCACTGCTGCTGGACCACCGCGGAGCTGGCGGTCACCGTCCACGCGCCCTGACGGATTGATCGCGGCGGCCGGCCCGGCGGCGAACCGCGGGCGGACGGGTCCCCGGAGGGAGGATGCCAATGGCCAGGACTGGAGGCGGAGACCGGGAGCGACGGACAGTCATCGCGCCGGCGGTGATTGCGCTGGCGGGGTCCGCACTGCTCTTCACCGGGGCGGAGGCGGCCGCCCAGGCGGCGGCCGAGACGCCGACGTTCGCGCGCGACGTGGCCCCGATCTTCCAGGCGAAGTGCCAGGTGTGCCACCGGCCGGAGAGCATGGCCCCGATGTCGCTCCTGACCTACGCGGAGTCGCGGCCCTGGGCGCGGTCGATCAGGAACCGGGTGGCGCTGCGCGAGATGCCGCCGTGGCACCTCGACCCGACGGTCGGCATCCAGCGCTACAAGAACGACTTGTCGCTGACCGACGAGCAGATCGACACCATCGTCCGCTGGGTGGACGGCGGCGCCCCGCGCGGCGACCCGGCCGACCTGCCGCCCCCGGTCGAGTGGCCCGCCGAGGAGTCGTGGGAGATCGGCACGCCCGACTGGATCGTGACGTCGCCGGAGCACACGATGTACGCGGAGGGCACCGACTGGTGGCCCAACTTCACGGTGGACAGCGGCCTCACCGAGGACCGCTACATCAAGGCCATCGAGACCAAGCCCTCGCCCGCCGGCCGCCGCGTCGTGCACCACGCCGTCACGTCGCTCGTGCAGGACGAGCAGACCGACATGGGCTACCTGAGCGAGTACGCCCCCGGCAAGTACGGCGACATCTTCGCCGACGACACCGGGCGGCTGATCGAGGCGGGGTCGCGGGTCCGCTTCAACATGCACTACTTCGCCATCGGCGAGGAGGTCACGGACCGGACCAGCGTGGGGATGGTCTTCTACCCGCGCGGGGTGGTGCCGAAGTACGCGGCCGTGGAGATCAACGTGGGCACCGACCCGGGCGGCCTGTACCGCGAGCTCGACATCCCGCCGCACTCCGTCACGCGCCACGACGGCTACTACACGCTCCCCAGGGCGGCGCGGCTCATCAGCTACCAGCCGCACATGCACATGCGCGGCAGGGCGATGACGATGGAGGCGATCTACCCCAGCGGCGAGACCGAGACGCTGAGCGCGGTGGACCGCTTCGACTTCAACTGGCACATGGCCTACGTCTACGAGGACGACGTGGCGCCGCTGCTGCCTGCCGGCACGGTGCTGCACACCATCGGCATCCACGACAACACGGCAGCCAACCGCCTCAATCCCGATCCGACCGTATGGGTGGGCACGGGCAACCGCAGCATCGACGACATGCTGCAGAACCACGTGATCCTCGTCTACCTCGAGGACGCGGACTACGAGCGCATGGTCGCCGAGCGCCGGGCGCAGCTCGGCTTCGCGAACGACAACCAGTAGGCGCTGCGCGCGCCGGCGGGTCTGCCGGAGACGCGGCAGGAGTTCGCGCCGCAGAATGGCGCGGACTCCGGCAGGATTCCGGTTGGCCGGCAATCGGAGAGCGCCGACGACGATTTCCGGTCGGGGAGGTGTCACGTGGCGGGTCCATTCTTTCATCGGCAGGTCCTCTCGGCGCTGGCAGCCGGCTTTCTCGCCGCGTCCGCGCTGCTGGCCATGCCAGCGGCGCAGGAGCCGTACCTGCACCTCAACCCGGTGGTCGAGAAGCTGTCGCAGAACCGCCACGTGTTCGGCGTGAGCACCGCCGATCTGTCCCTGCAGAACGCGCGCTCGCTGGCCCAGGTGCCGGACATCGACTACGTGTACGTCGACATGGAGCACAACCCGCTCCGTTTCGACGCCCTGGAGCAGTTCGTGGCGTTCCTGACGGCTGCCGACAAGGCCGGCATCGCGGCGCGCGGCAACCTGCAGGCCCACCCCGCGGTTTTCGCCCGCTTTCCGCCCTACGGGCGCGAGCAAACGGAGTGGATGG
The DNA here is from genome assembly GCA_964348425.1 of uncultured Vicinamibacteraceae bacterium. Taxonomy (GTDB): domain Bacteria; phylum Acidobacteriota; class Vicinamibacteria; order Vicinamibacterales; family UBA8438; genus JAAXGX01. The sequence continues at coordinate 10,990 of CAYGCV010000054.1, read as the reverse complement.
TCAAGCACGCCCTCGACATCGGGCTGATGGGCATCCTGATCAACAACATCGAGACCGTGGAGCAGGCCGAGCAGATCGTCGAGACGATACGCCCCCGGCAGCTCCGCACGTCGGCCATCCCGCATCCGCCCGGCATCCGGGGCACGGTGGTCTGCGGCTTCTGGGGCGTCACCCGCGCCGAGTGCCGGCAGCGTGCCGACCTCTGGCCCCTCAACCCGCAAGGCGACCTGCTCTTCTGGCCGATGATCGAGACCCAGGTGGGCGTGGAGAACGCTGACGCCATCGCCCAGGTGCCCGGCGTGGGCGGCTTCTATCTGGGCGCCGGCGGCGACCTCAGCGCCGCCTACGGCGTCGAGAGCGCCGAGCACCCCGACGTGGAGGCGGCCTTCGAGCAGATCCTGGCCGTGTGCCGGGCGCGCGACCTCGCCTGCGGCGGCACCGTCAATCCGGACAACGCCGCCCGACGCCTGGCGCAGGGCTACCGGATCTTCAACTTCGGCGGCGCGAACGGCGGCCTCACGGCCGGCAACGCGGCGACGCGCGACGCCGTGGTCGCCGCCGGCGCGGCGCGCTGAGCTCCTGACGTCGATCCGCGATGCCGGTCACGGACGATCTGCTCGACCGGATGGTCCGGGCGATCGTCGACGAGGTCGATCCGGAGCAGGTCATCCTGTTCGGCTCCCGCGGCCGCGGTGACCAGCACGCCGATTCCGACATCGATCTCGTCGTCATCGAGGCCGAACCGTTCGGCCCCGGGCGCAACCGCCACGACGAGATGATCAGACTCTACGGCGCGGTGGCCCGATTCCCCGCTCCCGCCGACGTCCTCGTCTACTCCCGCGACGACGTCGAGTACTGGCGCGATTCGCTGAACCACGTCCTGGCGCGCGCACTGCGCGAGGGCCGCGTGCTGTATGAGCGACCCTAAGTGCGCCGGGTCGATGCTGCGGGCCGCGGAACGCGACCTCCTCACGCTCCGGAGCATGACGGCGGCCGCGCCGGACGAATCCTTCGGCTTTCACGTGCAACAGGCAGCCGAGAAGACCTTCAAGGCCTGGCTCGCCGTGCTGGGAGAGACCTACCCGCTCACCCACAACCTGCAGGCGTTGCTGAACCTGCTCGCCGCCCGCGGCGTGGATGCGGAACCCTTCAGGGAGCTGGCGCGATACACGCCGTACGCCGTCGAGTTTCGCTACGAGGGCGTCGCCGCGGATGCCGCACGGATTTCCAGGGAGAATGCGATCGCTATCGTCGCGGTGCTGCTGAACCGGGCTCGACGCGAGCTGGCCGGGGAGCAGGGAGCATGACCGCGCGAGCCGGTGAGAAACCCCGCGCGGAATCGGGACGGTCCCTCATGCTACGCTCGGATTCTACTGGTACCCAGCCTAGAAGCAAGCCCATGGCCACTACTCAACGCGCCGTGAAGCGGACGTACGAGGACTACTGCGCAACAGCAGACGACAAGCGCTACGAACTGCTGAACGGCGATCTGATGATGGTTCCCGCACCGAACACGAAGCACCAGCGGGTGCTGCGCAAACTGCTCGTCGAACTGGACCGGTTCACCCAGGAACGCGGACTCGGGGAGATGTACGTCGCACCGTGCGACGTCGTTCTGTCCGACACCGACGTCGTGCAGCCCGACCTGCTGTTCATCTCCCGAGCGCGCGAGCATACGATCACCGACGAGAACGTGCGGGGAGCACCCGACCTCGTGATCGAAATACTCTCGCCATCCACCGCCGACCGGGACGTGGGGTACAAGCACGAACTGTACGGCAGGCACGGGGTGCGCGAGTACTGGATCGTCGATCCAATGGTCCAGACCGTCGCCGTCCATCGACAACGGGACGGGAGGCTCGAACTCGCCGGCACGTTCGGTCGCCGGGACAGCCTCGCAACGGTGCTGCTCCAGGGCCTGCAGCTCGATCTCGACGATATCTTTGCGAGCTGAGCAATCGGCACATCGCTGTGGAGATCGGCCTCACCATGGGCCTTGCGGCCCCTGCTGGACGGAGCGCGGGAGCGCGGCTACCCGGCCATTTTGACGAGCGGGGTGGCCGGCACAGCCTGGAGCCGCGCGACGAGGACCCGCGTCACCGTCGGCGTGCCGTCTCAGCGGCTCTCGTTTTCCGACGCGTTCTCGAGGAGCTCCCGTCCGCTGCCCCGCAGGTCGATGTCCGGAACGATCGCCTGGGGCTTGAAGACCACTCGGTAGTGGTACGCGCTGACCCTCGCTCCGTCGAGCTGTTCGGCGAAGTAGGTCACGTTGTCGCTGAGACCGAGAAAGTGCTTCTTGTACTCGGTCTCGCCGACCTTGCAGGTCACCTCGAGCTGATTCGACTGGTCCTCGACCGAGCAGAGGCCTTCAATCGACAGGAGATAGGTGTCGGTTATCCCGTTCAGGAACACGACCCGCCTCATGATTTCGAAGTTGTCCGCGGCTCGCGACAGGTTGCTCGATGCTATCTGTGCGTCGTTGCAAGCCGCCGCTGCCGCCAGCGTCAAGGCGATCAACGGAGTTCGCATGATCTTCATGGCTCTGTAGTAATCGTGGTCGAGCTCGGCGAGAAGCCGAACGAACGGTGGCCAAAGTCGAGCGCCAAGACCGGCAACCGGCCGGGATCTCAGTTGCCCGACACGGCCGCCGGCAACAGGGCGCGTTCCAGGGTTTCGAGGCGCTGGTCGACCTTGCCGAAGGTGATCTCGACGGCGCGCAGGCGGTCGTCCATGCTGCGCACGTCCGTTTCGAGTCGCTCCAGGCGGCCGTTCATGTCGTCGATCCGGGCGTTCAGGCTGGAATCGACGCCGGAAATTTGCGCGGACAACAGGCCGGCCACCACCAGGATGGCCGGGACGATGGTCCCGATGATCCACTTCGTGTCAGTGCTCATGAGTCGCGGCTCCGCGGCTGCCGCCGCCGACCCCCACTGCATGCATCGTAGCACACGGGTTCCGAGCCCGGTTTCGGCGTCGTTCTGCCCGGCGCAGGGCGTATAATCGAGACGATTGCCGACAGGCACACGATGCACGCAACTCGCGGATGGAACGGGAGGTATCCGATGACTCGCTCATGTCTGATCGCTCTGTCGGGCGCTGCCGCGCTGGCGGTATCGCTGCCGGCGGCGGCCGCCGCCCAGGACGCCCCGCGCACGCCGTGGGGTGATCCGGATCTGCAGGGGACCTACACGAACAAGACCATCACCCCGCTCGAGCGTCCGGAAGCGCTGGGCGACAAGGAGTTCCTCACCGACGAGGAGGTGTCCGCCCAGGAGCAGGCCCGGGTCGACCGCAACCGGGAGCTGCTGCTGGCGCCGCCGCGGCGGACGGTCGCCGGCGGCAACGTGGGGGCGTACAACAATTTCTGGCTCGACGGGGGCACGCGGCCGACGCGCCGCACGTCGCTCATCGTCGACCCGCCGAACGGCAGGCTGCCGGCCCGCACCCCGGAGGCCGCCCGGCTCAAGGCGGCGCACGACGAGGCGCACCCGGCCGAGGGCCCCTACGAGTCGTGGGCGGACCTGGAGCTGAACGACCGCTGCCTGGTCTGGTCGGCTGGCCCGCCGATGCTGCCGAGCGCCTACAACAACAACTTCATCGTCGCGCAGGCGCCCGGCTACGTCGCCATCTACGTCGAGATGATCCACGACGTGCGCATCATTCCGCTCGACGGCCGCGATCACGCGCCGAGCGGCATCCGCCAGTGGCTCGGCGACTCGCGCGGCCGCTGGGAAGGCGACACGCTCGTCGTGGAGACGACCAACCTGCGGCGCACCTCGGCGCACGCCGGCGCGGCCGGGGGCGACCCGATTCTGCTGCGCATGGCGAACGGCCGGACCGACGACACGATCACCGTGACCGAGCGGTTCACGCGGGTCGACGCCACGACGCTGAACTACGAGTTCACCATCGAGGATCCGACCCACTGGACGCAGCCCTTCTCGGGCGAGTTCCCGTTCACCGCGTTCCCGGCGGACGAGCTGCCGTTCCTCTACGAGTACGCGTGCCACGAGGGCAACTACAGCATGCCCAACATCCTGGGCGGCGAGCGCGCGCTGGAACGGGCGGCGGCCCTCCAGTAGGCGGCATCGCGCCGCGGACTCCGCGAGGCGCGCCTTGCGCGCCTCGCGGGAGCGGCGCGGGGCTAAGGGATCCCCGCAAGCGAGCGCCGGGGGTTCGGGGCGGAGTCCCGTCTGATTGAAGAGGGAGGCAGGATCGTGGTGATGGCAGTACGCCCGGGCTCGAGCGGCGCCGTCCTTGCCGCGGCGCGGCGGCCGGTGGCCGCGGCTGCGCTCGTTGCCTGCCTGCTGGCGCCGCGCGTCGCCGGCGCGCAGCCCTTCGAGCTGCTCGAGGCGACCATCGACGACGTGCACGCGGCGCTGGCGGCGGGGCGGCTGACCTGCCGCGAGCTGGTCCAGGGCTACCTCGACCGGATCGCGGCGTACGACCAGGCCGGTCCGGCGCTGAACGCCGTCCAGCAGGTCAACCCCGGCGCGCTGGAGGCGGCCGACGCGCTGGACGCGGCCTTCGCCGAGTCGGGACCCGTCGGACCCCTGCACTGCGCGCCGGTGCTGCTGAAGGATCAGGTCGAGACGCGCGACCTGCCCACCACGTACGGCTCGGCCCTGTTCGACGGCTTCGTGTCCGGGCGCGACGCCACCATCGTCACCCGCCTGGAGACGGCGGGCGCCATCACCCTGGCCAAGACGAACATGGGCGAGTTCGCGTCGCGCTACGTCGGGTCGGCCTTCGGCGTCATCCGCAACGCCTACGACCCGACGCGCAATCCCAGCGGCTCGTCGGGCGGGACGGGCGCCGGCATCGCGGCCAACTTCGGCCTGGTCGGCATCGGCGAGGACACGGGCGGCTCCATCCGCGGCCCGTCCGCGGTCCACGGTCTCGTGGGCTTGCGGCCCACCGTGCCGCTGGTCAGCCGCTTCGGCATGATGCCGGCCAATCCGTCCAGCGACACGCTGGGACCGATGACGCGCACCGTCCGGGACGCGGCGCTCGTGCTCGACGCCATCGCCGGCTACGACCCGCAGGATCCGGTCACCGCCTACGCGGCCGGCCGCGTGCCGGACTCGTACGCCGCGGGTCTCGATGCGGACGCGCTGCGCGGGGCGCGCATCGGGATCATCCGCGAGGCGCTGGACCCGAAGACCGATCCCGAGGCGAACGACTACCGGCAGGTGCGGGCCGTCATCGACCGGGCCTTCGCCGACCTGGCGGCGCTCGGCGCGACGGTCATCGATCCGGTGGCCGTCACGGGGCTCGAGACGGTGGACGCGACCTACGTCGGCAACGATTTCGAGACCGAGGCGGCGACGGACGCGTATCTGGAGACGCTTGCCGACCCGCCGGCCAGTCGTGCTCGGTGGTCGGCCCGCCCGCCACGGTCCGCGCGGGGGTGGCGGCGTTCGTCGCTCTGCATGAGGGGGTCCGTCTTGCCGGTGACGAGCGGCAGCACGCACCCGGGACCGAGCTCCTGCACCCCGACTTCCGACGCGCCAATCGGGTCGAGGAGCGGGCTGGCCGCCAAGTGGCGCTCCAGCGCATCGCGCACGATGTCCTTGAGACGCAGGCCCCGCAGCGCGGCCTCCGCCTTCGCGCGCCGCAACAACCACTCTGGAACGTCGATCGTGGTTCGCATCAAAACACATTCGCATTACTGATGCTCTCGTGATCCACACCGCAAGTCACGCACTGGCGCGGTTCGCACGCATGTCCGTGCAAATCCCGGTGCGATGTGCCAACATGGGTTATGCAGAAGGCCTCGCGGCGGTGGTTCACGGCCTGCGTCGGCCACGCGCTGCTGGCGGCCATGCTGCTCTGCCCGGTCATGGCCGTGGCCGACCACGCACCGGCCGCGGCGAGCTGCCATGACGAGGGCCGGGGCGAGCACGGCGACCACACGGCGGCGCTGACCTGCTGCGCCACCATCATGAAGCCGGCGTCGGTGCACCGGGTGCACGATGCAGACGCGGCCCTGCCGGCCGCCGCCGGATCCGTGCAGGTTCCGGTACCGCGTGCCAACCACACCGCGGCTCCGCCACTGCATCCGCCCACCACTCCACCGCTCTTCCTGCGGCACGCCTCGCTGCTGATCTGACCGTCCCGGTTCGTCGCGTCGCCGGTCCTGCGCCACCCAAGCACCCCGACCGCCTGGACGCCGCCAAGCGGCAGGAAGCCCGCTGGCAACGGCCGGCGCCTCGAACTCCGTGCAGCAAGGGGACGGTTCCAATGCCCATATCATTCGCGCGGCGATCGGTCGCCGCCCTGGCGGCGGCAGGCCTGGCGTCGACGCTCGCCGCGGCCCAGACGCCGCCGTCCGAGCCAGCGCCCGATGCGCCGCTCGACTTCTACGCCGCCGAGCCAGACCTGCGCGGCTACGTGGACGAGACGCTCGAGCGCACGCCGGCGGTGCTCGAGTCCCGGGCCCGCTACCGCGCCGCGCGGGAGCGCGTGCCGCAGGTGACGGCGCTGCCCGATCCGGTTGTCAGCTTCACGCAGGCGCTGCGGAGCCTGGAGACCCGCGTCGGCCCGCAGACGAACGCCGTCACGCTGAGCCAGGACTTTCCGTGGATCGGCACGCTCGATCTGCAGGGCCGGGTCGCGCTCCAGCAAGCGGCGGCGCAGTACCACCTCCACCAGGCGCGGCGGCGCGACGTCGTCGCCCAGGTCAAGCAGGCCTTCTACGAGCTGGCGTACGTCGACGCCGCGCTGGGCCTCGCCCACGAGGAGCGGCTGCTGCTGGAGCACTACGAGACGCTGGCGAGGACGCGCTACGCGACGGGCCAGGGCCTGCAGCAGGCCGTCATCAAGCTGCAGGCCGAGATCACCCGGATCGTCAATCGACGGCACGTGCTCGACCGGCAGCGGCTGACGCGGGCGGCGCACCTCAACGCGCTGCGCGACCGTCCCGCCCAGGACCCCGTGCCGACCATCCGGCCGCTGGCGCATCGACCCGTCGACCTCGATCGGGCGCGGCTCTACGAGCTGGGCCACCGGCACCGCCAGGAGCTGCAGGCCGCGGCCGCGCTCGTGCGCGGCAGCGAGCGCTCGATCGAGCTGGCCAGGATACGCTCCCGGCCCAGCTTCACGGCCAGCGTCGGGGTGCTCAACGTCGGCCGCCGCGACGATCCCGCGGGGGTCGCGTTGCCCCCGCCCGACAACGGCAGGAACGCCGTCACCGTGTCGCTGGGTGTCTCGCTGCCGCTCTGGCGCGGCAAGTACCGCGCCGGGATCGAGCAGGCGGCCGCGGAGCTGCTCGCCCATCGGCACCAGCGGGCGGCGGCGCGTAGCGCGATGGAGCGCGGCGTGCAGGACGCGCTCGTGCGCCTGGAGACGCTCGAGCGGCAGGTCGAGCTGCTGGACACGGTGCTGATCCCGCAGACGGAGGAGGCGCTGCGCGCGACGGAGGCCGCCTACGAGACAGGTCAGCTCGCTGTCCTCGACCTGCTCGACAGCGAGCGGATGCTCATCGAGATCCGCCTGCTGCGGGCGCGCTACGTATCGGACTCGCTGATTGCGCTGAGCGATCTCGAGCGGGCGGTCGGCATGCGCGTGGCGGAGAACTGAGGTGGCAACATGCGGAAGGCAAGCGCGTTCAGCGTCGCGAGCTTCGTGAGCCTGGTCAGCTTTCTGCTGGGGGCGGGCGTCGCGGCCGTGGTGACCGCCAACCCGGCCGGCTGGCAGTGGCCGGCGGCGATCGCCGACGCCCTGCGCGGCGGGTCTGCCGCGGTGGCGACCGCGCCATCGACCGCCGCGCCCGCCGGCAGCGAGCGCCGCATCCTGCACTGGCGCGCGCCCATGGACCCGGCGTTCACGTCGGATCGACCTGGCAAGTCGCCGATGGGGATGGACCTCGTCCCCGTCTACGCGGACGAGGCGGAGCGGCTGCCGCCCGGCGCGGTGCGCATCGATCCGGCGTTCGCGCAGAGCATCGGCGTGCGCGCCGAGCCGGTCCACCGGCACGACATCGCCCAGACCATCCGCACCGTCGGCACGCTGGCCCACAACGACCGGCAGATTGCCTGGGTCAACACCAAGTACGACGGCTGGATCGAGAACGTCGCGGTGAACTACCTCGGCGAGACGGTCGAGCAGGGCCAGGTCCTGTTCGACATCTACAGCCCGCAACTGGTAACGACCCAGACGGAGTACCTGCAGGCCGTCGACTACGCCGCCCGCCTCGACGTGTCGGCGTACCCGGCAATCGCCGCCCGGGCGCGCTCGCTCGTCGACTCGTCCCGCGCGCGGCTGGGCTTCTGGGACATCACCGCCGACCAGATCGCGACGCTGGAGCGGGAGCGGACGCCGCGCCGCACGCTGGCGGTGGTCTCGCCGGTCACCGGCGTCGTCGTCGAGAAGATGGACCAGGCGCTCGACGGCATGTACGTGCAGGCCGGCATGAACCTCTACAAGATGGCCGACCTGACCACCATCTGGGTGGACGTCGAGATCTTCGAGCACCAGGTGGAGGCGATGCGGGTGGGCCAGCGGGCCGAGGTCGAGCTGCCCTATCTGCCGGGACGCCCCTACACGGGGTTCGTCCGGTACCTGTACCCGCACTTCGACGAGCGCACCCGGACGATGACCGTGTCGATCGAGCTCGAGAACCCCGACCTGACGCTGCGCGCCGGCATGTACGCCAACGTCACCTTCGACGTGCCCGTCGCGCGCGATGCGGTCGCCGTGCCGGAGGAAGCCGTCATCCGCAGCGGCGTCCGCGACCTCGTGGTCCTCGAGCGGGCGCCGGGCTCCTTCCAGGTGGCGCCGGTCACGCTGGGCGTGCGCGGCGACGGCGTCTGGGAAGTGCTCGACGGCGTCGCGGAGGGCGATACGGTGGTCGTGTCCGCGCAGTTCCTCATCGACTCCGAGAGCAACCTGACGCAGGCGCTCCGCACGCTCGACCCGGACCCGGGCGGCCCGGCGCCGGCGGCCGGGCGCCGGCACATCCCGGAACCGGCGCCCGCGGCGGGGGGCGAGCGCGGTGGCACGCCGCCGGCGCCGGCCGGGCACCGTCACTGACGCGCCGGGAGGGGAACGGAGGGGAACGATGCTCGCGCGGGTGATCGAGTGGTCGATCGGCAACCGCCTGCTCGTCGTCCTCGCCGCGGTGCTCGTTGCCTGCGCCGGGGTCTACGCGCTGCGGGCGACGCCGCTCGATGCGCTGCCGGACCTCTCGGACGTGCAGGTAATCGTCTTCACCGACTACCCCGGCCAGGCCCCGCAGGTCGTCGAGGACCAGGTGACCTATCCCATCACGACGCAGATGCTGGCGGTGCCCTCCGCCACGGTGGTCCGCGGCTACTCGTTCTTCGGCTTCTCGTTCGTCTACGTCATCTTCGAGGACGGCACCGACCTCTACTGGGCCCGCAGCCGGGTCCTCGAGTACCTCAACTACGTCGGCGGGCGGCTCCCCGCGGGCGTGACGCCCACCCTCGGCCCGGACGCGACGGGGGTGGGCTGGGCCTACCAGTACGCGCTGCGCTCCGACGACGTCGACCTCGGTGAGCTGCGGTCGCTGCAGGACTGGTTCCTCAAGTACGAGCTGACCGCCGTGCCGGGCGTGTCCGAGGTCGCCAGCATCGGCGGCTTCGTCAAGCAGTACCAGATCACCGTCGACCCGAACCGCCTGCGCGCCTACGACATCCCGCTGTCGCGCATCCGGACCGCCGTGCAGCGCAGCAACAACGACGTCGGCGGGCGCGTGCTGGAGCTGTCCGAGGCCGAGTTCATGGTGCGCGGCGAAGGCTACATCCAGAGCGTCGACGACGTGCGGCGCGTGGCGCTGGGCGTGGACGAGTCGGGCACGCCCATCTCGGTGCAGGACGTCGCCACGGTGCAGATGGGGCCGGACATCCGGCGCGGGCTCGCCGAGCTGAACGGCGAGGGCGAGGTGGTCGGGGGCATCGTCGTGGTGCGCTACGGCGCCAATGTCCACGAGGTGGTCGAACGGGTGAAGCGCCGGCTCGCGGAACTGCGCTCCGGCCTGCCGGCGGGCGTCGAGATCGTCCCCGTCTACGACCGCACGGTGCTGATCGAGCGCTCGATCGACACGCTGCGGCGGAAGCTGCTCGAGGAGATGGCGATCGTCGCGCTCGTCTGCGCCGTCTTCCTGCTGCACGTCCGGTCGGCGCTCGTCACGGTGCTGACCCTGCCCCTGGCGGTGCTGCTGGCCGTCATCGTGATGTACCTGCAGGGGATCAACGCGAACATCATGTCGCTCGGCGGCATCGCGATCGCGATCGGCGCCATGGTGGACGCGGCGATCGTGATGGTCGAGAACGCGCACCGGCACATCGAGCGCGACCGGGGGCGGCTGCCCCACTGGCGCATCATCACGCGCGCCGCCACCGAGGTCGGTCCCACCCTGTTCTTCGCGCTGCTCGTCATCACGATCTCGTTCGCGCCGATCTTCACGCTGGAGGCGCAGGAGGGCCGGCTGTTCAAGCCGCTCGCGTTCACCAAGACCTATGCCATGGCCGCGGCCGCCCTCCTGTCGGTGACGCTCCTGCCGGTGCTCGTCGGCTACTGGCTGCGGGGCGGCATCCGGCCGGCGCTGGCCAACCCCCTCACGCGGCTGCTGATGACCCTGTACCGCCCGCTGCTGCGGGCCGCGCTCACCTGGCGCTGGGGGGTCGTCGTCGTGACGCTGGCGGCGCTGGGCGCGACCGCCGTGCCGGCCGCGCGGCTGGGCTCCGAGTTCATGCCGCCGCTGTGGGAAGGCGACCTGCTCTACATGCCGACGACCCTGCCCGGGGTGTCCATCACCAAGGCCCGCGAGATCCTGCAGCAGACCGACCGGATTCTGCGCACCTTCCCCGAGGTGGAGCACGTCTTCGGCAAGGTCGGCCGCGCGGAGACGGCAACCGATCCGGCGCCGCTGAGCATGCTCGAGACGACGATCCGCCTCAAGCCGGAGGCGGACTGGCGGCCGGGCATGACCCCCGAGCGGCTGACCGACGAGATGAACCGCGCCATC
>CAYGCV010000053.1:0-17001 GCA_964348425.1 uncultured Vicinamibacteraceae bacterium | reverse complement strand
TGAACTGACGACCCGTTTCGTGCCGCAAATCTCCTACGGCGCAGACTCCTAGCGGGCGCGTCGGGGCCCCCGCAGGCTGCTCAGTCGAACAGGCCGCGGGTCTCCTTCGGCAGCCACGGCGACTCGTCGATCTCGACGGCGCCTTCCGCGGCCTCGCCGCCGCCTTCGAGCAGCCGCATGACGGTCTGCATGTCCGTCCAGACGTCGCGCTTGAAGGCGGGGATCCGGAGCAGGAACGCCGGGTGGTAGGTCGGCACGACGAGCGTCCCGCGCCAGCGGTGGACGCTCCCCCGCACGTCGGCCATCTTGCGCTTGTCGCGGCGGCTGAACCAGGTCCAGGCGCTCGAGCCGAGCGCGACGATCACCGCCGGCCGGACGGCCGCGATCTGCGCCTCGAGGTGCCCGCGGCAGGCGTCGGTCTGCGCCCTGGTCAGCTGCCGGCTGTCATCGAGCCGGCACAGGGCGACGTTCGTCAGGTAGACCGCCCCGCGCTCGGCCCTCATCGCCGCGATGATGCGGCCCAGGAGCTGCCCCGAGCGGCCGATGAACGGCTCGCCGCGCTGGTCCTCGTCGGGTCCCGGGGCTTCGCCGACGAACATCAGGCGCGCGTTCGGGTGGCCGGTCCCGAACACTGATCGGGTCCGGTTCAGATGCAGCGGGCAGGCGGCGCAGGCCGCCGCCCGCGCCGCCGTTTCGGCCAGCGCCGCCGCCGCTTCAGGCCGCGCCGGGGGCGGGTTCCGCCAGTCGGCGGCCAGTGCCGCCGAGCCCGCTACGCTCGCGGGCATGTGCCTCTTCCGGTTCGTGTTCATGCTGGTCGTTCTCGTGCTGGCCGCCATTGGCGCGCTGGGCCTCCTTGCGCCGGACGGCGCGGGTCCGCTCGATGCGCTGCGCCTGCTTGACGCCGAGTGGCTGCCTCCGTTGTCGCGCGGCAGCGAGCCTGCCGAGCCTGCCGGCGGCCGGCCGGACCCGGCGGTTCCGACCCGGGCGCTGCCGTGGGCCTCGCGCGCCGCCGAGGCTGCCGTGGGTCTGACGTCGCTCGAGCGTTTCTACGACCTGATGCTCCCGGGGGTGGAGTTGGCGCGCGGTGTGCGTACGGCCGGCCCCGGCTTGGCGCCTGGCGAGACGTTCTCGGTGGCCTGGCGCTTCCCGGACGGCAGCTGGGTCTCGGCGGGGTTCTCGCCGGGCCGGGGCGGGTTGGTGCTGCGCCGCGTGGCGGCCGACCCGGTCACGTCGGGCCAGCGCCGGTGAGCTTCCGCGCGGCCGGCGGGGCGCCGCTCGCACCGTTCGCTCGCGGCCCCGTGCCGGCGGCCGGGAGCGGGGCCGGTCTCGCGCGGCCGGACAGCGTCCGCGGGTCGTAGGGGAGGCGGGTGGTCCCGTCGCAGCAGGCGGCCCGCGTGCGGCTGCGGCCGCAGTAGGCGCAGCGCAGCAGGCGGCCGGTCCGCCGCTCGGTCATCGCCGGTGTCGTCTCTCTCATCGGCTGTCTCCTGCCCGGCGGCGGATCTCCCGGCTGCTGTGTCCGGGGGCGCGGGGCGGCTATGTTCCACCATGCGGATTCGGCGAGCCCGGGCAGGCGCGGAGTGGACGCTCCGGCGCCGGACGCGGGCCCTCGCCGGCCTGTCGCTGGGTGCGGTGCGCTGCCGAACGTGCTGGTTCATGCGGCCGCGCTGCCGTGGTACGTGTCGGCGGCGCTGGGCGCCGCGGCCTGGGCGCGGGGTTCGGCGCGCACCGCGGACCCGTTGCGCCACTACTTCGTCGTGTCGGCCGGCGGGGCCGCCGCCGGGCTGGCTGCTGGCGCCGCGCTGGCCGTCGCGGCCGGGTCGGCGCCGGTGGACGGCTCGTCGTGCGGGCCCGCGGCGCCAGTGTGTGCCGTGGCGGTGCTGATGCATGTGGCGGCCCTGGCCGCGGGCCTGAGCCTGGGGACCATCTTTCCCGGGCTCCTCCCGGTCGCCGCCGCGGCCGTCAGCGCGGCGCTGCTCGAGGCCCCGCCGGGGCCGGCGCGGCTGGCCGCCGCCATCGGCGCGGCGGCGCTGGGGTGGCTGGTGTCTGTCGGCGCGGCGGCACTGCTCATCTTCGCGTAGGCCGGTGCCGGGCGGTGTGCGGGCCCCGGCGGGGATCCAACGCGTTGGGACGTCGTTGGTTCACAGCTGCTTGCGCGGGCAGGGACGCTCCCTGAACGGGGGCGGGGATTGAAACGACGAGGCGCACCACCTGGCTCAGGGACTGCTCGACGGCCGCTCGCCGCGCGGGGGCGAGGATTGGAATGGCGAGGTGCGGACCATTGAGCCCGCGGCGGCGCGTCGCTTCCAGCGCGGGAGCGGGGATTGAAATGACGTTGACACCGACCACCTCGTGCTTGCCGGTGTGGAGGTCGGGCGTAGCGCGAGCGCGGGAGCCTTCCCTCACCTGCCGCTGGCCGCAGGTAGCAATGCCTGCGGTCGATGGCCCCGATCGCGGTCTCGGCGTCGTGGCCCGCGCGGGCCGGACGCGCCCGAGACCGGCGTCGTGCTCCTCCCTACCGTTCGTACGTACGATTGCGTGTGCTGCCGCTTCGGTCGGACCCTGCCCTGGCGGGAGGGACCGGCGGGTTCGGCAGGCTGTCGCCGCTACCGGGGGCCAGGGGCGCCTCGCGCACTGTGCACAGTGACTCGATGAATCGCTCCCGGTCCATCCGGCGCGCCCGAAGGCAGGCGTTCATGCCGGCGCCTTCGAGCGTTTCCTCGAGCCGGATTCTCGGCACGGCTATCGTCTGTTGTCGTCCGGCATTGTCCGTCGTGGTGATCGTGGCCGGCGTGCGCGGTCTCGCAGGTTGCACTCTGATCCTGTCGTAGCTTGCGTCGCTTACTGTCTTGATTGCTCGCTCTACGAGTTCTTCCGCCTTCACCAGGAGCGGCACGTCCGCATCGAGCTGCATCAAGTTCCGCTTGGCGTCGTGCTCGATCTTGTCCCGACGCACGTGCCACATCAACTTCATGTCGGCTTGCGTGTCCGGTGACAGCATGTTCACTGCGTGGGCGAGACCCTTCGGATCCCGCTCGGCAGCGATCACCAGGTCGTACAGATCTCGTGCTGGTGCCTTCAGCCCGCGATGCAGCAGCTTTCCGGCCAGGATCTGCGTGGTCGACAACGTCTCGAACACCTCGCCGTCGATGCGCATCCGTTCGTGGCCGGCGCGCGGTGTCGGCTCGGTCCCGTAGATGTGCAGCCGTTGATACCTCCCGAACCGCATCTCCAGGGCCGCCTCGTTGTAGCCGTCGAGCTTGCCGCCGGCCTTGGCCAGTTCGGTTGTGAAGCCGTTGTTGCCGTCTTTCTCAGTCCGGCAAGGTGCCACCCGGCAGACGTGATCAGGTCGATGTCGGCACTCCGGCGGTGCTTCCAGCGCGCCGCCAGCACCGAACCCCCTCCCATCTGCCACCGTTCGGGTTTCTCCTCGTATCGGTGCCGCAACACCGCCAGCGGGCCCCGGATGGCTCGCCACAGCGAGCTTGCCGGTTCGGTGAGCGTCAGCTCCCGCGCTCGGCCGCTCATGGTGTGTCCCACAGGCGAACGCCGCCGCACTCGCCCCGGCTGGCGAAATCGTTGATGATCCGGATCTGGCTGTAGACGTCGAACTCGGCGTGGTGCAGTGCTCGCACCAGCTGCCGCCAGCTGTAGGCCTGTTCGACCCAGGCGTGAATCAGATCCATCTCGGTCGCTTGCAGCACCCAGGCGTAGACCAGGCATCGTTGTGCCTCGGTGGGCGCCTCAGCGTGCACTGCGGCGTAGAATTCCTCGGTGGTCGGCTGGCGCCGCGCGCCGGCGAAGCTGAGTCCGATCCGCAAGGCGACCGCGCGGCTCTTTTCCCGCATCCGACTGGGGTCCACTCGCGGCCAGTACGACAGGTCGGGGCTGAGTGGCGCGAGGGCGTCCGAGAACGCCTCTGGTGGGCCGAGCACCGCAGGCCGCAAGTCGATATGGTAGCGGCTCAACCGCTGCCACTCCTGCTCGAGTGTTTCCCGCGTCGGTGATGCCATCTGCTTGATTCCACGTCGCCCGCCCCGGTTGACGGCAGGGGCGTTCGAGCGTCGCGAAGCGCTGGGCGACGCCGAAGGCGATCTCTTCCTGCGGGACGCCCGCCAGGAGTCGGACTCGGTAGGGATCCAACGCGTTGGGACGTCGGCGCCGTTCGGCGGCGCGTGTTGCGGCTGGCGCTTGGCGCCGCCTCGAGCGGGCAGCGTTGGCCTTCTAACCGGCTGCCGTGTAGTCGCTGCGCGTCTGGAACACGTGCGTCCGCAGCTCCCGCATGTCGGCCGCGACCTGGTTCAGCTGGTTGCCGAGGTCGCCTATCCGTTGGCTCTGGTCGTTGAAACGGCCTTCGATCAGGGCGTTCTGGTCTGTGAACCGTGCAGCGATCATCGCGTTCTGGTCGTCGAACCGCGCGGCGATCGTCTTGGCCATGTCGTCGATCCGCGCGTTTGTCGCGCGTCCCTGCATCGTCATGACGGTCAGCAGAACGGTCAGCAGGATGCCCGTCATCCCGACGCCGGTCCCGATTACCGTCCAGATCATCGTCGCTTCGGTCATCGCGTTCTCACCTTACCACTTGGTCGGGACACGTGCGCGCCGTCGGCGACTGTCCCGATGCCGGGTTCATCCTTGCGCGGGCGGACCTCGCGGTTCGCTTCTTCCGCCCGCGGCGACCTTCGCTGCCCTTCGGGTAGCCGGCTCCCTGCCGCCGGGTGCTGCGTGCGGATGCCTGGGCAGAGTTCCAACGCGTTGGACTGTCTGCCGCCGCCGGGCGGCGCGTCTTGCGGCCGGCGCTCCCGCCGCGTCGTGCGGGCAGCGCCGGCCTCCGCCGATGTGCCGTGGGTTGTGTCAACGCATGGCGTGGCCTCCTTTCCGGCCCGCGGCGGCGCGCGGGTCCTTCCTCTTGCCGGTCAAGCGGGCGTCGCGCGGCGCTGCGGCGGCCGGGCCTCGCGGCCCGTCGGGCGTCGGCCGGCTGTGCCCCGCAGGGGCGTTCGCGGGGAAGGGTCCGCGCCTGGCGCGCGGGCGTTCCTCCGGCTTGGTGGCCGGGTTCGGAGCCGTTCGGGTCTCCCTTATTATCGGCCCGTTCACTCTCCCCCCCCGTGGTCGTCCGTTCGTCCGCACCGGGTCCGGGCGGTGCGGGTTGCCGCTGTGGGGCGTGCGCGTTCCGGTCCCTGGCCGGCTCCCGTGCCCGGCGGCTCGAGAGGTCGGCCCGTGGCCGTTGCCGTGCCGGGCGGGGTCGTCCTTGTTTAGTCGGAGAGTCCGTCGTTGGGGTGCCCGGCCCTACTCCGCGATCTCCGGCCGGGAGTGTTGCGCGAACAGCAGGTTGAGCGCCTCGCAGACGAGGCCGTGCACCGTCGCGTCCCGCTCGGCGGCGAGCACCTTGAGCTGACGCCGGACGGCGGGGTCGACGTGGATTGTCAAGCCGACCTTGTCGACCCGGCTCGGCTTGACGCCCTCGGCGGTGGAGAGCCACCAGGCCGGCAGTGTCAGCCTGCCGTCGTCGTTGACGACATTGGCCAGCGCGGGGAGCTGCTTGGCCTCGATCTCGTCCTGGAGATAGCTCCACGAGAGGGCGGACCGGATGATGACCAGTGCCGACGGGTGGTCGTCGGCCCAGCGCATCAGCGCCCGCAGCTGGTGGCCCATCAGGTCGTTGCCGAGGCTGGCCCCGCCCCAGTCGAAGATGACGATCTCGGCGCGGTCCGCCTGGCCGGGATTGAACACATCGGCCCGGACCGCGTCGAGCTTCAGATGGAAGTCCTCCTCGTAGATCTGCCGGATCTCGGCGAACTCTCGGTCTGGCTCCTTGTCGTACTGCCCGGCCGGGTCCAGTACGACGAGCGCCTTGACGGTACGGATCCCGGTCTCGCTTGCTCGTTGCTGCTCGAGTCCCGGCCGGTCAGTCATCGCAGGCGTGTCCTGCGCCGACGTCGTCGAGATCGATGGTCTCGCCGTCCGCGGTGCGCTCGAGCTCCGCCCCGCAGTCCGGGCAGTCGAAGCACACGTCCCCGTTCACCTCGTCGATTCTCACTTTGACGGTCATCTGTCCCTCCCTGTCTTGCTGTCCCATCCCGGTTCGCGGGCGTCCCGCGGGGCCCCGGGCGCCCTTGCAAGTCTTCGTTCCAATCCGTTGGGTGCTCCGGCCTCTCCGGGCTTCACCGCGGCTCCGTGCCGCCGCCGCGCTTGACTACACTTCCGCTCCGTGCGGGCCGCCCTCCGGCGGGCTCGCGCCCGAGACGATGCAATTGGGCCGCGCGCGCAACTGCGACCTCGTCCTCTCGCCGTCGCCCCACGACGGCGTGCTGCGCTTCTCTCGCCCGACCTCGGCCGCGTTCCGCGTTGCCGCCTATGTCGAGGTGCTTGCCGCGCGCGGCGTGGACGTCGCCGTCGTCGAGGTGGACAACCCGCGCCGCCCGCAGGCGGCAGAGCTCGTCTCGCGCTACGACCCGGCCGCCGGCCGGATCGCCGTGCCGGACATCGCGCTCGATGCCGGCTCGCACATCCCGCCCGGCGACGTGCTCTGTGCGCAGTTCAACGTGCATGCGGCCGTGGGCATGTACCTGCTCTCGCCGCCTCCGGGCCCGTCGGCCGTCGACCTGGCGGCTCTGGTCCCGGCTTGTCCGGCGGCCTCGCACGGCGGCCTCGCCGACGACTTCGCGCTGCGCTACGCCCGCAAGGAGGTGCGGATGACGGCGCCCGCGTCCGCCCTGGGCTGCCTCGAGGGCGCCGGCGTCCATCCGCGTCCCGGCGCGCCCGCGCGCCCGGGCTGGGAGGCGGCCGTCGCGGCCGCGCGCGGGCAGGGCGCGCTGGACGCCGCGCGGCGCGCGCTCGATGCCGTGACCGACGGCGCCTCGTCCGTGCTCGATGCCGGGCTCGAGCGCGTGCTCTCGAGCCTGGCCGCAGAGTACCCCGTGCTCGACGAGTACGCTTTTCATGTCCCGCCGGACGCGGCGGCCGGGCGGCCGGCGCCCGCGGACACGCGGGAGCGGCCGGCCGGTGCCGGCTGACCCGGGCGGCATCGGGCGGCCAGGCGTTCGCGCCGGGCCGGCTG
Organism: uncultured Vicinamibacteraceae bacterium; assembly: GCA_964348425.1. Taxonomy (GTDB): domain Bacteria; phylum Acidobacteriota; class Vicinamibacteria; order Vicinamibacterales; family UBA8438; genus JAAXGX01. The sequence goes on along the minus strand of CAYGCV010000053.1, from coordinate 9,947 downwards.
CGGGGAGCGCTGCCGATCACGATGGCCGTCTCGATTGGGTCGTGCTCGCCTCCGGCCTCGTTTTCCGCTCCGTGGCGGTCGGCGCCCGGTTCCCCGCAGCCGGCCTCGACGGCGATACGCACGGTTTAGACGGACTCGGTCCGCACGTCCTCGAACCCGCCCGCCTGGCCTCTGACGACCACGCGGGTGCCGGGATCGAGAGTGCGCAGGCTCGCCAGGAGGCGGCGGACCGTGGTTGGCGCCGGCGCGGCGGTCCGCAGCTCGGCGAGCAGGTCCCCGCCGACCTCGATCGGCGGCTCGCAGCTGGTCTCGATTGTCAACTTCCCATCGGCCGAGACTTCCGGCAGATACCACTCGTTGTGCAGGTGAGGGGAGCAACTGGGGGGCGATCGCGCACGGCCGCGCTGCGCCACTCTCGTTCCGGTTTCAATCCTTGCTCCCGCGTCGGGAGCGACGTGTGCAAGTAGCTGTTTCTTCCAGCTCGCCGCGCACGGGGTCGAGTTGAAGATTGACCAGGGCGGGCCGTTCAACCACCGTGTTCCGGCTTCCGGAATACCAGGATCTTCTCGTCGTTCATCACGTTGTACAGGCCGAAGACAATCTTCCGGAGCTCGCGTTCGCGCTCCAGACCGGCGTCCACGGCCCAATCCCCCATCTGGCGCGTGGTCGTCTGTTCGCGGCGGTCGACTGTCGCGTCGCCGATCACGAACGCCGCCCTCGCTCCCGGTTTCAGCACCCGCGCCACTTCGCGGAACATTCCCCGCATGTCCTCGTTGTAGAGGGCCAGCTTCTCCTTCGGGCCCCGGCCACGGATCCCTGTCATCTTGCACCGGAGCGCGGCCGGACTCGCCCCGAGAGCTTCGAGGGCATGATCGTCGTTCTTCACATAGTCGAGGGCGATCGAGTACGGCGGCGACGTGACGACGGCGTCCACGGTCGCGTCGTCGATTCCTGCTGACTGCAAGTTCCGGCAGTCGCCACGGACAACGGAGACGCGGCCGGGTTCGATCCGGAAGGTGCGCAGCGCGCGGTCGTGTGCCTCGACCGACTCCAGCATGGCCAGGAGGTTCTTGCGCAGCGATGCGCGGCCGTCCCGGTTCCGCCTCGACACGTCGCTCAGGGTCGTCATGCGCGCGGCTTGGACGAACTCGAAAACGATCGGGTTCTTGTCGTCGGCGATCGACTCATCGCCGGGGTCCAGCGCGTCGAGCTTCAGGAGTGCTTCAAGCCGTGCCCGAATTTCGGCCACGGCTTGAACGGACCGCGTCTTCACCCGCGTCAGCAGCGTACAGAGCGGCGAGATGTCGATGCCGATGCAGTGGATCCCGAGCAGCGTGGCCTCCAGCGCCGTGGTCCCGCTGCCCACGTAGGGGTCGAGAACCAGTCTTCCTCGTTTCGCGCCCACGATGTTGAGGAGCGCCCGGACCATCTGCGGATGGAACTTGCCGCGGTACGGGTAGATCCAGTGGGTCAGGTACTGGTTCACCGAGCGCGTGCGGTTGAAGCGTCCGCCCTGATAGTTCGGCCGAATCAGCTGCTCGTAGACCGTCGGCTCGCCGTCGACCTTGCCCACGTACGCCGCCCGGCGCAACACGTCGTCAACCGTGCCGTCGATGTTGACGCGGACCTGCCACGGGTCGTCCTCGTCGCGCTCCCACCGTTGGCATCCGAGGGAGCGCGCCTCGATCCGCGCGACTTGCTCTTCGTACAGGAACTGGACGTTCCGCTGCAGCGTGAGGGTGTTCATGAGGGCACGGTACCAAGGTCCGCCGGAATGTACAAGTCGCCCTTCGGCGGCTGTCGAAGCCATGATTCTTCGGTGACCATGCGATCATTGTTGTTCCCCGCCTGGCGCAGGTGGCGCGAGAGGCGCCCGACCCTTTTCTTCGGCCAGAAACACGGTGTTGCCCAGGCGGTAACCGGCGACCCGGTCTCCTGGCGCGAGACTCGGCCGCCGAGTGATGACCGCATGAGGCGCCGTCCCGACAGGCGGGTTCCCGTCGTCGGACGGGTACACCGTGAGTACCCGGTAGCCATACATCGCAAACGCCGGGTTCATGTAGTGGAGGTTGAGATGCCAGAACAGAAACCCGAGAAACGTCACCCCGGCTGCCGCAGCCCACAAGTGCTGCCAGCTTTCGAGTTGCTCGGCATAGAGGGGCAGGAGCATCGCAAATAGATACGGCAGCAGGTGGTCGCGGTGGTCCTCGGCCGTCTTTACGGCAAGCTCGCACTTGTCCGCTCGCTTCCGGGCCGTGTGGATGCGCAGCAGAAGGAACGCGTTCGGGAAGACGACGATGGAGACGCAGACTCCGGTGAACCAGCGGTCGTCGATGACGCCATTACCTAGGATCGCCCACAAGACGAAGAGCGGGGACATGCTGCTGAGCACCATTGACAACCGTGCAAGTCCGAGTCCCTCGACATGCGTGCGAGACCTTGCCATGATGCCGGTTCTCCGCTGCTTCTGGTGTTCAGACCAGCTGCAGATGCACGATGTCGTGCCCGTCCGCCAGGCCGGCGATCGCTTCGCCGAGCTCTCGTGCGTGCTCGCGCAGCGCGGCGTCGGTATCGTTTCGGGTCTCTTCGGCCGTACGGTCCGGCTGCGTTGCCGCCGCCTTGAGCGTCTCGGCGATTGAGAGCGCCTCGTCGCGCGTCAGCGACACCGGCTCGTCGCCCTCCTGGAGGGCACGTACCGTCTCGGCGGCCTGCTCGAGGCGGCCGGGGGCGCCGCCGGCGCCGATTTCCGCCTGCCCGGCCAGCCAGGTGCGGATCCGGTCCGCTCCGCCGACTGGGGTGCTGAACTCGCTGGTGTGGTACTCGATGCGCATCAGTGTTCTTGACATGGTTCGTGTTCTCCTGACGAGCCGGCGGGTGTGCCCTTCGGGTGTTCAGGCGCCGCCGCTCTCGTCGTTGGTCGGGGCGTTGGTCCGCCGCCCGCTCCCTTTGGACGTGGGTTGCGCGCTGCCGGGTCCTGCGGCTCGTGCTTGCGCCGGGGGCAGCTGCCGCGCCCGTCGAGTCGACAGCGGCCAGGAGGTGGACCGCGTGCCGGCGGTACGCGGCCGCGGTCTCGGCCGCTTCCGGTCTGGGGCTCTAGCCGGCTTCGGCCGCCGTCTTGTTTGTTGTGCCGGCAACGGACAGCGGCGGATGAATGGCTCGGGCGATCATGGCCTCGGCGTCGCGGTCGAGTTTCTCGACCATCCAGATGTCGCCGCGCCCCGCGGCGCCCTTGCGCATGACCTCGATGCTCCGCTTCAGCAGCCCGCGCATCTCGTCGGACGGGAGCAGGTTCCGCTGCCCTTCGCGCAGGATCTCGCGGACCTCGTCGCCGACGTCGGCGGTGATCTTCTCTGCCGTGTGCAGCAGGTCGGTCAGCCCGGCCGTGTGCCGGCGGTACGCGTCCACGGCGTCGACCGTCGTGACGGTCTTCAGCGTGCCGTCGGCCTCGAGGATCCAGTACGCGACCGCGTCCCGGCGGCTGTTCCGGCTGTTCCGGTAGTCCTTCTGGCCGCGCGCGATCACGTCGCCGGCCGCCGCCTCGATCTCGAGGCGTCCGGCCTCTCCCGGCGACCCGATCCAGGTGCCGAATGACAGGGTCAGGCGCCCGTCCTGCTCGCCTGTGGCGCGGCCGATCCACGGCCGCCCGTAGCGCAGCTTGTTGTAGGCCGGCGTCTCGATCGTGATCTTCATGGGGTCCTTTCTCCTGCCGGTCAGTGTGCCATTCTGGGGCTCGTTTCGTGCCGCGGTTCGGGGACCGGCATCGGCGGAAGTCGAGTTTCGTTCGATTCTTGTTGGCTTCCAGTCAGGGTGCGGTGTTGCTGTCAGCCGCGTGGCGGGCTTCGCCGTTTCGTGCTGTGGCGTGCGGACCAACGCGTTGGGTCGGCGGCTGTCGCTGCTGCTCGGCGTCCGTCGAGGTGTTGCCGCGTGCGGTCCTCGAGGATGTCGAGGCTGTTTCAATCCTCGCTCCCGGGCGGGGAGCGACTCGGCGGTGATGACTTGCTCGCCGCAGTTTCAATCCTTGCTCCCGCGTGGCGAGCGACCTCAGCACGCAGGCCGGGTCGTAGTCACCGATATAGTTTCAATCCCTGCTCCCGCCCGGGGAGCGATACAGGAGCGCCTGCTGGGCCCGTGTCAGGCGGCGGTTTCAATCCTCGTTCCCGCGTCGGGAGCGGTAGGCTGTCGGCGAGCGGTTGCCGGCGTGGTCGGGCGGGCCGATGTTTCAATCCTGACTCCCGTGCGCGGGCCGCACGGGAGTCGTGGCTCCAGCCTCCGCACATTGCTATTGCCGTCTGTTTGCGCCGATACCCCGGCGCAGGCAGACGGTGCATCTGTCGTTGCTGCTTGGCGTGTGTCGATGCATTGCCGCGTGGTCCTCGAGGATGTCGAGGTTGTTTCGAGCCTTGCTCCCGCGTGGGGAGCGGCGGGGGCGCTTCCTCGATCGCGCTGACCGGCATCTGTTTCAATCCCCGCTCCCGCGCGGGGAGCGACAAGTCGGTACCGAGGCAACTCAGAACGCGCAGCAGTTTCAGTCCTCGCTCCAAGGGTAGAAGAGCCTGTTTTCGCGAATCACCACCTCTTCGAGCTAGCCGCGCACGGGGTCGAGTTGACGGTTGACCAGGATGAGCGGTTCAACCGCCAGCCGCACGGGCGTCGCCGCTCCAGCGCTGGTACATCGAGGGTTGTCTCGCGCGCAGTGGCTTGGGCTGGCCGCTGTCGCTGCTGTTCGGTGTGCGTCGAGGCGTCGCTGCGTGCGGTCCTCCAAGATGTCGAGGCTGTTTCAATCCTCGCTCCTGGCTCCCGTTCGGGGAGTGGCGTTGGCATGCCATGTCTCGGGCAGCCAGCCGGCCAGGTTTCAATCCTCGCTTTCGCCTGGGGAGCGGCGTCATCGTGGTCCTGAGGGACGGCCGGGAACACTCGTTTCAATCCCCGCTCCTGCCTGGAGAGCGACGGCCCCTGCTTCGTGCTTTGCACCGTCCGGGCAGCGTTTCAATCCTCGCTCCCGCGCGGGGAGCAACCGGGGTCCAACGCGTTGGGTCGCCCACAGGAGAAGCTGTACAGCGTGAACGTAACGGTGTAGGTGTTTCAATCCTCGCTCCTGCGGTGGCGGTGACCCTGTCTCGAGGCGGCGACTGCGTGAGGCGGTCTGGTTTCAATCCTCGCTCCCGCGCGGGGAGCGGCGCCAGCAGCGATGGTAGCTCGTGCTCACAGCGCGTCGGGTACCCCGCAGTTTCAATCCTTGCTCCCGCCTGGGGAGCGACCCTGTTTGTGCAAGCAGCTGTGAACAAAGGGTAAAGGAGCGTGTTTGCGCGAACCTCGAACCTCTTGGGCATTCGCGGTGCCGCGCTGTCGGCTGGCCTCGTGTCTGGCAGGCGTGTTCCCGGTGCCTTTTGCGGCGCGCGAATTGGCCGGTTCGTTCCTGTGCGCCGCCGGTTCGCGCATCTGTCGGCTTCGGGCGACGGCCCGCGCAGAGCCTGGTGAATCATGGCGGCGCGGGCCAGTTCGTGGCCGCGGCGGCGTGCTGTTGGGCGTCGAGGCGCGCGTTTCCCATCCCCGGTGAGATCCGCTGCTGCGTACACTGCTGGAGCTTGCACGGCAACGCAGGGAGGGAGAATCCATGATGAAGAAAGCGGCGGTTCTGGCCATCGTGCTGCTCGTGCCCGGCATCGCCGGCGCGCAGCAGATTGGCGGCACGGTCACCGACACCACGGGCGGCGTGCTGCCCGGCGTGACGGTGGAGGCGCGCAGTCCGGCCCTCATCGAGCAGGTGCGGACGGCGATCACCGACGGCAACGGGCAGTACCTGATCGTCGCCCTCGAAGTCGGCACCTACGACGTCACCTATTCCCTGCCAGGGTTCGGCACGGTCCTGCGCGAGGGCGTCGGGCTCAGCAGCGGCTTCACCGCCAACATCGACATCCAGCTCGGCGTCGGCGACATCGAGGAGACCATCACGGTCTCCGGGGCCACGCCGGTGGTCGACATCCAGAACGTCGAGCAGCGCCAGGTCATGGACCGCCAGGTCATCGACAGCATCCCGACCGGCAAGTCGCTCACCAGCTACGGGCTGCTCGTGCCCGGCATGGTCGGCGCCGAGTCGTACGGCACGACCCTGTCGCAGGACTCGGGCGGACTGACGTCGCAGACCTCGCAGCGGATGTCGATCCACGGCGGGGAGCGCGAGGACCAGGTGATCTCCATCAACGGGATGGACGTGTCCGACCCGTTCACGCAGGGCGCCAACCTGGCCTACTTTCCGGACACCAACTTCGAGGAGATCGCCTTCAGCTACTCGGCGAACTCGGCCGAGATCGAGACCGGCGGCGTCTCCATCAACATGATTCCCCGCGAGGGCGGCAACAGCTTCAGCGGCGCACTGTTCACCACCTTCGGCTTTCCCGGCCTGCACGCCGGCAACCTCGACCAGGACCTGATCGACCGCGGGCTGAAGTCGGCCACGAAGCTGCAGCGGAACTTCACTATCGCGCCCTCGTTCGGCGGCCCGATCGTCCGCGACCGGTTGTGGTTCTTCGTCAACCACACGACGAACTTCGCCGACCTGCAGGCGCCCGGCGTGTTCCACCCGCTCGACCCGGCCGCCTTCGTCTTCACGCCGGACCCGAGCCGGCCGGCTGTCGACGAGTCGACCGCGCGCGAGCAGTCGATCAACCTCACCTGGCAGGCGACGCAGAAGGACAAGGTCAAGCTCTACTGGACCAACAGCGCGGTGCGGAAGCCGCACTTCCTGCAGGGGCGCACGCTGGTCTCGATCTTCATCACGCCCGAGGCGGCCTTCAGCTCGGTCATCGACGTCAACAACTACCAGATCGCCTGGACGCGCCCCCAGACCAACCGGCTGCTGTTCGAGGCGGGCGTCTCGCACGAGCCGTTCCGCTTCGACATCCTGCCGGCCCCCGGCGCGGTGACCGACATCCCCGGCATTCTCGAGTTCTCTCCCGTCCGGGCCTCCCGGAACATGTCGGGCTGGCTGTCCGGGCCGACTGTGCGCTACAGCCCCAAGACCGTCAACTACTATCGCGGGTCCGTGTCGTACGTCACCGGCAGCCACAACCTGAAGGTCGGCATCAACCTGAACACGCAGCAGACCAGCGTCAGCCAGGACAACGACGGCGACTGGACGTCGCTCGTCACGTTGCGCGGCAATCCGATTCGGGCCCGGTTCTGGGGCAGCGCAAGCTCGACGGACGAGGCGAAGCCCAGTCTCGGCATCTATGCGCAGGAGCAGTGGACGGTCGATCGGCTGACGGTGAACGCGGGGCTGAGGTGGGACTACGTCAGCGCCGGGTATCCCGACCAGCTCCGTCCGACGAACGTGTGGGTGCGGGACCCGTTCCTCATCGAGGCGGCGACCGTGGTGACCTGGAAGGACCTGCAGCCGCGGCTGGGCGCGGCCTACGACCTGCGCGGCGACGGCCGCACGGCGCTCAAGTTCTCGGCCCACCGCTACGGCCGGCGCGACTCCACCGACTGGTCGCAGCGCGTCAACCCCGCGCTGAGCAACCGGCGCATGGAGCGGTCCTGGAACGACGGGCTCACCGGGTGCATCGGGACTGTCGCCTGCATTCCGGGCGACGGCCTCGTGCAGGGCGATCCGCTCAACCCGGAGCCCAACGGCGAGATCCTGAGCCCGAACGTGACGCCGTCGTTCGGCGTGCCTGGCATCACCACGTTCTACGACGACAACTGGGCGTTCGGCTGGGGCAACCGCTTCTCGAACTGGGAGATGTCCGGGAGCGTCCAGCAGGAGCTGGTGCCCGGCGTCTCGCTCGACGTCGGCTACTTCCGGCGCACCTGGATCAACCACAGCGTGCTGGACAACCGCGCGGTCGGCCCGGGCGACTTCGTGACCGGCACGGTGACGGTGCCCGAGGACGAGCGGCTGCCCGGCGGCGGCGGCAACACGCTCAGCTTCTACGACCTGCTGCCGACCTCCGTGCGCCCGGCCGACGAGATCAGGGTGGACGCCGGGAACTTCGCCGACCAGAGCGAGGTGTGGCACGGGTTCGACTTCACGGTCGACGCCCGCATGCAGGACCTGCTGCTGCAGGGCGGCGTGAGCACCGGGAGCGCGTCGTACAACTACTGCGACGTTCAGGCGGCGCTGCCCGAGTCGGTCGGCAACCTCTCGCTGAGCGGGGCGGCGGCGATCCCGCAGCGCTCCGACTTCGGCGACACGTCCCCGCTCGAGTACTGCAACCGCAGCGAGAACTGGCTGACGCAGGTCAAGTTCCTCGGCTCGTACACCTTCCCCGGCGACGTCCAGGTCGCGGCGACGCTGCAGAACCAGCCGGGGCCGGAGCGGGTGGCGGAGGTCCGGTTCGACGACACGTCGCTGGGGCGCGCGGCGACCCTGTATCCGAGCACCGTGACGCTGAACGTCATTCCGCCGGGCTCGATGTACGGCGACCGCTTCAATCAGCTCGACCTGCGCCTGACGAAGATCTTCCGCTTCGCCGGCGGCATGCAGGTCCGGGCGATGTTCGACCTCTTCAACGTGTTCAACGCCAACGCGGTGACGCTGGAGCAGCCCGGGTTCGGGGCGGAGTGGCTGGCGCCGCAGGCGATCATGCCGGGCCGGCTGGCCAAGTTCGCCTTTCAGCTCGACTTCTAGCTCGAGCTCGCCGCGGGCTCCGGGGCCAGTCGGTCCCGGAGCCGCGCCGCCTGTTCAGGCTGTGCGGTACCCGGCGATCGCTTGCCAATCTGCGGCACTGCGTGGCTTCGGGTACCCGGACACCCTCATGGCTGCGTGCACGGGCGTCACGCCCAAGACGGTGGCCAAGGCGATCCGCTGGTTGGAGAACCAGTCGTCTGTCCTCGACTGACAGGGCGGTCAAAACGGTGATCTCCCACCGAGCCTAGCGGTCGCCCTCGGCGGTCACCCGGTGACGGACGACCGGATGCCTGTACGTCGTGCTGCTCTTGGGGTTGCAGTCGGCAGTTGACCGGTCGATAGCGGTCTGTATGCTCACGTCCACTGCCTTGCTGTACCAGAAGCTGCATTTCCGAGGGAGTCCTGCGGGAGGGGTCCGTCCTCCCGCTGGTCCTGCCGGTGGTGATCTACAACGGTTGGAGGCTAGTGACGTGCTGGGCGATTTGCCGGGGTTGACCGCCTCCGGTCGCGGTTGGTCGTTGGCGGGGCATCAGCCTTCACAGCGGTACTTCCTCCTGGACGGGCCGGGATGGAGGCACTGACCTCCCGTCGGTCAACTTGGTTTCGGCGTGGCTCGGCACCAGACCTATCACTCGCACGGCCGGCGGTGCTGCTTTCACTGGTTCGGTCATCTGTACAGGCTGCGTGGGCGAGCCAGATGGTGGTCAGGCGGCCGTCGGTTGCGGTGCCGCTGCGTGCAGCCTCGTCGACGCGGCCTGCCGCTACCGGCCGCGTCCTCGCGTCCTCTCTCGTTTGAGCTGCTCCAGCAGGTTGCGCTCGATCTCCGCGATTTCGCCCTTGGCCACCAGATTCTTTCGTACCAGCCATTTGAGCCCGGAACGGATGCTCTCGCATGACGTTAGCGTCTTTGTTACCAGCCCGTGGCAAAAGTCGTGCTGCTCTCGACAAGAGCGGTGTTGGCCCGATAACGGGTCCGTACTGCGGTCGAAATCGCCCGAATCTGGCCCGATCCGAGCCGTTTCTGCGCCGCTGCCGGCCAATCCCGGTGCAGCGTGGACTTCTGCCACGGGCTGTTACGCCGTTCTCGCTTTGTTGCTGTTTGATGTCGAAGCTACCGTCGCCGCGCTGATGGAATACGATATTTCCTTGTTTTCCACGCTGGTCGTCTCCGTCTCGCGGGCGATCTGGAATCCTCTGTCTCTGCACCGGAGAGGCTTTCGCTGGCAGGTTGTCAACCGTGTATTTCTCCGGTGTTCTCACCGTGGTATTAACCTGGAAATAAGTTGCCTGACATTTTATAATAGGCAGTATGAAACAA